>NZ_KN882177.1:91316-128336 GCF_000934755.1 Desulfonatronovibrio magnus
TTCCAGGAACCAATGCAGTATCAATCTTTTTTATAGTACCTCGCGGGGACTGTCCCAATTTCCAGAAAAGTGACAGACTCGTAAAGTTACTCACAGGTTCGGTCCTGGTCCGCCCAGGTGAAGAGCTTACAAGTAACTGGATACGTTTTGCTAATAAATTCAAATCATTATGGTTTTACCATACAGATTGCTTCGGTCGTTTAGGCTTCCTCGTGGGTGACAGATTTTCAGCAACTACATCTGTAACACCTCATGTGTCATTGCGAGCGAGTCTTCGAGCGCGGCAATCTCTAACGTGCTAAGGCTACTACCTCTTTTTTTGTGGCTTAAGCCACATTTCAAAAAAACGGCTGGAGCCGCAAGAGTAAGACGTCCCCAGGCTGGAGCCTGGGAACGAGGGGAGATGAGAGCTTTGCGCCTGGCACAGCTTCCTGCCCGGAGGCTTACAGCCCGGAGGGGGACTGTCCCTCGCTGTGTAAATTTTGTCATCAAACCAAATTTCTTACAGAAACCAATGCAGCATCAATCTTTTTTATAGTACCTCGCGGGGACTGTCCCAATTTCCAAATATGGGACTGTTCTTCAAGGTGGAGGCGGCTTCCAGCCGCCTGGAATTAAATAGCCTGCAGGATGCAGGCTCCACTTTAAAGACAGTTACTCGCAGGTTCGGTCCCGGGCCGCCCCAGGGGAACAAATATGTGACAGTTCTTCAAGGTGGAGGCGGCTTCCAGCCGCCTGGAATTAAATAGCCTGCAGGATGCAGGCTCCACTTTAAAGACAGTTACCCGCAGATTCGGTCCCGGGCCGCCCGTGTGCTGAGCTTCAACCATCCACCTTCTCCCTTCAGCCTTCAGCCTTCAGCCTTCCGCCTTCCACCTTCCGCCTTCTCCCTCTCTCAATTTTCCAAAGTCTTATTCTTGACGAGCCTGGCCCGGGCGATCCAGGTCAAAATGCCCAGCATGAAAAATGCTCCCGGAGGCATGACCATGATGGTCCATTGGTACCACCAGATGTCTTTGCCAGGCAATTCATAGCCCATAATGGTGCCAAATCCTAAGGGTTCCCTGATTAGAGCTATGGCAATAAGCACCAGTGAATAACCCAGTCCTGCAGCCAGTCCATCCCAGAAAGACGGCCATGGCTTGTTCTGGGAGGCAAAGGCCTCAGCCCGGCCCATGATAATGCAGTTGGTAATAATCAGCCCGACATAGGGCCCTATAAACCGGTGGATATCCGGGCTTACCGCTTTAATGACAATATCCACCATCATTACATAACTGGCGATAATCAGTACCTGGGTGATCATGCGCACCCGCTTGGGGATGTGGTTGCGCAGAACAGACACAGTAACATTGGACATGACCGTGGTGAAGATCACGCCAACACACATAAAAAGGGTATTGGCCAGCAAGTTGGTTACAGCAAGGGCCGAGCATATGCCAAGAACCTGACGATAGACGGCGTTTTCTGAAAACACGCCCTGCTTCATTATATTGCCGGGTGTATTAATCATGATCATCCCCCAGGATATTGGGGTTATCCTCAACCATTCTTTTGAATGAATCCAGTTCCCTGTTGAGGGAATCCATCAGGGCCTTGGAAGTCTGGGTGGCCCCGGTGATGGAATCAACCTGATTTACAGGGTCAGGTTCAGGTGTAGTACCTATGATAATACGCTGGTTGCGCGGTTTCTCCCAGGCAATTGTTAAACCTTTAAATTCATTTTTAAACCATTCTTCCTCGATGCGGGCACCCAGGCCGGGTGTTTCGTGCTGCTCCAGAAACTGCAGGCTGAGCAGTGTTTCAAGGTCACTACTGAGAACAATCACTCCATTGATGACATCCCAGATTCCTCTGCCTTTAAAAATGAAGCCAATGGCAGGCTCACCCCTGTCGTCCCGGACATAGACATTCCATTGCCTGCCCTGATGAGTAATTTCCTTTTTAATCAGCCCGGTCTCAACTGCTTCAAGGTAGTGGGATGGGGTGTCACCGGTCACATCTAAGGAAAAGGCGGTGGTGAGAGTACGGTTCATATGCATGACTTCATTTTCAGCCAGCATGTCCCGGGTCAAATGATGGACCAGAGAAACCCCTGTTCCAAAAAAAAGGGTCAGACTCAGAATAAAGAAAACAGTATAGGCTGTGCTGTCTTTTTTCATGGTTTCGCCCTGGCTGCCTTGATTTTCTTCATCCATAGATCAAGAGACGGGGCCAGCATGTTACCAAGCAAGATGGAAAAGGCCACAGCTCCGGTGAATATGCCTTCATAACGCAGGAGTATAATCATTACCCCGATAAATATGCCGTAAATCCATTGGGTACGGGGTGTTTTGGGGGCGCTGACGGGTTCGGTGACCATAAAAACTGCTGCATAGATAAGTCCGCCGGACAAAAGAACAAACATGGGGTCTGGAACTGAAGACAGACCGAGAATGTATTTCATGAAAACAGTCATGGCCACGGCCCCGATTATGGGGGAAAGCATGAGCCTAAGCTGAGCAGCTTTATGATACAAAAGGTAGGCTGCACCCATGAGGATTGCCAGAGCACTGACCTCTCCCATGGAGCCTGCGCCCAGGACAAAATTATGTCCGTCAACAGGGATGATGCCGGCAATATGACCGGTAAAAAGGGATGTCAGATCAGTCATATAGCCGTAAGTCTGGGCAGCAAACATGGGGGTGGATGCTGTAATGGCATCTAATCCAGGGGTTTCGGTAAATGCAGGACCAACTGCTGTACTGGACATGCTCCAGCTGGTAAATCCTCCGGGAAATCCGCTGAAAACAGGAACAAACCTGGCAGTAAGCTCAACAGGAAAGCAGATCCACACAAAAGCCCGACCCACAATGGCAGGATTGAAAACATTTTTGCCAAAACCGCCAAAGGCTTCCTTTCCAAACAATATGCCCACAATTATTCCTGTTGCAGCCACCCAGTAGGGGACTGTCGGTGGCAGTGCCAGTCCATAAAGCAGAGCAGTAACAAAGCAGGCCTGGGTAACTTTGCCGTTGCGGCGTGATGCCATTATCCATTCAGTAAGAAAGGCAAAAACAGCGCATATAATAAGGACCGCCAGCACTCTGAGACCGAAATAATATACAGCGGTCAGGATCATTGGAATCAAGGCGATCATGACCTTTTGCATGGGTTTTTGTTTGAGAAATTTTGGTTTTTGCATGTTATGGTAAATACATGGTTGGTAGCACTCTCAGTGGCAGAGCTGTCATTAGGTTTCAAAAAAAGGTATGCAGGGAAAGAATGTATCCTTTTGTGGGCGGGGTTTGTCAAGGGTTAAAATCTGCAGGGTACTTAGCTGCAGTCTAATTATTTGATACTGGCTATAAGGAAACACCAGATAACGGATAACAAATAACAGATGACCAGTAACCATAGTCTTATTATACAAACTTTCTGTCAAAGAGCAGGTGCGTGAAGTAACCAAATACTGAAGCAAAGTAAAAAGGCAGAAGGCTTTTCCAGGGGATATCATAAAAAATAATGGGAATGATAAAGATGATCATGGGTACAGCAAACATGGCCCACCAGGTATGTATCCAGCCCCTGTGCCTGGCCACAACAGGCAGCATGGCGCAGAACCCCAGAACTGCAGCCCATTTGTAATGACCAAGGACCATGAACGTAAGATTGATAATGGCAAGAATGGTATAGAAAAGTTTTTGACCAACTGAATCCGTGTCAACATCTGGAAAAAGACTGCCCAGGACAACAAAGCCCATGAGCATAAGGGCAGTAAGGGGGTCAGGAGTGTACCACTCCATCCAGTTTACTGCCGCCAGGGTTCCGGCACCAAGAACTACGGCTCCAGCTGCATGCGCCTTGTATCCGGGCATTACTTACATCACCTCTGAAAATTGATAAGAGAGACACGAATTTTTTTGACTTGAGAGAACATACAGTGTAAAAATAATCAGGTTTATGTCAATAGCCGGTTTTCAAGCCTGAGCGCTTATTTTTCAAGCTCGCTGTCAGGTACGTAATGCAAATCTCTATCAAAAGATAAAGTTATGGACGACCAAATACCTATAGTTGATGTTTCCCTCAAATGTCTGGACCAGGATCGATCTTTCAGAGTCCAGAAGAGAATGCATGAAAAGATTGATGATTATGCTGAATACAATTTTACATCAATCCAAAGCAGTGCGCTCAATGTTTTCTTTGATCTGAGTCAGGAATTTGAAAGTTTTGATGACCTTCTTTCAGTTAGCGTACTTATCCCCAAGGTCTTTTTCAACTTAGACTGCAGTCTTTACCTGCTCAATGAAAACCGGGCCGACAAAATCACCACCTGTTTTTCTGACTGCCCTGAACCATACAGCTGTGAAGAGACACTGGTATTCTGCTCCAGGCCCAAAACAGTAAACAATTGCCTTTATCTGCCCATTAAGGGTAATAAAGAGCTTATTGACCAGTTACCATTTAATCCTCCCATGCGGCTCATAGGCATGCTGGAAGTTTCACCTGCCAGTCAGATTTCCTGGCACGAAAGTCTTTTTTTTGAAAAATTCGCTAATCGTGTGGGCTTCCAGCTCCATTTACGTCTTATAAGCCGCAAGAACCAGGAACATCTGTATTTCATCAGAACTCTGGTAAAAGATATAGGGCATAACGTAATAGTTCCCAATATGTTTTTTAAGCTATATTACAGGCGCCTTGAAGCTAATATCAATGCCCTGGGTGAAATGAAGCAGGATTTAACTGAACTTTTTTCAGCCGGATCAGACCCGGAAACCAGTCTGAAATCCCAGGCCAAACTCATGGCTAAGCTCAAATACATACATAATGGACTGGATGAACAGTTTGGTGAAATTCTAAGACATTACGAACAGACCAGTCTGTTTCTTGAAACATTGCTCAGACGCAGCCATTTTGAACAGGGCAAATATGTACTTGAAAGAAAAAGCTGTAATTTCAAGAGCCAGATTATTGATCCTCAGGTCAACCGTTTCTTCAGGGAGTTCAAAGAAAAGGGTATTGATATTGCCTTGGCCGGAGTCCCTGATCAGGAAATTGAAGTAGTTGTTGATCTTGGACTGATCAGCCAGGTTTACGCCAACCTGTTTTCCAATGCTTCCAAGTATACCAGGGCTGTATATGACTTTGCAGGTAATGAGACCAAATTTATTTCTTATGGCTGGGAGCATAAGCCCGATTTCTTCGGTCCTGGTCTTCATGGCATCAAACTCAACGTATTCAGTACCGGACCTCATATAGCACCTGAAGAACAGCAGAATCTTTTCCGAGAAGGCTTCAGGGCCGGCAATACAGAACAGGAACAGGGAACTGGACATGGTCTTTTTTTCATCCGCGAGATTGTAGAATTGCATGGAGGTGAGGTAGGATATGAACCAACACCACTGGGCAACAACTTTTTCTTTATCCTGCCTTTGACCGAGCCTGAGCAAATTTTGATATGAAGTATCTTTTTTTGCCGAGCTTGTTCAAAGTTTTCAGGGTGGATTGTGGAGGGTTAAGGCTGAAGGCTGAAGGGTTAAGGCTGGAGGGTTAAGATTATGGATCTTGGGCATTATTGTTTTTGGTAAGCTACTAAAAGTCTTTTTTCACATGTATTGCCAAGGATACAATGTTTATGTAGAAAAATTCCAATTGCCTTCTAAATTGGTATGTTTTAGGTGTTTTTTTCCGGCTTGATTTTTTATCCTGCAGCAGTCCAGATTTACTGGAGAGTCAAACTTTTTTGTAAGCTCCTCACCCGGGCGGACCAGGACCGAACCTGCGAGTAACTCATAACACCTCGTTCCCAGGCTCCAGCCTGGGGACGTTTAGTTCTTGCGGCTCCAGCCGCTTCTTCAAAATGTGGCTGGAGCCACAAAAAAATAGGTGTTCCCAGGCTGGAGCCTGGGAACAAGAGCAAATATACTGCAATTTGTAAGTATTTGATTTTATTGTCAATATGATTCTAGTTACTTGTAAGCGCCTCACCCGAGAGGACCGGGACCGAACGCGTGAGTAACTTTAAGAGCCTGTCACTTTTCTGGAAATTGGGACAGTCCCCGCGAGGTGCTACAAACAAGACTGATGCTGCATTGGTTCCTGGAAAAAATTTGCTTAAATGAAAAAATTTACACAGCGAGGGACAGTCCCTTTGCCAGGCGCAAAGTTCCTATCTTTGACGGAATTTTTCAGGCAAATGTGCATCAATCATAAGCAAAAATCTTAAAAATGTGAAAACTGTAAGTATCTGATTTTATTATCAAAACGATTCCAGTTGCTTAGAAGTGTTTGTTCTGATTACATTTTTTGAAGCTCAATATGTCTTTGGGCTTCGACCGGCTATCTATCCAAACTTATTGACTATAAACTCTAAAAAAGAACCCAATTCTTAAAAAAAACTTCGTGTCTTGCGCTGTCAATTTCGTTGTTTTGAAATTTTTTCCACTAAGCGCTTCAATTCTCTAAAGGCTTTCATGAAGATCAAGCACAAAATATTCATACCATTGGTTCTGGTGGTCCTTTTTTTTGGAGCACTGGGCTTTTTTATTGCCAATCATCAGTTGGAGAGAATCAAGGGCTCTTTTATTCAAAAGCTTGCACTGGAGAAGCAGCTTAAAGTATCCCGTCTTTTTGATCTAATGGCCATAAAGGCCATGGAGCAGGCCTCCATATTTGCCTATTTTCCAGAAGTTGGCAGGGCATATGATATAGCTTTTCAGGGCGATATTGATGACCCTTTTGACCCTTATGTGCAGGAGGCCAGGGAGTATCTGCGCACCTCTTTGTCTGAGCATGTCCAGAGCCAGGAAATGCTTTATGGTCCAGGATCAGAGTTGAGGCTGCATTTTCATTTACCCAACGGTTTAAGCTTAGTGAGAATGTGGCGCGAAAAAAACGCTCTTGCTGAAGACGGAAGCATGGTGGATAAATCTGACGATTTAAGAGATTTTCGGGCTATTATAAGTAACCTCATAATGTCCCAGAAGCCTTTATATGGGATTGAAATAGGACGTGGAGGGCCGGCTCTGCGAGGAATAGTGCCAGTTTTCAGTCGTCAAGGCGAGTATCAGGGCTCTGTGGAGGTTTTATCAGAGTTTGATGTTTTATGGCAAAGTCTTGATTTTGAAGGACTGCATGAGCTGAGTCTTTTCATTCCGGACCAGTTTTTGGCAATTGTTGGCGAACCTGACGGTTTGGACGATGATAAGCGCCATTTTGATGATTTTGTTTATTTTGCCGGTAATGGTCAGCAAAATGACGGCTATTATGTACAAAGGCAGGATCTGGTAGCAGGCCAGAATACCCTGCATGTCAGGTCGCAGCAGTGTACAGCAGTGGCTGCCTTTCCCCTGAGGGATTTCAGTGGTCTGCCCATAGGTGTGATGACCATGGTCCTGGATATCAGTTATGAGCAGAACCTGATCAGCTATTTGCGGCTTTTATTGTGGGCTGTGCCCCTGTGCATCATGGTTGTATTTTTTGTTCTTGCCAGGCATGTGCTGGGCAAAGCTGTGCTGGATCCCATCAGTAAAATCAGAAATCAGATGAAAACCATTCAGTCAGGCAATGTTCAGGATATCGGGGCAAGGCTTGAGTATCATGGTAATGATGAAATATCTGATCTTGCCCGGGATTTCAATTCACTCATGGATAAGCTTCATGAAGTGATGAGTATGAACAAAATAGTACTTAATGCCATACCTGATCCTGTTTTTGTCGTAGATTCCAACTTTCAGTTCATCATGGGCAATGTGGCTACCAAAAATATCGCTGGAATTCGTAAAACCCGGGACCTGCGCAATATGACCTGCAGTCTGGTGTTCCACGCCAGTTGCTGCGATACAGAGGACTGCCCCATTGACACCCTGAAAAGAGGGCTCAAGGTGGATTCTGAAAAAATTATCCAATGGAACCGTCCAGGCGGCAAAACCATGTATATCCGTCCGGTTGCCAGGGTTCTCAAGGATCGGGATGGAAATGTAGTGGGTTATTTAGAGCTGGCCCATGACGTAACCAATTTGATTATGCGCGAAAAAGAGCTTGAGGAAAGCAATTACAATCTGCAGGACCTCAATGATCAGCTCGAAGAAGCATTGCGCAAGTATAAAGAGGCTGCCCAGGCGGCTGAAAGTGCCAGCAGGGCCAAAAGCGAATTTCTTGCCAATATGAGTCATGAGATCAGGACACCCATGAACGGGATCATGGGTATGACCGAGCTTGCCCTGAACACCAAGCTTTCCAAGGAGCAGCAGGAATACCTGACCATAGTCAGGGCATCTGCCGAGTCTTTGCTGAGCCTGATTAATGATATTCTTGATTTTTCTAAAATTGAAGCAGGCAAACTGGATATCGACCATGCTCCATTCAGGCTGCGGGATACTGTAGAGGATGCCGCACGCAGTCTTGCCATGCAGGCTCACAATAAGGGTATTGACTTTAATGTCAGGATCGATCCAGTGCTTGAAGAAGGCTTTATTGGAGATGGAGACAGGCTGCGCCAGATCATAATCAATCTTGTCTCCAATGCCATTAAATTTACAGAGCGCGGTGAGGTTCAGCTTAATGTCAGAGAAGCAGACGACGTGCTCATGGATGACTGCGTGAAGAAGTTTCATGCTGAAAATAGGTTCAGGCAAGTTCACTTTTCTATTTCAGATACTGGCATCGGGATCAGCAGTAAACATCAGAAGCATATTTTTGATACCTTTGTCCAGGTAGATGGAAGTTCCACCAGGAGACAGGGCGGAACCGGACTGGGTCTTGCCATATGCAGGCAGTTGATTGAGCTCATGTTAGGCAAAATTTGGGTGGAAAGCGAGCCTGGTAATGGCAGCACTTTCCATTTTGTTATTCCGCTGGATTTAGCGTCTGAAACCCATGAAACCGAAGTGTTCGGTGATGCAAAGCAGTTAGAGGGAGTCAGAGTGCTGGTGGTTGATGACAATCAAACCAACCGCCGCATTCTTGATGAAGTGTTGAATTACTGGGGTATGGAACCGGTGCTGGTGGAAGGGGGTGCTGCAGCTATTGACTTACTTAAGGGTACAGCTGGACAGGCTGATCCTTTCGAGCTGATGATTCTGGATATTCATATGCCTGACATGGATGGCTTTGAAGTGCTGGACAGGATGCGTAATCTTGATGGTGTAGAGCTTCCAAGGGTTGTGGTGCTCACATCCGGTGGAATAAGGGGAGATGCAGCAAGGCTTCGAGAGTTAAGTGTTTTCAGTTATATGCTTAAACCTGTCAAACAGTCAGTCCTTCTCGGTACGCTTATAAATGCCATCAGTGGTCAGGAAGTTGATGAATATGTATCCATGGAAGCAGAGCCTGACATGCTGTCCACTCCTTACGGCCTTAATATTCTTCTGGCCGAGGATAATGAAGTCAACCAGAAACTTGCCCGGCATATTTTAAACAGACATGGACACAAAGTGGAAATTGCAGAAAATGGTCTTGTTGCTCTGGAGCGAATCAAATCCACCTCCTATGATCTTGTGCTTATGGATGTTCAGATGCCTGAAATGGATGGGTTGGAAGCAACCAGAATAATTAGAGAGGAAGAGAAAGTCACAGGTGGGCATCTTCCCATTATTGCTGTTACTGCGTTTGCCCTTAAGGGTGACAGGGAAAGATGTCTTGCAGCAGGGGCAGACAGTTATGTGCAAAAACCAATCCGCAAGGATGATCTTTTTCGGGAAATGTCAGCAGTGTTGGGCATGAAAGGTGTTATTGAATCAGAATCAGATTCAGAGTCAGATTCAGAGCAGGACACAGATCATCATGATCAGGGTCCTGCATCGCAGGAACTTGTGCTCCTGGACAAGGCGCTGGCCAGAATAGATAATGATGAAGAGTTACTCAAAGAGCTTGGTCAAAACTTCATGGACTCGTACCAGGACTATATGAAAAAAATAAAAGCTTCCATAATTGCCGAGGATTATGAAGCGCTTACCCGGGAAGCACATACCCTGAAAGGCATGCTGGGGGTATTTGCTGCTGAGCCTGCTTTTGAAACCGCAAAGTCCCTGGAATTTGCGGGGCGTAACAGGCAGTCATTTTCTGAAGCCTCAAAACTCTTTGAACAGTTGACAGAAATTATTGAACCAACTGCTGCAAAAATTGAAAACTATGTGGGAATTTAGGGACTTGCTTTGCCTGGCAGCATCTCTTGGTGTATATCGGGATTCAACTGTCACACTCATGACTTACACCCCGGTCCCGGATCGAGTCGGGGATGACTGATCCGGGGGCCAGTATTTTGCATTTCGATTTACAAGAAGGCAGCTTAAGCTTTCAAATAAATTGTTTCGCTATCTGACGACTTGCTGCTCCTGCGAGTCTCGGATCCTGACTGTTCAGATTCCATGGATTTCAGGTCCCACAGCCTGTCCGAGGCCTGTTTTCTCATCACTTCTTTACCTTCTCTTATTCTTGATGCATTCCAGAAATGTTTCCGCGCATCCTGGTATTGCTTGTTTTCCATGTACAATTCGCCAAGGAGCAGACCAACCTGTTGTTCCTGTTCAGGATTCAAACTGGGTCTGGCATTATACATGGCATTGTAATACAATTCTATGGATCGTGATAATGAGTATCTATACATTTCCTCATCTTCTAAATCCTGATACAGCCACTTAAGTCTGATCCAGAGTTTAGCCTTGTGGATATCGCAGTTTCCGATTTCATTCATGCATTTATCTGCCATGTAATACTGGACAAACACATAATTGATATCATTTGGGTCAATTAAATGTATGTTGACCATTGATTTCCGATTGTTGGTATTTTCTTTAAGGAGGTTAATATTTTTCCTGGAAATGCTTTGGAAGTTGCTGTGGAAATTAGCATAACTGCATACCGGACACATCCAAACGGAATAGTAGATTGGCTCGAAATCGGCAAATCGCTGCCTGAAATCCTTATCAGTTGAAATTAGCCGCAGCTTACTAAGTTTCAGCATTTTTACATCAAACTGATGATCGCATACAGGGCAATAAATTGCTTTTTTAAAAGTGAAATTTTTATCGTCTGTTGCGATATTTTTTGAGTATGTTTTATGTGCAGGGGGAAAGAGGCCTTTAGGAGGCGGTGATTTTGAGAATTCACTGCTGCAGGAATCTCTACCCGACTGTTTCTCCTTATCCTGGTCAGCTTTTAGGGAGGACCCGTCTGATCGGGCTTCCAGATCATCTTTGCTGCAGTCCCAGTTTTGTGCCAACTGTTCATTGGAGGTTCTGATTCTACCGCTTAAAACCTTAAGTAATTTGTATGTCAGTTCAGGTTGATTTCTAATGAAATGTCGAAAATTTTTCTTGTTTAAAGCGATAGTGACAGTATCTTCACTGGCAATTATTGTTGCCGATCGAGGTTCATCTTCCAGAACGCTCATTTCACCAAAGACATTGCCTGGTTCTATTGCCGCCACTTCTATGGGGAATCCGTGGACAGAATTGATGTAAACGGCTACCTTGCCGGAAAGCAGGACATGCATTTCATCTCCAGGCTCACCCTGATGAAATATTATATCATCTTCCTGGTAGTTTCTCGGAGAGCCGATTTGTTGCAGATGTGCCAGATTCATGAAATATCCTCCTGAAAAAAAAATCCATCCCCCTCACAAAAGTAAACCCGCCAGAGGACAGTCCAAAAGCGGGTAATGCCTACAGGGCAAATATCAGGGCTAATATAAATTTCATATATAACTTTTTTTTCAGAAGGACAAGGTGATAAAAAAGGAGGAGGCATTATGGGTTTCTGAAGTGATAAAATATAAGCTGTTGAGGGGTTAGCAAGATACTGAAGGAAAAAATATAATGCATGGAGGACGATGGAATCAATATGCAAGCAGTTGTAAGCTCCTCACCTGTGCGGCCCGGGACCGACCGTGTAAGTAACTTATACCCCTCGTTCCCAGGCTCCAGCCTGGGGACGTTTTGCTCTTGCGGCTCCAGCCGCTTCTTTAAAATGTGGCTGGAGCCACCAAAAAAGAGATGTTCCCAGGCTGGAGCCTGGGAACAAGAAAATACCTGGATTCCGGCTTTCGCCGGGATGATGGCAAAAAGCAGTATTTTGCTTTAACCGTCACCCCGGACTTGATCCGGGGGCCAGTTTTTTTGAAGTTACTTAGAAGCCGGGTATTTTATTTTTTATGACCAATACTTGTCCCTTGCAAAATGGATGGTCAGTGCACATAACTATGTTACTGAAGTTTCCTCCCCCTGGGAACGCCGAGCCCCAGCTCGGCTTGCCTTATTCTTCACCACTCTCTATCACCCAGGCATTATCAGGGAATGCACTTGACCACCTCCAGTCCTGAGGGTTCCCGCACAACCCGGCCTTGACCGGATTCTGGTGGATGTAGTTTATAGCTGCATGAAAATGCTCTTCATTGCGGATGTAGCGGTCCCAGTAATCGCGCATCCAGAAATTACTCCCTTTCACCCCAAGCCCCAGGCGCTTATTATTGGCCATGGCCCAGCGTCCGGAGAAAGACTTCCATGACTGTACAATTTAGGACAGGGAATCCTTCTGCAAAATTAGAACATGGACATGAGTGGGCATGATGCACCATGCGAACAGCTGATATTTCTGTCCGTGAAAACGCTTCAGGGTGTCCTGAATTATCTCAGCCACTTCCGGATGTGCCAGTGCACAGCATCCAATTCCTTTATCCAGCCAGCTTTCAATCCTTTTCCTGCGCTCTGTTTCTCGATTATCCTCAGGCATGCACTCAAGTTCCTGTTCAAGATGAACCAGCTTGTCCCGGGGCAGAGAATCAGCAAGGCGAAAGGTAATGGATTGCAGGGTTTCGTCTGTGTCACAATGGGGGATGGGGCCTCGTCCATGGCATCCCTTGAAGACGTGTTTAGGCAGGTTTAAGGTTTGGCGGGACATGATGATTGTTTGTTCATGATGAAATGGCCGAGCCGGGACTCGGGATGCTTCCCTGGGGATTGCCAAGCCCCAGCTTGGCGTCTTATCTCTTCACTCTTCTTTCTTCTAGGCCGAGCTGGGGCTCGGCCCTCCCCAGAGACAAATCGCCTGCCCCTGCTTCCCTGGGGAATGCCAAGCCCCGACTTGGCATTTTCTTTTCTTCGTTCTTATTTCTTAACGGCCGAGCCGGGACCCTGCCCTCCTCAAAGTTGTGGGCGTTTTTCATGCGCAGCCGGAACAGATCTTCATCCTGCCTGCCGCTGGAAAACTCAGGATCAAAGCCCACGTCGCTGCCCCTGGCCTGGTAATAAAACTCGCAAAAACAGATTATCTTTGAGTCAGGCCAGACGTCTCTAAGAAACAAACCCTCGCCCCAGCCAGGATGTACGCAGATAACATCAGGAAAAAATCCCTGGGAACGAAGCTGCATGCCCGCCCTGGCCACTGCCTCCCCCCTGATGACCTTTACTTCCTGCTCAGACAGCCATGGATGAATCTCGGGGCTGGGTTTTCTTTTAATCCTCTAAACCAGTATCTCCACATTTGGCAGGGACACCCCGGTCCTGGTGCCCATGGCCACAACCCTGTTTTCCGGGTCAGCACCCAGGGCCGGGGCCAGATGCAGATACTGGCCGGGGAAATTCTGATGCACAAATAGGATGTTCATGAGGATGTCTTGATCAGCTGAGGTTTATATAGAATCCTACGTAGAAATCAGACTTGAAATGATAGTTTAGGGAAATTCAAACCTTTCCTGGTTCAACATTCTGACCTTACAAATCATTTCAAAATCTCTATCTCGGTGAAGTAGAAGTGTTTTATTCTCAATGGCTAGCTGGGCAATGCAACAGTCTATGGGGCTTCTGACAGTAATCCCCTGTGTTCGTAATTCAAAATAGATCCGGGCTGCCTCCCGCCAAGTTTTTGTTGTGGTTTCAAGAAAATATTGGGTCGACAGATAATCTTCAAGAAGTCCCCATTCTTTCTCATTCAAGGCACCCTGAAGAAGCTCCAATTGATTAAAACGGGAAAGGCAAACCAAATGATCCCGAGTTTTTTCCTGAAATGCGGAAACCACGTTTCCGGTTTTATCTCTCATGATTTCGACCCAGACGGACGTATCCACAAGGATCATTTATTTAGTTCCCTCATTTTTTTATGATTAAAATCCTGATAAAACTCAATACGTCCCGCCAGTTCAGTTAGATCTTTTCGTTTTTTGACTTTGATATACTCCCGCAATGCTTCATTAATAAGTTCTTCTTTGGTCTGAAGGCCACTAACGGATAAAGCATCCTGTAACAAATTATCATCTATAGCAATTTTGGCTTCCATTCAGCTCCCCCTGTGGACTTATGAGTATGCAGACTTTAGTACCTTGCACCGAAAAACCTGTCACAAAAAACAAGAAAGTGTATGGCAGCATAAAGTGACAGGTCGCTTGGGTTTGGGACTGTCCCCGCTGGGGACTAATTGCCGGTACACGCTTATGTCCTGCGAAAGTATAAATTCCGGCAAAGCCAAAGTGTATGTTGCGGGGCCTGTCCCAATTATGATGCAGTACTCTTTTCTTAACACTGAGTTGCGGGTGAAAACCGCATTAGTTTATTAAATCATTTTTATTGCCTGCTGGCAAGCTATCACTCAACTTGTCAAGATTTGGTTAAAGAGAATGCTGCCCTGGTCAGAAACCGCCTGCCTCTGCTTCCCTGGGGATTGCCAAGCCCCAGCTTGGCGTCTTAATTCTTCACTCTTCTTTCTTCTCGTCCGAGCTGGGGCTCGGCCCTCCCCAGAGAAAGAGCGCCTGCATCAGTTATTATGAGGAAAGGCGGAGTCATCCCGGCATCTATATTTTTCATGGCCAACGCGTGTCCCTTACAAGGTGGATGGCTGGTACACTTAATAATGGGACGGGCGTTCCCCCTCCCTGGGGAATGCCAAGCCCCAGCTTGGCCTGCCTTATTCAACACCACACTCTATCACCCAAGCATTTCCTGGATACGCACTGGACCACCTCCAGTCCTGAGGGTTCCCGCACAACCCGGCCTTGACCTGATTCTGGTGAATATAGTCCAGAACTATGTAAAAATGTTCCTCATTGCGGATATAGCGGTCCCAGTAATCTCTCATCCAGAAACTCTTGCCTGTAACCCCAAGCCCCAGGCGGTCATTATTAGCAATAGCCCAGCGTCCGGTAAAAGATTTCCATGACTGAACCTCTTGTTCGAAGGAAAATGGCCTGAGTTCATGGACATCAACTAACACCTTCGGCCAACTTGTCTATGTCAATTTTTAAATGTGGTGAATAGTTACTAAATACTTTCAAAAGGGAGCATTACCCGTTTGTTAAAATTCATGAATACAAAT
Organism: Desulfonatronovibrio magnus; assembly: GCF_000934755.1. NCBI lineage: Bacteria > Pseudomonadati > Thermodesulfobacteriota > Desulfovibrionia > Desulfovibrionales > Desulfonatronovibrionaceae > Desulfonatronovibrio > Desulfonatronovibrio magnus. The sequence continues at coordinate 106,599 of NZ_KN882177.1, forward strand.
CAGGATGCAGGCTTTATTAAAGAGATGAAAAATGTGCTGAACAGGTACTGTCATTGTATCTTATATCAAAAAACTGCCACATCTTCACACTTCGCGTCAAGCGCGAAATGTAAAGATGATGTTTACATTTCGCGCTTGACGCGAAGTGTGAAGATGATACGTCTTGATTTATATTTTGATAACAAAGACAATCCGCATTATTGGTACAGGCATGGACAACAATGTCAGTTGTAAAATCAGAATCCTGGTGCTGACCTCTACCTTTCCCAGATGGCATAATGATTTTGAACAGGGATTTGTGTTTGAGTTGTCCCGCAGACTGACGGATAAATTCGAATCACTATAAATAAGTTCGGGGTGCCTGCCCCAATTGCAATGAGGGATGCGGCCCAGGTTGTTACGTTCCTTAAAGGCATGTGTTCAGGTATGATGATTTTTTGACGAGACAGGTTGACTGCTTGAAGATATTGACATCGGCCGAGCTGGGGCTCGGACCTCCCCAGGGAGTGAGCGCCTGTATCATTTTTCATGGGGAAAGGCCAGATTCAGCCGGTCATCTTATTATTCGCGATCGTTATATGACACCTGCAAGGTTAAAGACTGGCACACTTAATTATGCTGCAGACGTTTATCCCCTGGGAGCGCCAAGCCCCAGCTCGGCTTCTTATCTTCTTTACTCTTCAGTTTTTCTTCTCTGTTCCCGGCTGGGTATGTAGCTTAGCACTTGCCAAGGATAAGGCACTCTTAAAACAAGGCTGTAATCTATCATTACCCTGGTTGACAACATAAAGAACGAATGTTACATGAAACAAAAAGGAGCATGCAATGCCTTTATCAATTCGTCAAAGAGTGCAAAAGCACAGGGAAAAGCTGAAGCAGTCAGGATTGCGTCCTGTTCAGATCTGGGTGCCGGATACCAGAAAAGAGGACTTTGCTGAAGAATGCCGCCGCCAAAGCCTGATGATTGCCGATGATTCTCAAGAAAAGGAGATTCTGGACTGGATTGAAGATGTTTCAGATGTCAGAGGCTGGAAAAAGTGAGGCGCGGAGATATTGTAAGCATTGTGCAGCCTGGAGCATACGGCAATCCGCGTCCGGCACTGATTATTCAGTCGGACCTGTTCAGTATGCACCCGTCAGTAACAGTTCTGCCCATTACCAGTGATTTGCGCGATACTCCATTGTTCAGGCTGAATGTTGAGCCTTCAGAATCTAATGGTCTGCGCACAACCTCCCAGGTTATGATTGACAAAATTACAACTGTACCACGGGAAAAGGCTGGAAATGTTTTTGGAAAGCTGGAGGCTGATGCACTAAAAAAAGCGCAGGGCCTGCTGGCAGTCTGGCTGGGGATTGTGTAAACGCAAAAGCCTGATCATTGGACAATTTTTACGGCCGAGCTGGGGCTCGGCCCTCCCCAGGGGTGAGTGCCTGTATCCTTTTTCATGGGGAAAGTCCGGAGTCAGCCAACTATTTTATTTTTCATGCCCAATACACGTCCCCTGCAAAATGAAAGGTCAGCCCCCATAACGATGTTGCTGTAGTTCCCCCCCCCCTGGGGAACGCCGAGCCCCAGCTCGGCCTCTTATTTCTTTAGATTTTGCCTTATCAGGTAACTTGAAGGGTGTAGTCAGTAAATTCAAGGTGCTGCTTTTTTTGTCTTATCTGTCGTTGTGAATAAAGAATTCACCTCGTTCCTCGGTGAAAAATGCCGAGCTGGTGCTCGGCCCTCCCCAGGAGTGATGGCCTGTATCATTTTTCATGGCGAAAGGCTGAAGTCAGCCGGGTATTCGTATTTGTATTACTGGCGCGTGTCCCCTGCAAAATGGAAGGTCAGCTCACATAACGATGTTACTGACTTTTCCCCCCCTGGGAACGCCGAGCCCCAGCTCGGCTTCTTATCTCTTTACTAATCTGTCTTCTCTTCTCTCTTGGTTGTACCGGGGCTCGGCCTTACGTCCATCCAAGACGACATCTATCCTAACGTAGCATCCGCTCCATCAATATTCTCGTGAAAATTTCCCATATCTTCATCTTTCAGTCCATTAAGAAATATTTGCATATCAGCTTGGTCATTATCTCCTAAATTAATATACAACTGGGCTCCACCACTTTCTATAACATACCTGATTTGAGGATCTTCACCCTCAAAAGCATCTGATCCTCTCCACTGGTATTCTTCAAAACCGTCAATTTCAAATAACAACGTATCTGCATCAGCCCCTGACACAAAATCCATTATTGTATCATACCCTTCTACTGGAGAGTCATCCACGCTGGTATAGACAAACACATTGCTCCCTGCCCCGGGATTGGCAGAATCTCCACCCCAGAGTTCATCAGCCCCTTGTCCGCCGATTATGGTGTCATTGCCCTCCCCGCCGTAGATTGTGTCATTGCCTTCCCCGCCGATCAGGGAGTCGTTTCCTGTTCCTCCTAAAAGGTAATTATCGCCGGTGCTGCTGGACGCATCCACAGTATCATCGCCACCAAAGGCCAGAACAGCAACATTATTGCCCAAGTGTTCTCCAGGGATTGTTATCTCTTCAGAACCGTCAGTCCCTAAAATCACATTGTCAGCTCCGTCAAGTTGAAGCTCTTCCAAATTACTTAACCCGCCCAGCGGGGAGATGTCGCTGATGTCGTTGTTACGCAAATCAAGGGATTCTAAATTCACAAGGCCGGACAAAGGGGATATGTCGCTGATGTTGACGTTCCACAAAGTAAGGTGTTGCAGGTTCACAAGGCCGGACAAGTCTGATATGTCGCTGATGCTGTTGTCCCCCAAAGAAAGATATTCCAGGTTCACAAGACCGGACAGCGCAGATATGTCTGTGATCTCGTTGAACCCCAAAGAAAGTTCTCTCAGGTTCACAAGACCGGACAAATGGGATATGTCGCTAATTTCGTTGCCTCCTAAATATAGTTGTGTCAGGCTGACAAGGCCAGGCAAATGGGATATGTCGCTGATGGTGTTGCCGCTCAAACCAAGGTTTGTCAGGTTCACAAGATTAGACAAGTCAGATATGTCGCTGATATTGTTGTTGTCCAAGCCAAGATTTGTCAGGTTCACAAGTCCGGCCAAACTAGATATATCTTCTATCTGGTTATTATAGGCTCTAAGATATTGAAGGTTTTCCATGCCCTCAAGCGCGGAGATATCGTTAATGTTGTTGTATCCTAAACCGAGATTTACAAGGTTCGTCAGATTCGAGAGTCCGGATATGTTGCTGATGTCGGGATTCATGCCCAGGTCAAGATATTCCAGTCCGGTCAGGCCCGACAGGTCTGACAGATCGTTATTGTCAAGAGAATTGTCAAACAGGTGAAGACTGGACAGATTTTCAAGCTTGGAAAGTGCGGCAATGCTGTCTATCTCATTGTAGTTCAGGTGAAGATACGTCAGGTTCACAGCATGTTCCAGACCGGTTAGATTTACAATTCCCTCTTCCTCTTCATACAGACTTGTCAGTTCCTCCATATCCCCTTTTGTAAGTTCGTGTCCGGGGTCTTTTCCCAGCGCTCCCAGGATTGCTGCTTTGAGGTTTTCATCAGGGATGCTTACATGTTCATCAGAATCATCTATTACCCAGCTAAGCCAGTCAATACCAGCACCCGGGCCTGTGCTTCCCAGGTTAGCCAAATTCACCCCCTGAAGCTCAATTTTCATGTCTGCTATACCATTGCCACTGACATCTATCTCCAGGATTTCTTGAGTTTCATCAAATCTGGCTTGAGGCCCGACGCCTACAGAAAAAGTATCATCACCAATATATTGAATGTCTTCCTCTACATTATCAAGCTGGACATGCAAAGCATCCTTTGCAGGATCAAAATCCGTTATTGTATCATAACTTGGATTTGCTGGCGAATCTGCAATGCTTTTAAAAATAAACAAATTGTTCCCGGTTCCGCCGGTCAAAGTATCAGCTCCAGACCCGCCGCGAATAGTGTTATCGCCGCCGCCCACGATAGAATCATCGCCTGCTCCGCCCCATATCATGTCAGGATCGGTTCCTCCGATTATGGTATCGCCGCCGTCTCCGCCGTATACGGTGTTTTCACCGCTATTCAGTACTATATGATTTTGACCGTTGCCTCCAGGACCAACATTAATTAAATCATTGCCTCCACCAGCGGATATTTCATTGTTTCCATGCCCCACAAAGATTTCATCATGACCTTCACCGCCATCTATTGTATTATCCCCATTTCCTGCGATAATAGTGTCATTGCCATCACCGCCAAGAATGCTGTTGTGTCCGTCTCCAGCAATAATTTCATCATCCCCTCCACCGCCAAGGACGGTGTTGTCGCCAGGACCTGCGTGAATCCAGTCATGCCCTTCTCCGCCGTCAATGGAATTGTCTCCCGCAACACCCCAGATGGTATCTTCGCCTCCGCTGCCGACTATGGTATCATTGTTCTCAGTCCCGTTGACAATTTCAAAATTGGCAATATCCTGTGTATGAAGAAGTTCCTGCGAGCTGTTGATGATCTTGGCTTCTCTAACAGCCAGGTTAACATACACAGAATCCAAAGGATCAAGAAACCAGTCAAAGTCCTCATATCCTTTTACAGCAAAGTGCAACGAATCTGTGCCCACCCCCCCGTCTAGAGTATGGTCACCCAGGGTGCTCCATATGGTGTCATTGCCGCTGCCGGATATAATGTGTACGTCAAACAGTTCGCCTTCATGAGGGTGACCCTCTTCCCAATAAGCATTGTTAATTGAGTAAACAAAGCTGTCGCTCTGTCCGGTCAAGTCGACCCCCTTACCCCCCCATCCGCTCAGTACTATTGTCTGGATATTATTTAAATCACTGTCTGTGCTTAGAACATTATCCGTATGGTCTCCCGAAAAAAACGCGAGTACATTGTTAATACCACCTCCCCCGTTAATAATATCGTTATTGGCATAGCCTGATTCAGGAACGCATATCCAGTCTTCCCCGGATCCGCCCGAAATCGTATTTGACCCAGGCCCTGTAAAAACATGATTGTCTCCGCCTCCCGTGTTTACAATATTATCACCGGTATTTGTTTCAATTTGATTATTGTCTGAACTTCCATAAATAGTGTCGTTACCCAAACTGCCGAAGATATTTTGTATGTTGAAAATTTGCTGAGTATATTCTGTACTCATCAGACCAGTCACGACCGCAGAATTATTTTGCAGGTCAATATTAACAGATTCAATGACAGGATCATTTTCATAATAGCTCAAAGTATTAATGCCAGATCCGCCATCAATGGTGTCCTGGCCGATATTTCCATAAATATGATCATTCCCTTCATTCCCGTATATTTTGTTATCACCCTCTCCAGAATAAATCAGGTCATCTCCGCTGCCTCCGTATATTACATTGTTTCCGGTGCTGTAGGCAGCATCTATGGTATCATCGCCATCCCCTCCATAAACTGTATTCTGTCCGGTTGCAGTTGAGTGAATGTGAATCAGGTCATTGTCGCAATTGCCATAAATAAGATTATTCCCCTCACCGCTTACAGAAATTGTATCATTTCCAGTCCAGCCGTAAACAGTGTTATTGCCGTTCCCGTTGATCCAGAGGTCATCATTTCCTTCCCCGGCATAGATTCTATTCCCATGAGAATTGTGAATTTGTATCTGGTCACTTCCGGCAAACCCAAAAACAGCGCTTTTCGGATCAGAAGAGGAAACTACTAGTTCATTACCAGACGGATGGGGAGAAAGTTTATCATCCCCATCCGTCCCCTTGACAAGGTTCACAAACCCATTTTCCGTAAACCAGCCATAATTCGGGTCCCCGCCCGCGCCCATATTTGCCCAGTTCTCAGGGGCTGAATTGTCCGTGGGCGGCGGTGGCGGTGGCGGCGTCGGCCCTGGCCCAGGCCCAGGTGTAGGCTCCGGCGTAGGTTCCGGAGTAGGCTCCGGAGTAGGCTCAGGTGTAGGCTCCGGTGTAGGCTCAGGCGTTGGCTCCGGAGTTGGCTCCGGTGTAGGCTCAGGCGTTGGCTCAGGTGTGGGTTCCGGCGTAGGTTCCGGAGTGGGCTCTGGTGTTGGAGCAGGCGTGGGTTCCGGAGTGGGCTCTGGAGTTGGTTCGGGTGTAGGTTCAGGAGTCGGTTCCGGAGTCGGTTCAGGAGTCGGTTCCGGGGTTGGCTCCGGAGTCGGTGTTGGTGTAGGTGCTGGCGTTGGCGCAGGTGTAGGCTCAGGCTCAGGTTCCGGTTCCGGTTCTGGTTCCGGTTCCGGCTCTGGTTCCGGTTCAGGCGTTGGTTCAGGAGTCGGAGTCGGTTCAGGTGTCGGTTCCGGTGTTGGCTCGGGTGTAGGTTCAGGTGTAGGCTCCGGGGTAGGTTCAGGAGTCGGTTCCGGGGTAGGCGCAGGCGTTGGTGCTGGTGTTGGCGCAGGTGTAGGTGCTGGTGTAGGCGCAGGTGTTGGTGCAGGTGTAGGTGCAGGTGTTGGCGCAGGCGTTGGTGCAGGAGAAGTAGCTATAGAATATGCAGGTATTATTTGAAACTTGGTTTTGGCCTGCGTCATGGATTGAGGATCTGAAGGATCGGGTATATCCCCATCATCAGGATCTGGAGGTTGAGTAGGAGCAGGAGTTGGTTCGGGTTCAGGGGTTGGGTCCGGGGTGGTATCAGGATCGTCAGGGTCATCTCCTGGTGCTGCACCGACTCCGTCGGGCAAGGTATCGTCATCATCAGGATCGTCCGGATCCTCGTCCGGAGGCTGTTCACCCAGAACAGCAGGGGCAAACTCCCTGAAAAATTCCATTTCCTGAGGCGTGATGGGTCGCATGAAACCCATGGGCTGGTCCCTGAAAACATCCATCATGCTCATGGGCAGGGTAATTACCCTGATTTCTCCAAATGAATCCTGGATAATAACGCTGAATCCCTCGGAAAGATTCTCAGCACCGTGGGATTCATGATCCACCTTTATCATGTGTACTGTAGTTGTTCCCCTTATCCCTATAAGAGACAAAGGAGATTCCAGATTTACCCTTTCGGGAGTCTCTTCTGCTATCCTGCCAGTAACATGACGAAAAGCCCCCTGCATCAGATTAAAGGAAAGTCCTGAATTCTCCATGGCCTGAGGGTCAAAAATATATTCATCAAGCCTTAGCACTGAATCAGGGCCCTGTGAAAGAAGGGTATTATCCAGAAAGCGGATTTCCACATTGGAATCTGATTCTGTTATTATAGTTTCTTTTTCATATACGGAAGAGCCATGTTCTAAGAGCCTTATCCCGTCCATGTTTTCAGCCCTGACACTTCCCTTAAGTCCTATGACCTTGCCGATTTCCTGTCCTGGTAATTCACTCATGATTTTTTCCATGATTAAAAGGTTCAGACTCGAGCCATGCAGACAATGTATGTCTGCGCAGGGGCTGAATCAAACTCATGTGTGTTGATAAAAATAATCGGTAACTAATCACCATAGTTTTTGGTTAACCTCAAACTTGCCTGATAAAGAATTGTTAGCCTCAGTAAGCCAGACTGAAAAGACATACACAGGATATCTTTCGGCGGACGACCTGTCCGCCGAAAAGCTGTCAGCACCTGCGGTGCAACACTCTGCCGCGCCGCAAGGCGATGGCATCCTTTCCTGCTGGCAAGTCGCCAGGAGGAAAATATTCAGTCTGTCTTACAGTCTGCCTTTACGTCGAGCGCAGCCGGTGGCAAATAATTTTTATTATAAACCTTAGCCCCAGGCAGGCTGCCTGTTATGGTGAATAGTTACAATAATCGTAACAGTTAAGCCATTTGAAAAAATCAATATTGCGACAATACATCCAGCTCAAGTATGCCCATGGCGTAAAGCATGCCGTAAACCGCCAGGTCCTGATCCACATCAGCATAGATGGCATTGCTCAAGGCGTTAAGGTGAGTTACCTCGCCGTTTAGTACGTCAAGCAAAGATCTGGTTCCAAGTAATCGCTCGCGTTTGGCAAGCTCTAAAAACTCTTCAAGTATATCGGCCTGATCCTTTAGAAAACGTGCATTCTCCCTGGAAGTGATCAGATTCTGCCATGCTGTGAGCACCCTTTCCTCTATCTGAGTGCTTAGATCTTCTCTGATTTTTTGCTGTTCTTCTAAGATATGTCTGGCCTGGGCTGTGGCTGCTCTGTCTTTACCACCGCTGAATAAAGCCCAGGTTATTTCCACCATGCCCAAAGCTTCGTTTCTCGTGCCCCGGACTCCTGAGTCATTTTCCTTTCGTTTCAGTTCACCCACCAGGTTCAGGCGGGGCAGGTATCCGGCCTGCCGGATTTTGATATCATGCTCTGCCATTTCTATATTGTACTGGGCAATATGCAGGTCCAGGCTGCTTTCCTCAGCTGATTTTACTGCCTGCATGACTGAAGCAGGAAGGTACTCCAGGGGGCTGGATGGTCGGGTCATCTGCCGGATATCTTCATCTGATATGCTAAACCCGAATACAGTATTGAAACGGCTGCGGGCAATACTGAGCTGTCCTTCCGCCCTGGCTCTCTGGGCCATGGCTCCGGCCAGCTGAGACTTGGCCTGGAGAACATCCGATGCCAGGCCGGCACCCCTGGTGACCAGGGTTTCCTCAATGCCTGTGAGGTCAATAATCCTCTGCTCAGACTGTCTGGCAAACTCTAGCCTTTTTGCATTTCGGTATACATCAAGATATGCAGTGATGCCCTGAAGGATAATATCCTGTCTGGTGGCAGCCAGCTCAACCTCGCTTCTTCCAAACCCTGCCTTTGCCCTGTTGATGCCTGAGCCGGTCCGTCCGAAATCAAAGATGAGCTGACTGGCCCGCAGGCTCTGATAGTTGCGGGTTTCACTGGTGGAAGACCTGGGGCCCGGCGGATCAATGTATTCCTGGCCAACACTGGCTGTGCCGTAAAGATGGGGAAGCCAGTCTGCCCTGGCCTGGCGGACATCCTGGGCTGCTGCCTGTCTGCCTGATTCAGCCGCCTGAATCAGGTTGTGTTCAACAACAACCCTCTCCAGCATCTGGTAAAGGGTCTGCCCGTAAACAGGGGAAGAAAAGAAAGAGGGCAGTACAATAAGAATCAGGAATGATATGCGATAAATCAACGACATGGACCAGGCTCCTTTTTTTAAAGTTTAGCCCATATTAAGGAAAGCAGGAACAGTCACTTCGGGATCTACTTGAGCATTAACCGATGTATTCAATGTGTCATCTTGGAGGTAGGTGTTTTCCGGAAGATCAAGACACTGTGCTACACTCAAAGGTCTGATATGGTTGACACTGTAACTTTTTGTGAAAATCACGGTGGTAAAAGATTCAGTTTCCGGGTGGCAAGGTACAATTTACGCAGTTGTTAGGTTTTAAGAATGGTGACTTATGAAGCATGAATATCTTCATTAAGCATAAAAAAGCCAGTATCACCATGGCAGGCAAATGCGGGCTTTTGACAGCAAAGAAGGAACCTTCTTGTCTGATGAGTTGATTTCTATCAAGCATCAAGACTCCCATGCAAAGCTTATGTAAAGATTGGGGCTAAACATATCTGACTACAAAGGCAGTTTGACTATAATTTTATATATAATATTTTAATCAAATCATAAACTATTTGTCAATATAAAAACATGGAAAAAGTTCTTCAATTTCTCAAACCCATGATGAATTGAGAAAAATCAATAGTGATCGCAGCACTTTCGATATTATTGGCAATGCTAATTCTCTGCGTCTTTATTTTTTGTATGAGCATGAGAGTTATCCTGACTGGTTTGCCAGAGTGCAAATGCTCAACTATGAAATCCGACCATTAAACAATAAAAGATTGAGGAGCCTCCAAAGTGAAACCGTTAAATGACTTGAAACAAAAGCTCATGGAAGATTCAGAGGTAAAAAACTGAGTATGACCGCCTGGAGCCGGAGTTCAAGCTTGCGTCCATGCTCATAGAGGCCAGGTCCAGGGCTGGTCTTAGTCAGAATGATCTGGCCATACGCATGGACACAAAGCAGGCCAGTGTTGCCAGGATTGAGTCTGGCAAATTCAACCCAAGTATAGGGAGTCTAAAAAAATATGCAGCTGCAACCGGGCATGTTCTCAAGATTGAGATGCTGCCCAGAGCATAAAGAAAAATATATCACTTGATTGAACTGGAACATGCCAGGCTAAAAAAGAACTGAAGTAAGCTGAGACCATAATCGAGTTTCAAAAAAAACTTCAGAAATAATGGAGCTTATGGGCATCGGGAGCAAGGCATGAACAACCAGTAAGCACCCATCCGCCACACCCTGAGAAATATTGTACCCCAGGATATTTTGCCAAAAAAAAGGGTTACGATTTTCACCGTAACCCCTTGATTTTATTGGTCGGGAAGACTGGATTTGAACCAGCGGCCCCCTGCTCCCAAGGCAGGTGCGCTACCAAGCTGCGCCACTTCCCGTAAAAGAATTAAGTTATACTTCTTGTTGCAAGTTTGTCAATAGATAAAACAAAAAAATATTTTTTAAACGCGCCCCACGCTGGGAGTCCGAGTCCAAACCAAAAAAGTAACTGCAGTATTCAGTCACCTCTTTGTGAATTTTGCAGACAGCATCACTTGTTGAGCAAGGCTATCATATCTTCATGAATTAGCCCGTTGGTGCCGAGAATTTCGTGCATTCCCGGCAGATAAGCATCACCGTTGAATGTGGTAACCTGCCCGCCTGCTTCTTCTATTAAACACAGACCTGCTGCAGTATCCCAGGGGTTGAGCCCGATTTCGTAAAATCCATCAAATCTTCCAGCCGCAGTGTATGCCAGATCAGTAGCAGCTGAGCCGCACCTGCGCACGCCACGGGTATTAGTCAGTGCCTGGCGCATGTGCTTGATAATAGAGTCAATTTCCTTGATTACTGTATAAGGAAAGCCTGTGGCGATGAGAGCGGGCTTCAGGATCCTGGTTTCAGATACGCGGATGGACTTGTTATTACAAAAAGCGCCATGCCCTCTGGCAGCCTGGAACATTTCTTTTATAACAGGCAGATAAATAATGCCCATATCCACCTGCTTTCCCGTCCACAGGCCTACAGATACAGCCACAAAAGGAATGTGATGAGCAAAATTGGTAGTTCCATCCAGAGGATCGATAATCCATAAAGGCTCTGACCCAAGGATAGTGTCATTGGCTGATTCTTCGGCCAGAAAACCAGCCTCAGGTAATATTTTGCCCAGCAGCTGCTTTAGCTCCTCCTCAACAGCTACATCAGTGTCAGTGACCAGGTCTATAGGGCCTTTATATCTGATATTTCTTGGCTTATCCCATGCCTGGGAAATCAGGCTGCCAGCTTTTTCAACAGCCTCTACTGTTTCTTGAATAAGTTTTGATGTGATATTCATGTGTTGAAAACTCCTGTTAGCTGTAGTTTATAACAAACGCCTGATGCGAAAAAATTTTCACAGCGAGGCACAGTCCCTCTGCCAGGCGCAAAGTTCCCGTCTTTGACGGAACTTTTCAGGCAAATGTGCATGAATTATAAGCAAAAATCGTAAAAAAACTGAAAAACCTAACTGTCTGATTTTGCAGCAAATTTGGTTTAAGTTTCTTACAGATAAGTTGATGAAGCACCGTTCCTGCATTCACTTTCTATAATACCAGAAAGTTTAGCGCTTGGCAAAAGCTGATAAAACTGGCAAGGTTTCCAGTATCGAATATGTATGATGGGAGGATAATCATGATCGAAGAATCTTCAGAAACCAAACCTTCTTTATATGTAGGAATTGGAGCTTCAGCCGGAGGCCTGGAGGCCATAGAGACCTTTTTTAGCGGCATGGACTGTGACACCGGACTTGCTTTTATTGTGGTTCAACACTTATCACCTGACTACAAGAGTCTTATGAAGGAAATTCTGTCCAAGAAAACCAAAATGAATGTGAACCGGGTTGAAGACGGGATGGAAGTTCAGGCTGATAACATTTATCTTATCCCCCCCAAAAAAAATCTGACCATATATCATGGCCGTCTGATGCTGAGTCCTCAAGAACATGCCAAAGGGATTATAAATCTGCCCATTGATATATTTTTACGTTCCCTTGCCCAGGACCAGGGTGATAAAGCTGTCAGTGTTATTCTGTCCGGATCAGGCAGTGATGGAGCCAGGGGAGTGAGGGCTGTCAAAGAGAATGGAGGCATGGTCATGGTGCAGGATGAAGAAAGCGCCCTGTTCAGCAGCATGCCCAAGGCCGCCATCTCCACGGGGTTGGTTGACTTTATCCTGCATCCGGCTGAAATGCCTGATCAACTGACTTCCTATTCCCGACATCCCTATGTGGCCAAAAAGCAGACTTCTTCCACTGTCAGCAGCGATGAAGACGCATTGAACCGCATATTTGCCACCCTTCGCGACAGATTCAAGGTGGATTTTTCCCATTACAGGCCAAGTACGCTTTCAAGAAGGATTGAGCGGCGCATGACCATAAATGGCGTTGATAATATCAGGGATTACCTGTCCTGCCTTGAAAGTTATTCCTCTGAGCCTGCCATACTGTTCAAGGAGTTTTTAATAGGTGTAACCAGGTTTTTTCGTGACCGTGAGGCGTTTGACAGCTTGAGACAAAGGTGGCTTCCTGAGCTGTTTGGATCTTCACCCAGTAAAGAATACCGATTTTGGTGTGCTGCCTGTTCCACGGGGGAAGAAGCCTACTCCCTGGCCATTTTAGTTAAACAACTGACTGAAAAAATGGATGGCAGGCCAAACATTAAAATTTTTGCCACTGATATTGATCGTGATTCAGTTCAGTATGCTGCCGCAGGAATATATCCTGAGAGCATTGCCGCAGATGTGCCTCCGGAGCTTTTAAAAAGCTACTTCAATAAAAGGCAGGATAGCTTTCAAATTTGCAGGGAAGTGAGGGAAATGGTGGTGTTTGCCCAGCACAATCTGATTAAGGATCCACCATTTACCAAGATTGACATGCTCAGCTGTCGAAATTTACTGATTTATCTCCAGACCAGTCTGCAACGCAAAGTCTTAGAGTTTTTTAACTTTTCCCTGAACCCCAAAGGTCTGCTTATGCTTGGGACAAGCGAAACAGCCGGGGAAATGGGCGATTATTTTGAAAGTCTGGATCACAAAAATAAAATTTACCGTTCCAAGGGTAGGGTCAGACAAACTTTGCATTCTGAAAGTCAGCACTTTGTGCCTGACAGGGCAGACAAAAATTTTTATCACAGACCTGCATATCACCGCAGCGGGCGATCTGCCCCTGACGACATGATACTGGAGCGTTTTATTGAAGCCCTGACTGAAGAGCGAATTCATGTGGCAGTCATTATTAATGAGCACCTTGATGTGCTGCATATCATCGGTGAGAGCAATGAATATTTCAGGCTGCCCTCAGGCAGGCTGTCCATGAATATTTCCAAAATGGCGGTCAGGGATCTGGCTATACCCATTTCCACCGGAGTGCACAGGGTTCTGCGCACAGGTAAAGAACAGAGCTTTTCCAATGTCCGTCTCCGGGAACAGGCAGGGACAAAAACAGTCAATATGCTTATTAAGCCTTTGCCGGCTCAAAAGGGCCAGGAGCCCCTGCTGGTTATTTTTTTAGACAGGCCTCAAGTAAAAAAGGTTGAAAAAAAAGAGCATTGCAGCTCGTATGATCTGTCCCAGGAAGCAGAGCAGCGTATCAATGACCTGGAGCAGGAGCTTCAATTCACGAGAGAAAATCTTCAGGCTACTGTGGAAGAGCTGGAAACCGCCAACGAAGAATTGCAGGCCACCAATGAAGAGCTGGTGGCTGGCAATGAAGAACTGCAATCCACCAACGAAGAGCTGCAATCCACCAATGAGGAACTGCATTCTGTGAATGCTGAATACCAGAGTAAAATTATTGAACTGACTGAACTGCACAATGATGTCGACAATCTGTTGAGCAGTTCTCAGATAGGCAAGCTGCTCTTAGATGAAAATCTGGAAATACGTAAATTTTCTCCAAGTGTACGCAAAATTTTCAAATTGCTGAACACTGACATAGGCCGGCCCATTACACATATTGGCCATTATCTTGAAGGCGTCGATCCATGTGCCATTATCCGTTCTGTTCAGGAAAAAGGGGTCAAGACGGAACAGGAGGTATGCTCCAGCGATGGTCGCTGGTATTTGATGCGTGTGGTTCCCTATGGTGTGGGTCCTGATATATTTTCCGGCACAGTGGTATCTTTTGTGGACATCAACAGATTGAAGCTAACTGAAGAAGCTTTGCGCAGAAATGAGCTGCTCCTGAATAAGACCCAGGAAATTTCCAGAATAGGCGGATGGGAAATGGATGTAAAATCAGGCACCATTGTCTGGACGGATGAGGTTTATAATATCTATGGTGTATCTAAGAATTATAATCCCAGCGATGTGGAAAAAGATATGGATTTTTATGGTCAGGAGGCCAGAAAAAAGCTTGAAAAAGCTTTTGATCGGGCAGTCAATGAGGGTATAGCTTATGATCTTGAACTGCCGTTTACCAAAGCTGACAGCAGCAGAATATGGGTTCGCACTGCTGGCTGGCCGCAAAAAGAAAATGGCAGGGTAGTTAGAATTATCGGCAATATTATGGATATTACAGATATGAAAGAGGTGCAGAAGGCTCTCAAGGAAAGTGAACAGTATTACCGCAACCTGTTCACTGAAATGCCTGCAGCCTTTTCCTTGCACGATATTATTTTTGATGACAGGGGCAAGCCTTGTGACTACCTGTTTCTTGAAGTTAATCCTGCATTTGAAAGACTGACCGGCCTAAAGGCAGGAAACGTTGTGGGCAGAAGGGTGCTGGAAATTCTTCCTGAAACTGAACCTGTATGGATTGAACGTTTCGGTCGTGTTGCTCTTAGTGGCAAGCCTGATGAGTTTGAAGATTTTTCTTCAGAGCTGGGTAAGTATTACCGGGTGAAAGCTTTTAGTCCCGAGCACGGGAAGTTTGCAGTTATTTTTCAGGATGTCAGTGAGGAAATTAAAACTCGCAAGGCACTTCAGGCTTGTCAAGCACAGTTAAACAGCTTAGAAAATAGATAAAGCGTGCTTTGTCCAGAGCGCAATTGAAACAGGGAGAAGGCTGAAGGCTGAAGGTTGAAGGCTGAAGGTTGAAGATTGGATGTTGGAGGCTGAAGACTCAGGACATTGGGAATTATTGATTTTGTCTGTTTCTGATATTTTTTTTGTTTTTTGCTTCAGGATGTAAGCTCCTCGCCAGGGCGGTCCGGGACCGAACCTGTGAGTAACTGCCTTTAAAGTGGAGCCTGCATCCTGCAGGCTATTAAAGTCCAGGCGGTTGGAAGCCGCCTCCACATTGAAGAGCAGTCCCATATTTATACCCCTCGTTCCCAGGCTCCAGTCTGTGGACGTTTAGTTCTTGCGGCTCCAGCCGCTTCTTTAAAATGTGGCTGGAGCCACAAAAAGAGGTGTTCCCAGGCTGGAGCCTGGGAACAAGCGCAAATATACTGAAGTTTGTAAGTGCCTGAATTTATTGTCAAAACGATTATGATTACTTGTCAGAAGCAGTAAGTCACCAATGGTTGATCATCACACCAATAAGATCGGAGATGTCTTAAATGAGCACAAAAGAAAATGAGCAGAGTTTGAGAAAAAGGGCTGAAAGCCTTATTGCTGAAAAGCCTGAAGATAAAACCTCCTTTTCTCCTGAAGAAATAAAAAAGCTGGTTCATGATCTGCAAGTTTACCAAATTGAGCTTGAACTGCAAAATGAAGATTTACGTCATGCACAGCAAAGTCTGCAAAAAACCAGAGACAGTTTTGCTCATCTATATAACAATGCTCCTGCAGGATATCTGAGTCTTGATGAACACGGCATTGTGCGACAGGTAAATCAGACACTTTTAGATATGAGCGGGTATGACTTAGACGTAGTCATGAATCAATCTTTCACTAACCTTCTGCCTGCAAAAGATCAGAAAATCTTTCTGGGACGTTTTCGTCCTTTTTTTAAAAACCCGGATGACAAAAGTTTTGAGATCAACCTGCGGACGCGTCAAGGTCAGATTGTGCCTGTAAAGTTGACTGGACGCAAACAATGCTTTGACAGCTTCACTTCATCACCTGATCATCAGGAAAGGCTGTTGCTCATTGTTGATGATATTACCCGGCTAAAATTTACTGAAGACGCTTTGATCAAAGCCAAATCACAGGCTGAAGCAGCCAATATGGCCAAGTCTGAGTTTCTGGCCAATATGAGTCACGAGATTCGCACTCCTCTCAATGGTATTATGGGCATGGTTCAACTTTTACAGACCACTGACATGACAGAGGAGCAACAGGAATACACTGAACTCGCCCTTAAATCCTCACAACGCCTGACAGATCTGCTATCGGATATCCTTGATATTTCCAGAGTTGAAGCAGGCAAAATGAGCATTACGCTGTCAGAGTTTAATATCAAGCATATCTGCAGAGCCATAGAGGAAACTTTTGGGCTCATGGTCAAAGAGAAGGGCATTAACTTCAGCTGTTCAGCAGCTGAAGATATACCTGACTGTCTCATAGGTGACGAGGCAAGGTTGCGTCAGGTTCTGTTTAATCTGGCCGGCAATGCAGTAAAGTATACTGAAAATGGATCCGTGAGTATTGACATTTCAACCCTGACACCTCTCGCCCCAGATACTGTCAGGCTTCTTTTTCAGATCAGTGACACCGGCATTGGAATATGTGATAATTGTCTAACGAAACTTTTCAATCCCTTTTCCAGAGCTGAGTGCGCGCACACCAGAAGCTATCAGGGTGCAGGGCTGGGCCTGTCCATTGTAAAAAGGCTGGTTGGGCTGATGAATGGAGCGGCATGCTTAGAAACTGAGGAGGACAAGGGCACAACAGCTTATCTGACTTTTTCTTTCAAGATTGCAGATGACAAAAGCTGTGAACAGGGTCCTTCTGATTCCGGTGCAGCAGCTGCTTCTCATACAGAGCAGCAAAGATCAGATGCTTCTGCCTTAAAAATTCTTGTTGTCGAAGATGATCCCACCAACCAGTTTGCCATTCGTAAGATGCTGGAGATGATGAATCATTACGTTTTTATTGCCCACCATGGAAAGCAGGCCCTGGATATTCTGAAGAAAGAAGATTTCGATTGTGTGCTGATGGATATTGAGATGGCTGGCATGGGTGGAATCGAGACAACTCAGGTCATACGAAATGCACCCGAATACTCCAGGTCGAGAGATATTCCCATTGTTGCCATGACAGCCCACGCGTTAGAGAAGGATAAAAATGAGTTTTTCAAGCTTGGAATGGATGACTATATTGCCAAACCTGTACAGGTGGAAGCGATAAAAGAAGCTTTAAACAGGCTTTTGAAAGCATAGCTTGATCTTCCAATCCAGGGAGCTGAAAATGAAATTTTTACCTTCTGTACTGGTCTATTTTTTTCAGAATAAAAAGGCCAAAGCCAATGTCAGAGCGTTACTCAAGTTTATTCTGGTTCTGCTGCTGCTAATGTCATTGTACACCATTGCCTTCCATTACATCAAGGTTTATGAGGGCGAGGAATACTCTTTTATTTCCGGCATATACTGGACAATAGTTACCATGACCACTTTGGGGTATGGAGACATAGTGTTCACCAGTGAACTTGGCAAAATTTTTTCTTCAGTAGTCCTTCTTTCAGGAGTTATTTTTCTCCTCGTCATGCTTCCCTTCACTTTTATTCAGTTCTTTTATGCCCCCTGGCTTGAAGCCCAGAATAAAGCCCGGGCACCGAGAGAGCTGCCGAGAAATACTGAAAATCATGTTTTGTTGAGTAATATGGATCCCTTATCCGCTTCCTTGATTGAGAAACTTAAGCAGTATAATTATGAGTACTCTATTATAACTTCAGATCAGCAGAAAGCCCTTGAATATTATGATCAGGGCTACAAAGTTTTGCTGGGCGACCTTGATGATATGACAACTTATGAAAAAGCCAGAGCTGACCGGGCTGCTTTGGTTTTTTTCAACAATGACGACCAGACCAATACCAGTGCTGCTTTTACATTAAGACAATTTTCCAGGGATGTGGAAATCATTACTTCTGCCGAGGCCAAAGAGTCAGTTGATATTCTTGATCTGGCAGGCAGCACTCAGGTTTATCAATTCCCCAGGATGCTGGGTAGAGCACTGGCCAGAAGAGTGCTGGGCGTAAGCATGCATGCCAACATTATCGGAAGATTCAATGATCTTTTGATTGCTGAAGCCCCTGCCATGCGCACACCTCTCGAAAGCAAAACCCTTATAGACAGCAAGCTTCGAGAGGCCACAGGAGCTAATGTTGTGGGTATTTGGGAACGGGGCAAGTTTATTGCTGCGCTTCCTGAAACCAGGATTACTTCTGACTCGGTTCTGGTTCTGGCTGGCTCTGAAGAGCAATTGGAAAAATACGACGAGATTTATGGAATCTACAATCTTTCTTTTGCCCCTGTTTTGATTCTTGGAGGCGGAAGGGTAGGCAGAGCCGCTGCCGAAGCTCTGGATGAGAACGAAATTGAATACAGGGTGGTGGAAAAGAACGTACGTCTGGCGGCTAATAAAGAAAAATATGTCCAGGGCAATGCCGCTGATCTGTATATCCTGAAAAAGGCAGGAATGGACAAAGCTCCCTCTGTTATTATCACCACCAACAATGATGATTTGAATATCTATCTGACCATATATTGCCGCAAGCTGCGCCCTGAGATCCAGATAATCACCAGGGCCACAAGAGATAGAAATATTTCCAAACTGCACCATGCCGGAGCAGACCTGGTTATGTCTTACGCCTCCATGGGTGCCAATACAATTATTAATTATTTGAAGGGTGATAACGTGCTCATGGTGGCTGAAGGTTTAGATGTATTTAAAGAGAAAATGCCCAAATCCTTAGAAGACAAAAGCCTTGCTGAAAGTGAAATTCGCAAGAAAACAGGCTGCAGCGTCATTGCTATTGAGAGTCAGGGAGAAACCATCATAAATCCAGAGCCTGATACCATACTTGCCAAAGATGATGAATTAATATTAATTGGTACGACTGAGGCTGAATCCAAATTTTTAAGCCATTTTGCGCAAAAATAATACCAGGTAACTGGTAACTCAGTAATAGTGCAGGCCCGTGCTTTTTTTATTCATTTAAATCCAAGGGGTTGCACAAGAACTTTTGACTGTCCAGTGAACTATGACAAAATTAATAAGATTTACATTATAAACAACTAACATTCTGGTCACAACACATGAAAAGCAACATAAAAGAAGGTATTGTTGAGGTTGTCCTGGCTGTCATGCCCATAACCATAGTTGTCATTCTGCTGCAGGTTGTTCTCATTAATATGCCCTGGGAGGTATTTGCCCGGTTTCTTATAGGGGCGGCAATGGTCATGACAGGCCTTTTTCTTTTCCTGCAGGGAGTAAAGGTAGGGCTTTTACCCATGGGTGAAGCCATTGGAGCTGAACTTCCCAAGAGGGGTTCCATGTTTTTTCTGCTTTTTTTTGCTTTTGTGCTTGGCTTCATGGTAACCTTGGCCGAGCCTGATGTCTGGGTTCTGGTGGGGTTTGTGGATTCAGTTTCCGAAGGCCTGGTCAATCGCTATATTCTTGTTGCCTCGGTGGCCCTTGGAGTAGGAATTTTTGTTACCCTGGCCATGCTCAGAACAGCTCTTAATATACCCATTGCCTATCTGCTGGCATCTGGATATATCCTGATACTTGTACTGTCTTACTTTACTCCTGATGATTTTGTGCCCATATCCTTTGATGCCGGAGGTGTAACTACCGGACCTGTTACAGTACCTTTTATCCTGGCTCTGGGGCTTGGCGTTGCTGCTGTTCTTGGAGGCAGATCGTCCATGAATGATGGCTTCGGACTTATTGGCCTGGCTTCCATCGGTCCTGTGCTGGGCGTTATGATTTTGGGGATCATTTACTCATGAGTATGTTAATAGATTTTATTGACTTCAGGCACGTATTAAGTGAAGTGCTGATAGCCATTGGTCCGCTGGTTGGTTTCTTCCTGTTTTTCCAGCTGGTTTACTTAAAAATGTCGAGAGAATATGTCATTAACCTGTTTAAGGGAGTTATTCTCGCTGTAGCCGGCCTTACCCTGTTTTTGCAGGGAGTGCATGCCGGGTTCATGCCTGTGGGAACCATGATGGGTGAAATTATGAATTCTCTGGACCATCTGTGGATACTTATGCCCATTGGTTTTTTGCTGGGCGTGGTAGCCACAGTTGCTGAACCTGCTGTGCGCATTCTTTGTGAAAATGTGGAGAAAGCATCTTCCGGAGCCATTGCCGAGCGTTTCCTGCTGACAATCCTCTGTATCGGGGTTGGGCTGTTTATTGCCCTGGGCATGGCCAAAATAATTTACGGCATTCCCATATATTATATTATTATACCAGGGTATATCTGTGCACTTGTTTTAATGAAGTTTTGCGAGCAAGCCTTTATCGCCATTGCCTTTGATGCCGGGGGAGTGGCTACAGGCCCCATGACTGTCACTTTTGTCATGGCTATTGCTCTTGGTCTGGCAGAGGCCATGGAGGGAAGGAGCGCGGTGCAGGATGGGTTCGGACTTATTGCCTTAGTGGCCATGGCACCTATTCTTTCAGTCATGCTTGTGGGAGTTGTTCTGAATTTCATCCAAAGGAGTGAGTTAAATGAAAATTGATTCAAAATTCGACCTCATAGTCACCATAGTCAACAAAGGCACTTGCCAGACAATCGTCAAGGCCTCCAAGGAGGCTGGTGCTGAAGGCGGAACAATTATTCTGGGCAGAGGAACCGGCATCAGGGAAAACAAAACCCTGCTGGGTATTCCCATTGAGCCGGAAAAAGAGATTGTTTTGACCATTGTTCCTGAGGGCGATACAGATAGAATTCTCGATGCCATAATAAAGGCGGGCAAGCTCGATAAACCCGGCGCAGGCATCGCTTTTGTCTTAGATTTGAAAAAAGTGACCGGAATATGTCATTTGTGTGCGTCGGAATAACACCACAGCGATATTGACAAATAATGGCTCAGGAAATTGAACGAAAATTTTTGGTAACCGGCAACCAGTGGAAAACACTGGCAACAGGCATTGTTTACCGTCAGGGTTACCTTAGTAGAGCCAGGCAAAGAACTGTCAGGGTGCGCACAATTGGGAACAAGGGTTTCATAGCTGTCAAGGGTGTGACTATTGGTGCTTCGCGTCTGGAATTTGAGTATGAAATTCCTTTTGAGGACTGCTGTCAAATGCTTGATGTGCTTGCTCAAAAACCCCTGATTGTTAAAAAAAGGTACAGCATTCCTTTTGCCGGTCTTGTCTGGGAAGTTGATGATTTTTCAGGAGACAATGAAGGTCTGGTTATCGCCGAAGTTGAACTGGAAAGCGAGGGTCAGTCTTATGTTAAGCCTGACTGGGCAGGCCAGGAGGTAACAGGTGATTCCAGGTATTATAACAGCAATTTAGTAGCTTATCCTTACAAATTGTGGTCAAATGGGTGATGGCTGGTATGCGCTGAACCTGGTTTTAAGGTCTTCTGAAGATAAATTAGCCATATTTGAACTCTTACAAGTAACTACAATCGTTTTGCTAATAAAATCAGATGGTTATAATTTTCATATTTTGACGATTTTTGCTTTGATTAATGCACATTTGTCTGAAAAGTTCCGTCAAAGATGGGAACTTTGCGCCTGGCACAGGGACTGTCCCTCGCTGTGTAAATTTTTTCATTAAAGCAAAATTCTTCCAGGAACCAATGGAGCATCAGTCTTGTTTGTAGCACCTCGCGGGGACTGTCCCAATTTCCAGAAAAGTGACAGAGTCTTAAAGTTACTC
>NZ_KN882177.1:128506-154658 GCF_000934755.1 Desulfonatronovibrio magnus
GCTATTACCTCTTTTTTTGTGGCTTAAGCCACATTTCAAAGAAGCGGCTGGAGCCGCAAGAACAAGACGTCCCCAGGCTGGAGCCTGGGAACGAGTGGTGTAAGTTACTCACACGTTCGTTCCCGGGCCGCCCGGGTGAAGAGCTTATGAATGTATACATTGTGCCAATTTTTTAGCCGGCATGGGGGCACCATGCCCTCATGCCCTGTTAGACTTTCCGCTTCAACCCTGCCTGCGCCAAGAAACAAATCCGAAGGATTTCCTGCACAATTGAATTACCTGAAAGGAAAAAATGTCCGGACAACAATTTAAAATTAAACAGGCAGGGACGTTAGGACTTGCCAAAGGAGAATGGTTTTATGAGAAATAGTCACGATGAACTGCTTGAAATGCTGGGAGAGGATGCAGATTATCTGCTTGAGCATAAATGCCGGACAATTGCCCGAGAACAGCTTAGTGCTCCAGGGTGGGATTTTGTAGACCGTGTTTACTCCGAATCTAATAGAAACAATCGAGTATTGGTAAACCTTGAGCGGCTTTTCAGCCATGGTCGTCTCAAAGATACAGGATACCTGTCAATTCTTCCTGTGGATCAGGGAGTTGAACATTCCGGGGGTGCCTCATTTGCTAAGAACCCCGCATACTTTGATCCAGAGAATATTGTAAAACTGGCCATGGAAGGTGGATGTAACGCCGTAGCATCTACCTTTGGCGTGCTGGGTTCGGTGGCGCGCAGGTATGCGCACAGGATTCCCTTTGTAGTAAAAATAAACCACAACGAACTTTTGACCTATCCCAACACCTTTGACCAGATAATGTTTGGAACAATTGATCAGGCCTGCGATATGGGTGCTGCTGCTGTGGGTGCTACCATCTATTTTGGATCCCAGAATTCAGACCGTCAGATTGTGGAGGTGGCCCGGGCCTTTTCCTATGCCCACGAGGTTGGTATGGCTACGATTTTGTGGTGTTATATGCGAAACAGTGCTTTTAAAACAGGTGGGGTGGACTATCATGTTGCAGCTGATCTCACCGGACAGGCCAACCATCTCGGGGTCACCCTTCAGGCAGACATCATCAAGCAGAAGCTTCCTGAGGTGAATGGCGGATACAAGGCCTTGAATACGGGCGATTCCTCTTATGGCAAATTAGATGAGAGAATTTACAGTGAATTAGCTACAGATCATCCCATAGATCTGACCCGGTATCAGGTGGCAAACTGTTATATGGGCAGGGCCGGGCTCATCAATTCCGGAGGCGCATCCGGCAAAAACGACTTCGCTGATGCTGTGCGTACTGCGGTTATTAATAAGAGGGCTGGAGGCATGGGGCTGATAAGCGGGCGTAAGGCCTTCCAGAGACCCATGAGCGAAGGAGTTAAGATTTTGAATTATATTCAGGATGTTTATCTAAATGACAAGATAACACTGGCCTGATGCAGGACTTAAAGATCTGAATTCGTGATATGGATTCCCAATAAAGTTTTGCGGATTCAGATCTAATACCGGCTTCGCCCGAACCTCAAAAAAAAATATTTTTAAACGTCCATTCAACTGGGGCGAGCGCGGTAATCCTTATAGACTTCGCCATACTGGCGGCCCTGATGGTTTATTTGCCGGGAAGGATAATGTGATAGACGGGATATTTAATGCCCTGAAGGAAACCCAGCCTCGGGTAATGTCTGAGGCAGTGTAGGCTTGATTTGTTGGGGCCAGGACATATTCAGGAATGTATTATTTCAGATTCGGTTGCTTCGTAAGGATCAATCAGATAAGCTAAAACGGCTGCCCGTTCTGCATCGCTGAGCATGTTCCATTTACCCAGCATCCGGTCCACAGTTTTTTCCCAGAAGGCCAAGTCCTGGCCGAAACTACGTTCAATTCGATCCAGGTTGTGGCATGTAGTGCAGCGTTCAGCCACAAGGGCTCTTCCATCATAAGGCATAATGGTCATGGCTGGCTGTGCTCCCAAAAGCAGCGGCAGACCTGATGCCAGCAAAAATAGTGTGAATGTTTTTTTCATAACCCCTCCCCAAGCCCGAATGCTGGGCTGAATAATTATCCTTGAACAGTCGACATCAGCCCCGTCACAGTGTCCGTCACTGTCCCGTTCCAATTGTCCACAAATATCAGCTGCAACCCCATCGGGCCCAAAGGCCAAATTTCCAAAGTATCGAATTAGCTCACTGAGCCGAACGCTTGGCGCGTACAGAGTTCTATCCTTAGCTGGACAATACACTGCCTTGGGGGGAAGTTACAAGATATTTATTGTGGCTGGAGTGGAGGTGAAGGCAGTCGTGGCTGCATTTGGACAGGATGCTTTGAGTGGCCCGGCTAAAGATACATGGAGTCAAGACTACGTTCATATTCTGGCAGAAGTCCAAACCTGCCTGAATTGTCAAGCCTTTATTTGCCAGTCTTCCGAGTAACATAAATGGCTCCTGATGGTACATAGCCGGAGACCTGAACTAACATTACTCTCACCTACAGCTATCGAGTGATATCAAAATATATATCAAGTACTGAAAAAGGCTATGCAAAAGAATGTTGGTTTTTGAGGATTGGTTTCAGACGATTAATTTGTTTTGCTTCAGGGCTGTTCATGGCATGCCAGAGGTCCCAATCCTGTTGCAGACCCAGCCAGAAATCAGCAGACATGCCCAGAACACGGGATAATCTCAAGGCAGTATCCGGGGTTACTGAACGTCTGCCATTAATAATTTCGTTCAGGCGAGGGTAAGAAACGCTTAGATGTCGCGCCAGTTCAGTTTGGGTAAGGTCAAGCGGCTTGATGAATTCCTCGAGAAGCATCTCCCCGGGATGCGTCGGAGGACGATTCTTAGGCAACCGCCTCCCTGCTTCAGTGGTAATCTGTGATTTCGATCTCGTAGGCATGACCTTCCTCCCATATAAAGCATATTCTATACTGTTGATTGATGCTAATACTATATTGATTCTCCCGGTCACCTTTCAAACGCTCCAGTCGATTTCCAGGAGGAACATTAAGTTCACTGACCGCTCGAACTCTGTTGATTTGATCCAGTTTCCGACGGGCAATAGGCCAAATTGATTGGGGACAGCATCTTCGAGCTGCTTGAGATGCCACTCCATCAAAAATATCCTCAGCTCCGATAGATTTAAAGGTCCTTATCATGCATTACATTATAACGATGCCCATTATAGACGTCAAGGCATTATTCCAGTTGGTGTCAGAAGTAAATGATATGCTAAGCAGGGAACACAAGAATTGGTCGATTCAAGTTTTCCGGCAGCCTTTCAAGGGTTATCCGGAAAACGTGGTCCAAAAGAATCAAAGAACAAGCAAGAACAAAAGCGTATCCGGGAACTTGAACTGGAAAATGCCAGGCTTAAAAAAGAACTGAAGAAAGCTGAGACCATAATCGAGGTTCAAAAAAAACTTTAGAGATACTGGAGGTTTGGCTGTTCCGGGCCTCCAGAAACCTCGATTGTATAAAATATAAATTTTTGTTGACTGAATTATGGATTTTTGAAAACCTGAATAGGAGAGATAGATTTCCATCACAAACCCAGTCTTATGTAAGTTGTCAGCCCAACCATCCACCCGCAATACAGGAAGGAAAGTGAACCCCGTAGAGCTAATCTGGTTGCCTTTTTATCATTTTGCCTTCCTTTTCAATCAGTTTTTTCTTGTGATACAATGCTGTCAAAATATCCCCTTTTACTTGAGGTTGTTGCATAGTTCATGGTGCAGTCAATGGGCTGACATGGTCATGTTGCATTACCAAAACCAGGCAGGATAAGTAGAATGAAACAACCAGATTTTCAGGATTTCATTGAAAATGCTTCAAACGGTTTTTTTATCTCACGTTCTGATGGGCGCTGTATGTATGCCAACAAGTCTTTTGCGCAAATGTTGGGTTATGCCTCTCCAGAAGAAATGATAGGATCTGTCACAGACATTTTTTCTGAGACTTTTACTGATTTGCAAGACATAGAAAATTTTACTGTCAGGCGTAATCATGAAATGCAACCCTTCAGTCGTGAGTGCGTGTTGCGTAGTCGAGATGGAAGCCAGTTCAAGGTGCTTCTTAATTTACGTATTGTGCAGGATGAAAACAACGAAAGCATAGAGTATCAGGGTGTAGTAACCTACATAGCTGAGTACAGACAGGATAAGAATACTCTGAGTGCTTTTAGTAGCGACTTTTTACTCATGCTGGAGAATACCACGGACTTTCTTTACTTTAAGGATCGGGACAGGCGTATTCGATTCTGCAGTCAGGCCATGGCCAATATTGTCGGCTGCAATGACTGGAGAGATCTTGTGGGCAAGGATGATTTTGAAATTTTCCCAAAAGAAACCGCCCGCATTTACTATGACGAGGAAGAACAGGTTTTTAGGGAAGGGATTCCGGTTTTAAACAAGGTAAATCCATTTTTTGATGAAAGCGGTAAACTTGGCTGGGTGTTAACAAATAAATGGCCGGTATATGATGAAAATAACTCAGAGGTTGTGGGTCTTTTTGGAATCAGCCGTGACATCACAGAGTTTAAGAAGGCTGAAGATACGTTTAGCCATTACCGGGATCTTTTGCGCTATATTGTTGAGCATACAAGAAGTGCTGTTGCCGTTCATGACCGGGACTTGAACTATATCTTTGTCAGTCAGCGATACCTTGATGAATTTAATGTCAAGGAAGAAGAGATTATTGGCAAGCACCATTATGAGGTATTCCCGGATTTGCCCCAAAAATGGAGGGAGGTTCATCAGAAGGCTCTAAAAGGAGAAGTACTCAGTGCTGAAGATGATCCGTATTACCGGGAAGACGGCACAGTGGAATGGACTCGCTGGGAATGTCGACCATGGTATGAGAAGGATGAATCCATAGGTGGCATAATAGTTTATACTGAGGTTATTACTGAACGTAAACAAGATGAACAAGCCCTGCTCATAGCCAAGGAGCAGGCAGAGGCCGCCAACCGGGCCAAAAGCGCATTCCTGGCTAATATGAGTCATGAGATTCGTACTCCCATCAACGGTATTATGGGCATGCTGCAGTTGCTGCTAATGACTCACTTGAATCAAGAGCAGAGGGAATATTTAGAACTGTCCATAAATGCAGCTCATCGCCTGACCAGACTTCTTTCAGATATCCTTGATCTGTCCAGGTTTGAGGCCGGTAAGATGAGCATTCATGAAGAAGAGTTCTGCCTCAAGGAGATAGAGACTTCTGTACTGGAACTATTCAAAATTACTGCCAGAGACAAGAATATCCTGCTGGAATCAAATATGGATCATAGCCTTCCAGTCCGAGTGCTGGGTGATCCTCACAGGGTTCGTCAGGTTCTTTTCAATCTGGTTGGTAATGCTCTGAAATTCACTGATCGTGGCAAGGTGCAACTGACAATTGCACCGTTGACATCAGGTGCTGAAAACATCTGTAAGGTCTTGTTCACTGTTTCAGACACTGGAATCGGTATTGCCGAGGACAAGCTTAAAGATCTGTTCTCTCCATTTTTTCAGGCTGAAGAGTCATATACGCGCCCTTATCAGGGTGCAGGTTTGGGCCTGGCTATTGTCAAAAGGCTGGTAGATTTGATGAATGGAGAGATTAATGTGTCCAGCACTGAGGGAAAAGGGACCAGCATACAGGTAACTCTTTCGTTTAAACTGCCTGATGCTGAAAAATTTTGTACTGAAGATACCGTCAAACCTGTGGATGGAAAAGAACATGCTTTGCGCATCCTGCTGGCAGAAGATGATCCGGACAATCAGTTTGTCACTTGTAGAACTCTTGAAAAGTCAGGAAACTCAGTCACTGTTGCTGAAAATGGACAGAAAGTTCTGGATCTGCTCCAGGAACAGGATTTTGATTTAATTCTCATGGATATCCAGATGCCTGTCATGGATGGACTTGAGGCGACCAGGGCTATCCGCTCATGGAAGGATCTTGGTCAGAAGAAAGATATTCCCATCATTGCCATGACTGCCTATGCCATGGCAGGAGACCGGGAAAAGTTCCTTGAAGCTGGGATGGATGACTACCTGGCCAAGCCGGTGACCATTGATGCTCTGAACTCAGCTCTTGAAAAGATCAAGAAGAGCAGTCAGGGAACAGTTGACCGAATCATTTCCAACCCAAGCCCGCCGCCAAGATGATCAAACTCGAAAACATCACCACCAACCAGATGCTGGCCGGAGTGGAATCCGGCAAGATCGTAAGAGTTGTATCTGTGGAAAAACTCGGTGAGCATGCAGTCACTCTTTATTACAAGGATAGTGAAGGCAGGCTGAGTGAGCGGATGCTGTTCCGCAATGATGAGCCAGCCATTTCCCTGGCTGAGTCGGAATGTCCGTGGGGATTTGATGCACCGGCAGAAGAGTTCAAGCTTGCCGTGGAAGCCCAGCGCATCACCCTTGCCCATCTCTTTGATCCCATGATGGCTGTTCACACTTCTAATGTTGACCCTTTGCCCCACCAGATCACTGCTGCTTATGAGTCCATGCTTCCCAGGCAGCCCTTACGTTACGTGCTGGCTGATGATCCAGGCGCAGGTAAAACCATCATGGCCGGGCTGGATTTGATGAACATACTGAAAGGTCTGTTCGGGAAAACTGCGCCACCCTGAATTTTCAGAATGCAGAGTTTGATGATGATTAATTTTTATCATTGAGGTTAGATGCCATGACAACTGCAATCGTACTGATTATAATCCTTTTGACCCTGGCCGGACTCATGTACGCCTTTGTCAAAATCCTGCCCATGTGCGGGCTCAAAGGCGGCTGAAACTTTGGAAGCTCTGAAGGTTCAGAGAAAGATAGGGATGATGAAAAGATATGCCAGAATCGGCCTGATCAGGACCAGCGCCGAGATTAAGTGTTCAACGACAATTAAGCCATTTTTAAGCTTCTCACCCGGGCGGCCCGGTACCGAACCTGCGAGTAACTTACACCCCTCGTTCCCAGGCTCCAGCCTGGGAACGTTTTGTTCTTGCGGCTTCAGCCGCTTCTTCAAAAAGTGGCTGGAGCTACAAAGAAAAGATGTAATAGCCTTAGCACGAGATTGCTTCGCTTCGCTCGCAACAAGGATTGCCGCGCTCGAAGACTCGCTCGCAATGACACCTGAGCAGTCGATCAGATTTGGGCAGCCGTAGATGCAGTCGATGTAGGTTCCGGTGGCGGCATGAAGATTGGGCGTTGCCATGAACAGCAGACCCAAGGCCAGGAAGGTGGTCAGGAATAGTTTTTTCATTTCGAACCCCCTTGTGGTGAAGTCAGTGTAAAAGTGTTGAGCAACCAAATATTCCAGGCAAGCTCCAAATCACCTCACTGTCCGGCGCGGACGGGCCACACGTGGTAGGCGTAGGGCTTGTAGCTGTAGACCACGTCGCCGTAGTACATGTCCACGAACCACGCGTCGTCCGGGTAGCCCGCGCTGGACGTACTGGACCAGTAGTTGGACGACTGGACCCCGGTAAAGGGATGTCCGCCTTTAAGTGCATGGGATAAAGCCACAAGCTCATCCCTGCTCGGCAGTCGCCAGCCGCCAATACCGGAGATACTGAAAGACTCGCACCTGGACATGGCGTCCTCCCAGTTCAATCTGCCGAACGGATCGGCATCCTTGGTCCACATCAGGTTAGTCATCGTATCCGTCACTGTCCCGTTCCCATTGTCTACGAATCTCTGGGCCTGGGCTTCGCTGGTCATGACCAGTCCGGTCAAGCAGAGCATCAAGGTCAGTGCCGCTGTTGTGAAAATCTTTATCCGCATTTTCCTCATGACGTTCCTCCGTGGTTGAGTGTAATTACATGGTAAACGTTTCAATCCTCTATTCCGGCTTAATGGAGCTGTCATCAGCTGCAACCCCATCTTGGCAAAAGGCCGCATTTCTGGATTATCGAACCACCCTTATTGTGCCGAACGTTTGGAGCGTACATAGTAGGTATTGGACTTATGCTCGACGTAGAGGGCGCCACCGTTGAAATTAAAGCGCCATGCGCTGACTGCATTGGGAACACCAGTAGAAGAGGACCAGTAGAAACCTCCCCAACCGCTCTCAACGTCCATCATGTTTTTACATGGCGAATGATACAGTCCCTGTAATTCATGCTTTTTGGGTAGCCACCAGTCAGAATGTCCTCCCAGGGATAGGCCGGAAGCGTAGCGCATAGCTTGGTTCCAGTTCATGGGACCAGCAGTATCCTTCTGCCACATCAGGCCGGTGCCATTGTCGGTGACGGTTCCGTCACCGTTATCCACGCACCTCTCCGCAAAGGCCGTGCTTGAAAGGAGCAAGCAGGTAAGGCAGAGCATGAAAGTTATCGTCACAATTGTCATTCTGGTAATTCTTAGCATGCTTATTCTCCTGTGTAGTTGGCAGATCTATAACCCCAACCCCTCCAGCCTGCACTTGCAGCGACCAATTGACCCATAATCGCATCGCCTGCCGTCCGTCCACCAGGCCATATTCAGATCAGCCCCGCTCAGATCAGCTCCGCTCAGATCAGCCCCGCTCAGATCGGCTCCAGGCAGATCGGCTTCGGACAGGTTGGCCCCTGACAGGTCGGCCCCCCCAAGATTAGACTCTTGCACGTGGGCGGAGACCAGTCTGGCCTCTCTCAGGTTGGCTCTGGCCAGGTTACATTCCCTGCAAAAACCAGTCTCCAGCAGCTTATCCAGATCTGCCTGATTCCACGCTCCGGCCTGATCCATGCCCAGCAGGCAAACCAGTACTCCCACTGCCGCGATTCCAAAAACCTTCACACTCCACTTTTTCATAATGACCCTCCTTGGTTGAGTGTTGATGTTTTTCATATGCAAGACACTATCTATACCAAACAATAAATATATTAAATATCAGTATGTTGCAAAAAGAAGCAGACATATTCAGCTGCAAGTTGGTGCCAACTTGGTTGGCAGTGGTTGGCAGTGAGGCTTATGAGCGGTTCAGGCTGTTCAGCTGTGTGAGTAGTGTAGATGGCTATGCCCTTTACTGAATAATAATCATCTTTGGAAGGAAATATCAAGGTGTTTCTAATGGCCAGCCCTGTGGTGTAGGCAGTCGTGGCTGCATTTGGTCAGGATGCTTTGATTGGACTGGTTGAGGATACACGGAGACAAGCCTACGTGGACAAAGCGTCACAGGCTCTGAAGAATAACTTTGCAGCCTGGCGTGAGGCCAGTCCCAAGCATAATGCCCTGGTGGATGCCATGCTGGGTGCTCCAATGCACATCATCGCTACCATCCGCAGCAAGACTGCCTGGGAAGTTGTGAAGGATGAACGTACTGGTAAGACCCGTCCAGTCAAGATCGGCCTGGCTCCGGTGCAGCGTGACGGCTTAGAGTATGAGTTCACAGCCGTATTGGAGCTATCAGTGGATGGTCACATTGCCACGGCCACCAAGGATCGCACGTCCCTCTTTGATGGCAGTTACTTCACACCGGGGATTGATACCGGCGAGACCTTGAAGTCCTGGCTTAACGGGACCACCCCTGATGATGGCAATGGCCAAGGTGAGCCTGTCACTCGCAAGCCCGAGCCCTTCCCAGCACAGAAGGAGACAGACATTCCAGCCAAGCGCAGTTCTACTGTTGTGGACCTTTTCAACTCTTTGCGCAAGCTTGGCCTGGGAAGCAAGATCCCTGAGTATGAGGTCTATCTCGCTGGTAAGTACGGACACGGTGTCAGGGACTTAACCCAAGAGCAGCTTGATGAACAGCACTACAATCTGCAGAGGTGCAAAGATGATAAGCAGTTGTTCCAGAAGTTCACTAACTACCTTGATGGCTTGAAGAAGGCTGCGTAAAGACTTAAGCAACCTGAAGGTTCGGCTGTTCCGGAGCTCCAGGAACCTTGATAGTATAAAATATAAATTTTGTTGATTATATTATAAATTTTTGATAGTAGAAGTTTAAAGGATTTGTGTTATCTAAATCAGTCGAAAGCTTTCCATATAATTTATGCTTGTTCTTAGCCTGCAGCTCTCGCCGTTTGCTCTTTATCTCCAAAGCTCATCTACAATGATGGTTTAGAAATACGCTTGATTTGCTTTAGGGCCCATATTCTTTCAATCAGCTTTTCTTTCACCTCTTAAGCGGGAGCAATATATGGTTAATTTTCCAGTAAAAAATCACACAGGAATTTTTCACGATTCTGAAGTTATGTTCATTGAAGCCCCTATAGGTATTTTCATGTCTACTCCTGACGGAAGGGTGCTGTCTGCTAATCCATATGCTGCTCGAATGTTTGGATATGACACCCCTCAGGAGGCGCTTAGTGGCGTGAGTCATATCTCTCAACTATATGCTAACCCTGATGACAGAACAGCTTTAATCGATATCTTGAACAGTCAAGGAGCTATCCACAATTATGAATGCCGATTGAAAAACAAGACCGGGACAGCTTTCTGGGCCTCCATCAATGTACGGGTTATTCAGAAAGAAGATCAAGATGATACATACTATATTGGTTTCATTACCAGCATTGACAGGGCAAAGCAGGCAGAAGAGGAACTTAAAGTTAATGAAGCCAGATATAAAGAACTGGTTGATAATGCCAACAGTATTTTTCTTCGTATGGATTCGCAGGGGAACGTGATCTACTTCAATGAGTATGCTCAATCCTTTTTCGGGTATAAGGCAGAGCAAATCATAGGCAGGAATGTCGTAGGAACTATTGTGCCAGAGGTAGATGTTAAGGGGGTCAAGCTTGATCGTTTAATTCAGGAAATTGGAAAGAATCCTGAGAAGTACTCCAACAATGAAAATGAAAATATGCTGGCATGCGGCACAAGAGTATGGATCGCCTGGACCAATAAAGCGATTACAGATGCTAAGGGGGAAGTGGTTGAAGTTTTATGTATTGGCAGGGATGTTACCGACATGAGAAATGCACTGGATAGAATGCATGCAAGCCAGGCCAGATATAAAGCCATTGTAGAAGATTCTCCAGCAATGCTTTGCAGATTCCTTCCCGGTTGCAAACTGACTTATGTTAATGACCTTTACTGCCAGTATTTTAACAGATCTCGAGAAGAACTGCTTGGCAAATCGTTCCTTAGCCTGATTCCTGAATCTCATCATAAATCTTTTTTAGCAAACCTGGCCTCACTTACCCCTGAAGATCCAGTGATATCGCATGAGCATGAAGTAATAACCCCGGATGGGGATATTCGCTGGCAACGCTGGACAGAGAGAGCCATATTCAATGCTCAAGGCGGGCTTATGGAGTTTCAGTCCATAGGGGAGGATGTCACTGAACTCAAACAAATTCAAAATGAGCTGAAAGCCAGCAATGAAAAGTACCATGCTGTGTACAAAAAATCTCCCATAGCCATCTCAATTCTTGATAAGCATGGAGGTATCCTGGACTCCAACCCTGCATGCCAAGAGTTGTTTGGGTTCAAGGATGGGGAGGCTATGAAGGGGTATCAGCTATTGCAGCATTTGACCATAAAAGAGTCAAATAGACAGCGCTTAAACAAAGGGATGACCATCACTGTTCACCAGACCTTGGATTTTCAACATCTCAAGGAATTGTTTCAATGGAATTCATCACGCATTGGATTTGCTTGCCTTGAAGTTAGGATTACTCCGCTTGGTCTGAGTATTGATGAAGGGTATATGTTGCAGATGCAGGATATTACGTGGTGCGCTCGCAGTAAAGCAACAGCAGTATGAGGCGATGGAAGTAATAGAAAAGAGGTATTATTTTACCCAGAAACAAATATGAGATTTCTTATACCTGGCAGGGACCAAGAAAGCTATCATCATAAAGTTTTTATGTACTGGCTAAAGATTTATGCACACACCCTTTGACCCGCTTCAGTTCCTTTACTCACTTTATCTGGACCTTTCTCTGACTCCCGACGGCCAGATCAACGTCAGTAACATGTGGTCACTGCCATTGCACCAGCAGAAGAAGGCCAAAGCATTACTCAGGACCTACGACCAGCTCCTCCGTCTCCAGTTAGACGCTCCCAACAAGAGGATGAGGCCGTCAGTCCGCAAGCTGCTGGCCCAGGGGAAGATTGAGATCAGGGATGGTCAGTATGTGAGAGTACAAATACCAGAGAGTTATGATGCAAATCTTAAGTAAACTCTACTATAGAATTTTTCCTTGATTTTGGGCTGAGGGGGATATACGGAAATTGGTCTGAGAGACTTTGCCAGATAAGGGTTGCGAGAGGTAGAGTCTTAAGACCTGCCCGAACTTAAAGGGTTTGAGACTTTTTTCTGCATTGATTATATCCTCTTTTGCTGTTGTCTTAAGGCCTGCCCGACTATAAAGGGTTTGAGACTGATGAAATGAATTCGAGATATTTGTTCGCTATGTTGTCTGAGGGTTTGCCCGACTATAAAGGGTTTGGGACTGATCATACCGTCCTTCTCCAATGCCTGAAACCTGCCTCTGAGGTTATGCCCGACTTTGAAAGGCTTGAGTTATTGTGTTGATGTTTGTCGAATAGGGATTGAAACGCAGCACCCCTGAGCCTGCATTAAAGGCATTATGAAAAAGCTATTTTACTACCTTCTCATCTTACTTTTCCCCATCACTCTCCACGCCAAGATATCCATCACTGCCATTGATGTAGGCCAGGGCGATGCTGTCCTGGTCCAGCATCACATAGCATCTGTGTATACAGAACCTAAATGAATGCTTTAGTCAGGCTTTTTTATATTGAATTCATTCTGGAATGAGGATATGGGAAAAAGCTACAAGATAAAATCTCCGGCAGTGACCGAATCATTTCCAACCCAAACCCGCCGCCAAGATGATCAAACTCGAAAACATCACCACCAATCAGATTCTGGCCGGAGTGGAATCCGGCAAGATTGTCCGGGTTGTATCTGTGGAAAAGCTCGGTGAGCATGCAGTCACTCTTTATTACAAGGATAGTGAAGGCAGGCTGAGTGAGCGGATGCTGTTCCGCAATGATGAGCCGGCCATTTCCCTGGCTGAGTCGGAATGTCCGTGGGGTTTTGACGCTCCAGCCGAAGAGTTCAAGCTTGCCGTGGAAGCCCAGCGCATCACCCTTGCCCATCTCTTTGATCCCATGATGGCTGTTCACACTTCAAATGTGGACCCTTTGCCCCACCAGATCACAGCAGTGTATGAGGCCATGCTTCCAAGACAGCCTTTGCGTTATGTCCTGGCTGATGACCCTGGGGCCGGCAAAACCATTATGGCCGGTCTGTTTATCCGGGAGCTTATCATGCGCAGCGATGCCCAGCGCATAATGATTGTCTGCCCCGGAGGTCTGGTTGAACAATGGCAGGATGAGCTCCTGGAAAAATTCGGCTTGACCTTTAATATTTTCACTAAGGATATGCTTGATACCTCTCATTCCGGAAATCCGTTTGACGATCATGACCACCTCATTGCCAGGATGGATCAGCTGTCCAGAAATGAAGAACTCCGGGAGAAGCTCAAGACATCCAGCTGGGATCTGATTATTGTGGATGAGGCCCATAAACTCTCTGCTTCATACTTTGGCAACCAGGTCAAAAAGACCAAAAGATTCCAGCTGGGTGAACTTCTTTCCACCAGGGCCAGACATTTTCTGCTTATGACTGCCACACCCCACAACGGTAAGGAAGAGGATTTTCAACTGTTCATGTCCTTGCTGGATGGTGACCGGTTTTACGGCAAGTTCAGGGACGGAGCACACAAGGTTGATGTTGATGACATGATGCGGCGCATGGTCAAGGAGGACCTGCTCAAGTTTGACGGAACACCTCTGTTTCCGGAACGCAGGGCCTATACTGCCGGTTATACCCTGTCTGACATAGAAGCAGACCTGTATACAGCTGTTACTGATTACGTCAAAAATGAAATGAACAAGGCTGACGCCTTAGACAACAGACGCAAAGGCAATATCGGCTTTGCCCTGACCATTCTTCAGCGCCGCCTGGCATCTTCACCCGAGGCCATATATCAGTCCCTCAAGCGCAGGCGAAAGCGTCTGGAAAGGCGGGTGGAAGAAGAGAAGATGCAGCAGCGTGGTGACTACATTGCTGAAACCCTGGAGCCTTACACTTCTGAAGAACTGGATGACATTGAAGACCAGCTTTCTGACACTGAATATGAAGAGTTTACAGACAAGCTTGTGGACCAGGCTACCACTGCCCAGACCATTGAAGAGCTTCTGAGTGAAATTCATATCCTCAAAGACCTTGAATCCAAAGCCAGAAATGTTGTCCTGTCCGGTCAGGACAGGAAGTGGGAGGAGCTGTCCTCTATTCTGCAGGACAGTGAGCTTATGTTTGATGCCCAGGGGAACAGACGCAAGCTCATCATTTTTACTGAACATAAGGACACCCTCAACTACCTGCACCAGAGGATCACTGCCCTAATTGGAGATCCAGGTTGCCTGGCCTGTATTCATGGAGGAGTAGGCCGGGACCAGCGCCGCAAAATCCAGGAGATGTTTCGCTTTGACCAGGATACTCTGGTTCTTCTGGCCACAGATGCAGCCGGTGAAGGCGTAAACCTGCAGAATGCCAATCTCATGGTCAACTATGACCTGCCCTGGAATCCCAACCGCATTGAGCAGCGTTTTGGACGCATTCACAGAATAGGCCAGACCGAAGTCTGCCATCTCTGGAACATGGTGGCCATGGACACCAGAGAAGGGGATGTGTTTTCCCGCCTCTTTGACAAGCTTGAAGTTGAGCGCGAGGCCCTGGGAGGCCGGGTCTTTGATATTCTGGGTGAAGTCTTTGAAGGCAGAGCTCTAAAAGATATGCTCATTGAGGCTATTCGCTATGGTGACGATCCTGAAGTCAGAGCCAGGCTGGAAAAACAGGTTGAGGGTGTGCTGAATACTGAGCACCTAAAAGAGATTATGAACCGCAGTGCCCTGGCTGAAGAAATAATGAGTCAGGAAAGACTGTTTGCAGTCAAGGAAGAAATGGAAAAGGCGGAAGCCAGAAAACTTCAGCCTTATTTTATCCGCGCTTTTTTCATGGAAGCCTTTAAAAGTCTCAACGGCGATCTGCGTCAAAGAGAAGCCGGACGTTATGAGATTCCTCATGTTCCTGCTGCCATCCGCCAACGTGACCGGATCATTGGAAGCAGAGATCCTGTCCTGAAAAAATACCAGCGCATTTGTTTTGAGCGTGACCATGTCAGTCTTTACGGCAAGCCCATGGCCAGTCTGGTTCATCCCGGCCACCCCCTGATGAACTCGGTCACAGATATTGTGCTGGAAAGTCACCGTAATAAACTCAAGCAGGGAACAATCTTTGTTGATCCTGCCGACTCAGGCGCAGATCCACGAGTATTGATTATGATTGATCACTCGGTCCGTGAAAGCAGCTATGCCCGTAATGAGCGCTCTGTCTGTTCCCGCAGGATTCAGTTTGTATCCATTGATGCCCATGGCCGTGTTGCCCTGGCTGGATGGGCACCCCACCTTGATCTCGAACCCCTTAAGCCTGAGGACCGGGTACTTATCAAAGATATTATGGAGCAGCACTGGTTGTGCAAGTCCCTTGAAGATCAGGCCATGGCTTTTGCTGCTGCCAGGCTGGTTCCCGAGCATTTTGAAGAGGTCAGGCAGAGGCGGGAGACCCAGGTGGACAAAACCCTGAACGCTGTCCACGAAAGACTGGTCAAAGAAATCAATTATTGGCAGGATAGGTATTTCCATTTGCGAGATGCCATGGAAGCAGGCAATCAGCCCAGAATGCAGCCGGAAAATGCCAGGCGGATGGCAGAAGAGCTGCGCTCAAGGCTGGAGCATCGCACTAAGGAACTACAGGCCAGGCGCAAAGTAATTTCCAGTCCTCCTGTAGTTCTGGGCGGGGCCCTGATTGTTCCGGCAGGCCTCCTGGCCCTGAGAAAAGGTGAACAGGCTTCAACCTTCAGCCAGGACCCTGTCCGGCGCAGCCGCATTGAGCAGCTGGCCATGCAGGCTGTTTTTGAGGCTGAACATGCCCGGGGTTATACTACCAGAGATGTATCCATGGACAAATGCGGCTGGGACATCTCTTCGTACAAACAGGGAGCACCTGATCGCCATATTGAAGTCAAAGGCCGGGCAAAAGGGCAGACCACCATTACTGTCACCCGCAATGAAATCATGTACGCCCTGAACCAGCAGGACAAGTTCATCCTGGCCATTGTGTTTGTGGATGAGGATGATCAGGTCGAAGGTCCGTATTACGTTCAGAATCCATTCAGTGTGGAACCGGACTGGGGTGTTGCCAGTGTCAATTATGACGTTCGGGAATTGCTGAAGTGAAAAGTATCTGTTCGATTTAACTGGAAAAATTATTTTTTCAGTCGCAAGATTCAGGATTCAGGATTCTGGGAGGTGTCCACAGTCAAATGCGCTACGCTTTGGTATTTAATGTGTCAGGCAGGAAAAACAAAGACTTATGGAGATGCTTGTTGCTGAATGTGTTTATGTCTGGCTTTTTGCAAGAAAATCTTGATGTAAGAATCTTAAATTGTAAAATGAGGTGAGTATCATGAATACTGAAATTGATCTCCACAATGAAATTAGGAATCTGCCCCCAAACATGCAAAAAGAAGTATGGGATTTTATTCAGTTTGTAAAAAATCGTCATGGCTTACCCGTAACAAAGAAAAGTGATTCTTCCCCAACTGCCTCTTCTGGCTCTTCTTTGTTTCAGGAGTTGGAACAGATTGGCTTTGTGGGGTGCATTGCCAGTGACGCACAACTGTCCCAGACTTACAAAACCAGATTGGATTTTTCAAATAAGTGTGGAGACAAATCATGATTATTGTGGATACAGGGGCATGGCTGGCCTTAATTGATCGTCGTGATGCCTATCATAACCGATGTTGTGATTTTTTTCGTCACAACCACGAAGCTTTGATGACTACATGGCCAGTGCTGGTGGAATGTGTTCATCTCATGTTTGGGCGTATCGGAGTCGCAAAGACTCTGTCCTGGATGCAGACATTAGAGGCACAGGGTGTGGGAATATTTGTCATGCAAGCGTCTCACTTTACTCGGTTAAATACCTTGATGCACCAATTCAGGGACTTGCCCATGGATTTGGCAGATGCTTCACTTGTGCTGCTGGCCGAAGAGAGCGGCGAGGGTCGCATTGTAAGTACAGATGAACGGGATTTTCACACTTACAGGTGGAAAAATCAGCATCCTTTTCGGAATTTATTACTGGCTCATAGTTAATTTTTATTTCATGCTTACTTATGTAGCAACAGGCATATTGGAAGTAAATTCAAATTGTTATTGTTTTAATCTTATTTGTTCTTGTCCCCAGGTTCCAGCCTGAAAACGAGAGAAAAGCTGGACCCCTGATCAGAACTTGTTCTGGACCCTGACTCGGGATTCGGGGTGACGGTTAAAACAAATTGATATTCTTCAACGTCATTCCGGCGAAGGCCGGAATTTAGATTCAGATCGGAGCCTTTTTCCGGGAAATCCACAGGGCTGATGAACTGGGTTCCGGCATGCGCAACATGATGAAGTACGGCAAGACCTACGGAGGGGAAGATCCTCAGATGATTGAGGGTGATGTATTCAGAATAATAATTAAAGTGCCGGAGTTTGGTGCTGATCTGAATAAACAGCAACAGGGTTTTAAGGCAGACACTGCTGGGGCCCAGTCGGAGGCCCAGTCGGAGGCCCAGTCAGGGGCCCAGTCAGGGGCCCAGTCAGGGGCCCAGTCAGGGGCCCAGTCAGGGGCCCAGTCAGGGGCCCAGTCAGGGGCCCAGTCAGGGGCACAGTCAGGGGCACAGTCAGGGGCACAGCGAATAATCCAGCAAGTACCCCAACAAGCAACCCCTCAAGCAGGCCTGCAAGTAACCCCTCAAGTAAAAAAGCTGCTGCAGGTGTTGAAAGGGGAGATAAACCGGCAGGAGCTGCAGGATGCATTGGAACTGAAAGACCGTATTCATTTCAGAGATTCGTATATAAAGCCGGCGTTAAAAGTGGGAGTTATTGAAATGACACAGTCCGGCTCCCCTAACAGCCCTACTCAAAAATATCGTTTGACATCAAGGGGCTATGATGAACTTAACAAGCTTAAGTAACTTCCGGGAACAGTGTTTCGTTCACCTTCACAAAAAGATTAACCATTAAGCTATCTATCTGGAATTCTGGACATGATCAAAGCCCCAAAGAAACTCATACAGGTAAAGGTCAGGCTCTACGGCATTGACGCCCCTGAGGCAGATCAGCCATTTGGAGACAAAGCTACCGAGTTTGTTCGGGAGTTGATCTTTGCTGCTTAGACAAACCTATACTCGGAAGCAGCATTACCCTGACCAAAATTGGCATCAATCTCAAGCTTTACCCACGCTAAAATCAGGCATGTTTTTTCATTGAATTCCCCCCAGAATACAGATATGCAGACCAGAGCCTTAACAGCCAGTTAAGCAAGATATTTTTCTGTCTCGGAAAGTCATACCAACCTAATGACCGGAGAAAGTGTAATGCAGTACATCATTGACAGTTGTCAGCCCAGAGAAGACCTGATTGCCGGTACATTCAACCCGGAAATCTTTACTGCCTCCCTGCCTGAAGTAATCAGGTTCTATCAGGAGAATAAACAGGGGGTGCATCCTATATACACTGATGCAGAGCAGTTTTTCAGTCATGGCACTTATGTTACTGACGGTCTTAAAACAGTGTTAAGCGAGGTTTTTTCCCGCATTGCCGGAGACTTGACAGTACCAGCAATTCATAGACTGGAGACCGCTTTTGGTGGTGGTAAGAGTCATACCCTCATTGCCTGCACCCATATCGGGTATAAAGGCAAAGAAATTTCTCCTTATGTTGGAGACATACTTGATGAGAATCTCCTCCCGGAAAAAGGAGAGATCCATGTGGCAGGGGTGGCCGGAAATGAACTCCCAGTGCATAAACCCCAGGGCGCAAAACTCATTCCTTATACATTATGGGGAGAAATCGCTTATCAGTTAGGGGGTGAGGATTTATATATGGCTGTTGAGAGTGATGCCGCATCCTACTCCGCACCGGGGAAAAACTATTTTGACACAATTTTTTCCGGCAAAAAAGCTTTGATTATGATAGATGAGCTGGCTCAGTATGCGGCC
Organism: Desulfonatronovibrio magnus; assembly: GCF_000934755.1. Lineage (NCBI taxonomy): Bacteria > Pseudomonadati > Thermodesulfobacteriota > Desulfovibrionia > Desulfovibrionales > Desulfonatronovibrionaceae > Desulfonatronovibrio > Desulfonatronovibrio magnus. The sequence goes on from NZ_KN882177.1 coordinate 147,550, forward strand.
AGGCTTTCAGCAGCAAGACCAGACGGAAGTGAACAGCTTGCAGCATTTTTGATGAGCCTGCACGAATATGCCAGGACAAACACGGGCATTTCCATTGTACTCACCCTGGCCAGTGCCACCGATGCATTTGCCATATCCACAGGGGTTTTGACTGATCTTTTGAACAGCGTAACCGGCCAGGAAATAAATCAGGATGAAGCCCTGGAAATTGGTCAGCAGGCAGTAAAGGGGATTGCCAGTGTTGTCTCCAGAGATGCAGTTCCAGTTGTACCTGTCCAGGCTGCTGAGATTTCGCGAGTCCTTTCCAGAAGACTTTTTGCCAGCATAGACGAAGCTGCTGCAAAAGAGACAGCCTCCCTTTACATGGAAATGTACCGGAAAAGTTCATCTCTTCTTCCTGATGAATCGACCCGTGAAGACTTTCAGGACCGTCTTGTTTCTCATTATCCATTTCACCCCGCCTTTATAGACTTTCTGAACAATAAGCTGGCCACCTATGAAAACTTTCAGGGCACCAGAGGGGTGCTGCGTATTCTCTCTCTTGCTGTTCGCAGGCTTTGGCAGCGCCAGGTAAAGGTTCCCATGATTCATACCTGTCACCTTGACCTTCGGGATGCGCGCACAGTGAGCGAGGTAGTCGGTCGTTCCGGCAGCAGTGATCTTCTTACTGTCCTTAACGCTGATGTTGGTGGTGCAGATACTGACGCCCTTACCGGCGGCAAGAGCAATGCAGAGATTGCGGACCAGAAAAACCCACACCCTGAAAAGTGGCCTATGTATGAATATACCTGGAAGACTGTATTTCTGCACAGCCTGGTGGGCAGAGATCAGGGGGTTGGTTCGCGTATTTTCGGCCTGGCCACTCAGGATGCCCTCTTTGAGGTCAGCTTTCCAGGTCTGACTCCTCCCCAGGTTGCCGCAGCTTTGAAAGAGATAGACAACAGCGCCTATTACTTGAGGTTCAACCAGGGACGTTATTACGCCAGCCTGGACCCGTCAGTGAATATTGCCCTGGCAAGATTGCGCAGAGGTCTTTCTGTGGAAGCGGTTGACTCACTTCTGGCAGCTTCGGCCAGAAAGGTAATCAGTTCGGATATATCAAAGTTTAATATTGTCCCTGATGTTTCAGCCCCGGAAGACATCCCGGACAAAAAGGGAGTCCCAACCATTGCCCTGATATCCCTTGATGCAGGAACCATTGAGGTTGAACCCTTTATCACCACTGCCGGGCAGAACAGGCCAAGAATAGAACAGAATCATATATTTCTGCTTGTCCCTGATACAGTAACAGTCAGTCCAGGCACAAGAGGTCCAGGCTACCAGCTACCATCGTCCACAGCAAAAGCAGTTGAAAAACTGAACAAGCTCAAAGACATGGCCAGAACAGTTCTGGCCTGGCGTGAGCTCAAGAAAAACCCCCAGAATCACGGCATAACCCCTCACAAACTTAATGCAGACGAACATACCTCCCGTCACCAGGAGCGGGAAAATTCCTTTGCATCGTCTGTAGCGGACAGTTTTCGCCATCTCTGGTATCCTTCAGCCAGTGGACAGATTGTCAGCAGAGAAATCAAGTCTTCTGGCGCAGAAGGCGGTACTGCTGTAATTGAGCAGATTAGAAAAACCCTCCTTGATAATGGAGAGCTGGTTACCACCAGTCATGCTGACCTTTCCGGCCTGACCAACCTGAAAAAACTATTCTTTTCTCAGAATGATGTGGCAGAGCTGGAAAAATTGCGTGATAATTTCAAGGCAATACGCAGCTGGCCGGTGCTGGAGTCGCCGGAGTTACTGGATCAGCTTGTCAGAGCCGGAGTGAGCAAGGGCACTTGGTGCATGTTTCGTATGGGAAGCGCTGATAGTACTTTTCCGGAAGAATTTTACAGCAAGGAAGAAGGAGATGTCCCTTTGGACCTGAACATGGGCAGCGGATATTCTCTAATTACCATGGAAGGGGCAAGACAGCGTCAGTGGAGCCATACTGCTGGACCGGACCCCAGAAAGATTCAGAGCTATGTCCAGGAAGAAATCCAAAGTAACCCGAAAGAAAAAATTGCAAATCTCCATGCAAAAATTAATGAGAAGTATGGAGATATACCTGAAAAGGATGTTCTGGAAGCGGTCAAAATTCTTATCAGGGACAACAGGTTATATGCTGTAAAACAGCCAGTTGGCTCTGAGCAGGATACAGACTTGATCGGAAGCGGCTCTGCTGCGATATATATGCCGGACCCAGGCGACTGCATCATGACTCCTGCCAAGGCTGCTGAAGAAGGACTTCTTCAGCCCGAAGACAGGACCATCAGGCTTATGGGCAGGGACGGGGCAGAGGTGATTATGCCTCTTTTGCGCCGGATAGGGTCTATGTATCAGCGTGGAGCTAAAACCAGCATTGACATGCTTGACATTAGCGGGCTCAAACTGCCTTCAGGCGGTACTTTGCGCATTGCCATTGAAAACACCGGGCCGGATTCAATCAAAGATCTGGCAGAGCTTTTTGAAACCATTGACGGACTGGCCGAAGCAACTGGCAATACAGAGTGCTACCTGGAGATAAACAACCCTGAAGAAGACTGCGAGTTTGTCAAGGCTGTCAAACAAACTAAAAAATAGTCCGGAGCCATTGTGAAACAAAAAGTGCCCAGAGATAAAAATATACAGCTGCAGATGTATTATGACAAAAAAGTGTGCTCTCAAGTTTCTAAAGCCCCCTGGGTGCTCAGGATAACCGAGCATAAGGATAAACCTGTTCCACTCTTCATCATTAAGCAGCGTATTCACCCTGAGCAGAGAACAGACCTTGCTGACCTCAAGGCTCCCAGGTCCATTTTATTGGAGAGGGGGCTGATTTATGGTCCTTCTCAGAAGCGATGCATTCCGGTTTTTAAGACCATTCTGGCCAGAGTAAAAAACAACCGGGACATTCCCATGGAGTTGCAGCAGTTTCTGAACGGTTCAAGGATAGACTTTCGCGGCAATCTCCCCTTAGATGATGAGGCCGGTTATAAAATGGCCCTGATTTTCAAGCTGCAGGAACGGATCAAAGAGATGGACAGGGTAGAACTGATTGCCAGGCGGGCGGATCGCTTCACCATGGAGGAAGCAGGCTACTGGTATTCAAGGATGTCCAGTTTTGGGGATGCCGCCAACAGGTGGGCCATGGCCGGGATGAAGATCATGCTCGCAGGACAACCCAGAGATCCAAACATTGAAGCCATGCTTGGCGATTTGCGATAACCTGCCGGCAGAATATTTGGCAAAAAGGAGCACATGAATGGCTGAATCATGGAAAGACGACCTTCGCCTGATAGAAGCAGGCTTTCCCTGCCACCAGGTAGGGGCAGAAACCCAGCGGGAAAGGGGGGCAAGCTCAGCGCTTCCACCTTTATACTATCTGCACGTGTGGTGGGCCAGGCGTCCTCTGACCCCTTCCCGGGCAGCCGTGCTTGCGTCTCTTTTGCCTGCTGATACTGATCCTGACTGGTTCCTGCGACAACTTGGCATTGAAAAGAAAGTCGTGGAGATCAATGGTGTGGAATGGACCCTGACCGGCAAGCTCCTGGACAGGGTGCAGATGCTGGATGACGGGCAGGAGGTGCTTGAGATAGATCAGACAGTGCTTGGCTGGCTGGATAAGGAAAACAAGGATAGATTTAATAATCAGAAGGTTGTTGAGGATCTTCGATTAAAGAATAGTCATCTGGCAAACAACTCTATCCTCGGCAGGTGGCAGGAGGAGTCTAAGCCTATACCTGAACCATGGCCCGAGATAGGTGAAAGGCTTAAGGTAGACAAAAGAGCTGCAGATCCATCCTGGTTTAAAGAGCTGATGAATATTTCTGGGGGCTTAGGTATTCGTGTGCCAAATCTTTATGGATATGATCGTGCCTACAAAAATGATCCAATCCCATCCTCCGGTAAGTATACTGTACTTGATCCAACATCAGGGGGTGGGTCAATTCCATTTGAATCATTACGTCTGGGGCATAATGTCATTGCCAACGAGTTAAACCCTGTAGCTGCGGTTATTCTGAATTCAACATTGGATTACCCGGCTCGCTTTGGAACATCATTGCTTAGCCACTTAGAGCATTGGGGGCAAATACTTTTTGATTCTCTGAACAATAAGCTTGAAGATTTATTTCCTGCCAAGCACATTCTTCCCAACTCTGAGATGCACGTTCTGAAAGAAGTGCTGCATAAATGCCCTGAAGTTGTGCCTCAGTTCAATACAGAAGATACGACCACATACCTCTACTGCCGCCAGGTGACCTGCCCCAATTGTCACGGTGAGGCACCCCTGCTCAATACCTGCTGGCTGAGCAAGGAGGACGGAAAACAGTGGGGAGTAAAGATTATTCCCAACGGCAGGCAGCAAAACGGAAAAGTGAGATTTGAAACTTATCGTGCCACCAAGGGAAAAGGTCCGGCAGGGGAAGATCCAGGTTTTGCAAGTGTGACCAGGGCCGTCGGGACCTGCGTACATTGCAGACAGGCCATCAGTGCAGAAGAGATAAAATCCCAGGCCAGGGGTGAGTCTGATTTGGACAGATGGAAAGACCGTTTGTACTGCGTGGTGGCTGTCAGGTTTCAGCCCAGGCTGGACAAGAACGGCCAGCCTCTCAGGTATAAAAGCGGAGCAAAGAAAGGTGAGATCAAAACTGAAAAAATCCGCTTTTTCAGACCTCCCAATGAACAGGATCTGGCAGCCATCAAAGAAGCAGAAAACAGGCTCAAGGAAAACTGGGACCGCTGGGAAGACCAGGGACTCATTCCCACGGAAGCATTCCCTCAAGGAAATGACATGCGGCCGGTTAATTATGGTATGCCACGCTGGTGCGACATGTTCACTCCCCGTCAGTTATTAGGGCACTTGTATCTAATGGAGGAATTGAACCGGCTCAAGCCTGAGATCATTGACAAGCTGGGGCAGGACAAAGGCCGGGCTGTGATTACTTACCTGCAGTTCGCCATAGATAAGGGGTTAGATTATAATACAGCTCTTTCAACTTGGGAGACTACGAGGAGTATAGTTAAACATATATTTGCACGTCATGACTTTTCATTGAAATGGACTTTTGGAGAGATGATATTCTCTGGACCTCATTCAGGTTTTGCCTGGTGCCTTTCCCAAATCTATGACGCATATAAGGGTATGGCACAACTAATGCCAGAAACCGCTGCATCGCCACAACTGACCATCAACTGCGGCACAGCAGCTCATATGCCTTTTGTTCCTGACAATTCCGTTGACCTGGTCTGCATGGACCCGCCATATTACAACAATGTCCAGTATGCTGAGCTTTCGGATTATTTTTATGTCTGGCAGAAAAGGACCCTGGGTGATCTTTATCCTGATTATTTCAAAAGGCGGCTAACAGACAAACAGAATGAAGCCGTCGCCAATCCGGACCGTGATGGCGGAACCAAGCCAGCTCATAAGGCTTACGAGCAGTTTATGGCGGATATTTTTAGAGAATGTCATAGGGTATTGAAACCAGAGGCTATAATGACCCTCATGTTTACCCATAAAAGTCAGGATGCATGGGAGGCTTTGACCAAATCTTTGATCTCAAGTGGATGGACCATTACTGCCACTGTTCCTGTGGATTCAGAAAGCAGCCATTCCATGCACCTGATGGAAAAAGCCGGGGCCGCCAGCTCAATCTTTATTTCCTGCCGCAAAAGAACTGAGGAATCACACGAACCAGCCCTGTGGAGTGGTTTTGGAGGCAGCGGAGTGCAGCAGAGAATTCAGCAGGCAGTAGAGGATGGCTTAAAGGAGTTTCAGGTTCTCAAGCTCAACCCAGTGGATGAGATGGTGGCTTCTTATGGTCGGGCCTTGAGAGTACTGTCCGAACAATGGCCGGTTATTGACGGCGAAGAAGAAGTTGGTCCCATCCGGGCCATGAATGAAGCCAGCCGTGTTGTATCCGAAAACCAGATCCAGAGATTGACCAATGGCCGTCTCAAAGTTTCAGACCTTTCTCCAGAGGCATCCATGGCCCTCACCCTGTTTGGCATATTCAGGCTCGGGGAAATTCCTTTTGATGAAGTGCTGAACATTTCCAAATCCCTGAACATTGCAATAGAAAGTAAGACCGGCGGATATAACCCTGATGGTCGTTTTATCGGCTATAACTCTCAGGCAGGAAATGTTTCTCGTAAACGAAGCTCTAAGCAGAGTGAGACAGGTTATCACGCACCATTGGTGCGCAAGGGATCAAAGCTGAGGCTTGCAGCACCAGAAGAACGTCATCCCAGAAGGCTGGAATTTCCCCAGTCAGAGTGGGATATTCTCTATGGTGTGATCATGGCCTACCGGGAAGGAGATATCCCTGTGGCCAGGGCTTATCTGGACAACCATGCCGCGGATAAGCAGCAGCTCATTCTTGACCTGTTGGACGTATGGGCGGCTGAAATTCCGGATGAATCCTTGCAAAAGGAAGCCCAGGGGATTATTTTTGGACTCAAGTAGCAATATCAAGCTTGAAACTAAAGGGCATTTTCCTTTGCTCCGAGGAGGTTTATAATGGAAAGAGAACACCTGCTGACTGTGCTCAGGGAACAAAAACCTTACTTAAGGACCAGGTTTAATATTAACAAAATCGGACTGTTCGGCTCCCATGCCAAAGGTCTTGCTGACGATTCAAGCGATATTGATGTTGTTGTTGAGCTGAATTCTCCACTTGGATTCAAGTTTATGGAGCTTTGCGAGTACCTTGAAGATGTTTTGGGGGGGAAAGTAGATGTACTTACATCTGACGGCGTGAAGCAGATTCGACTGCCTGAAATTGCCGACTCCATTGAAAAGGAAACTACCTATGTCTAAGCGGTCGGAAAAAGCATATCTTCTGGATATTCAGGAGGCCATCAAAAGGACATTGAGCTATATTTCCGGCTTAGATTACTCTTCATTTGCCAGGGACTATAAAACCCAGGATGCTGTTATACGCAATCTGGAAATCATTGGTGAGGCAACCAAAAGCCTTAGCACAGACACACGCTTGCGCTATAGCGATGTACCCTGGAAAAGTATGGCTGGCATCAGAGATAAACTTATTCACGACTATTTTGGAGTGAACATTGATATCATTTGGTATGTATGT
>NZ_KN882178.1:0-34727 GCF_000934755.1 Desulfonatronovibrio magnus
GTACATCTTTCCAGTCGCTGGAAAGATGTTCTGCACGCCAAAGATCGTAGCTCTTCTGGAGGTTGAGCCACAAGCCTGGTGTCGTGCTTAGGGCTCGTGAGAGCCTAAGGGCCATGTCAGGAGTCACTGAACCTCGCTCATTCAATATCTTTGACAAGGTTTTTCTGGATACGCCAAGTGTTTCAGACATGCTGGTTATAGAAATGTTTAGTGGTTCCAAATAATCTTTCTTCAGAATATATCCGGGATGGGATGGCTGTCTTTTCATTGTCATCATAATAGTCACCTTTTAATGGTAATCATCATAGTCAACGACATAAGCATCGCTATCTATGAATTTAAAAAATATTCTCCAATTTCCCGAGACCCGGACGGAATATTGTCCCTTAAGTTTTCCTGATAGCTTATGCAGGTAGGACCCTGGGAAGTTCATATCAATTATGTCATTTGCAGCGTTCAGTCGATCCAGGATTCTGGATATTTTGTCTGCATGCTCGGGACTAATGCCTCTTGTTGATCCATAATAATAAAATACTTCAAGTCCCTTATGCTTAAAGGATTTAATCATACAGAATTATGTAACCGCAATGGTTACGAATGTCAACCTTTGAATTCATTAAATGTCCGGAGCAAATGATATGACCGATGTAGGTAGCACACGAATTGACCGATCCAAACCTCATTACCAGTCTTCAGAATAATTGGAAAGGACTACCTTAGAAACAGCCGGAGGCCACGCTTTCATTATTCTGCAAGCCTTGAAAACGCTTTCTCCAGATCCATCATCTCAACCGGCTTGGCCAGGTAGTCATTCATGCCTGCTTCAAGATATTTTTCTCTGTCACCCTGCATTGCATAGGCAGTCAGAGCAATTATGGGGATATCCTTTTTGATCCCCGGATCAGTTGATGAGCGGATGATTCTTGTAGCCTCGACTCCGTCCATGACCGGCATGCGAATATCCATCAGGATTACATCGAAATCCTGGGCTTTAAGTAAGTCAAGAACCTGCTGGCCATTTTCAGCAAGGGAAACAGTGTGCCCCATCATCTCCAGGATCTTCTGAGTGGTATACTGATTTGTGGGATCATCTTCAGCCAGTAGAATGCGCAGACTTTTCTCAGACTGAAGTAAAGGTTTTGTCTGATGATGCTTGGGAGCTGACTCTCCATCTGGCAACTTGAAGGGTAAAACAACATAAATGCTGGTTCCTTCCCCTACCTGACTGGTAATATTGATGGTTCCGCCCATGAGGTCCACTAATCTTTTAACTATGGCCAGGCCAAGGCCTGCTCCTTCATATTTTCGGGTATAAGAACCCTCCAACTGGACAAAGGGCTTGAACAGGTTTTCAATCTTGTCTTCAGGTATGCCAATGCCGGTATCTGATATTGTGAACAGTATCCGGATATCACTATTTTTGCCTGGGGGGATGAGCATCATGTCCATATTCACCGCCCCATGATCAGTATATTTGATGGCGTTGCCCACCAGGTTGAATATGATCTGGGAAACCCTGGAAGAATCACCGATTACTGATTCTGGAAGGGCCTTGCCCATTCTAAAGTTCAGGGAAATCCCCTTTTGGCCTGCAGTAATCTTTAACAGGTCATTCACAGAATGCTGCAGTTCCATCAGGCTGAACTCATCTTCCTGGGTTGTCATTTTTCCTGCTTCAACTCTGGACAGATCAAGAATGTCGGATAGCAGTCTCGTCAGGCGTTTGGCTGATTTAGTAGACAGGTCTACGAACTCCTGCTGCTCCCTGTCCAGTTCACTCATCTGCAGAAGTTGCATCATGCCCATGATGCCATTTATGGGAGTTCGTATCTCATGGCTCATATTGGCCAGGAATTCAGACTTGGCTCGGGTAGCGGCTTCGGCCTTTATGCGGGCTTTATCGAGTTCTGAGTTTTTTATCTCAAGATTTCTGGCATTACGCTCAAATTTTTCATTGCTTTCCAGCAACTGCAACTCCGATCCCCTCAGCAGACTTTGCCCGATCCATAAGCCAAGCAACCCAAGAACGCCGATGAGCGCATGAGCAGCAACAAGCCCTGCTTTCTGTTCTCCGGATTGAGCAAGGTAAGGTTCCCAGGGTACGGAAACACTTATTCCGCCATAAATATCACCTACTGCATAACCCTGATGCCCATGACAGCCAAGACAGTTTTCATGTGTCATAAGTGGCTTCATAAACCGCAAATATTGGCGGCCATCCATGGTTTCAACTGAAGAAGTACGATCTGCGCCCTGCTCAAAGGACAGCAGGGCTTGGCTCTCCCATTGGTCCGGAGCGTTTTCCGGACGGAGGGGGTTGAGGCTGGTGATGTTCCCCAGCATATTGTACTGCTCAAGGCCCAGTTCGTGCACCTGGCGGGTCATGTAGGCCGGGTTGACAAGGGTCAGCTCCATGCCGGTAGTGGTAATCACATCCCGGCCAGGTATATATGCAAGGTAGGGGTTGGCCGGGGTGGTTTCAGTGGGCTGGACATATACTCCACCTTGCATGGCAGCCCAATGCCGGTAGACAACATCTTTTTCAAAATATGCCCTGGCTTCATTCTCAGCCAGGGACATGGTTATATTATTCACTTGGTTCCAGTTCCAGGCCAGGGACGCAGCCAGTACAACTACCCAGATTACTGCAGCAGCCAGGATCAGACGGTTTGTGGTTAAAGAAGAGGTCAAAGAGCGTTTGGCCTGAATATTCTTGTTGGAAGGAAGGGTCATGATCAACTCCGCAAAGGAAAATAATTATCAAGAAGGAAAAAGCCCTTTCTGGGAAAATTAACTTGTCGCTAAAATCAATCTGAAATGAGAATGTATTTTTGGAAGAAGGATGAAAAATCGGCAGGGGCAAGATTACGTGCATTCATTTACAGAAGTCCAAAATTGCCTGAATTGTCAAGCTTTCTTTTGTCATTCTTCAGAGTAATTGATAAGAACTATTACACATGCTTAGCCTTTATGTTGTGAGTTGGGTTATGCATAAAACATACGATATTTATGATGTACCCGGCAGTGTAAAATACACCTTTGTCCCTTTGCTCGGCTCACTTTCCAACCAGATTCTGCCGCCATGCTTTTCCACAAATTCCTTGCACAGGACAAGTCCCAGGCCGGTTCCTTTTTCGCCGTCTGTGCCCAGTTGTTTCTTGCTTTTATTAACAGAAAAGGCAGCATTCAGAATAGCTTCACTCATGCCAATGCCATTATCACTGATGCAGACTTGAACATCAGTGCCTGTCTGGCTGGCGGTAATGGAGATAATGCCGCTGCGATTAGCAAACTTGACCGCATTAAAGATAACATTGCGGAGAACTGTATTGATCATGGGCTGGTCAACCAGCACTGTAAGGTCATGAGGGATGTCGCACTTTAGGGCAATGTCCTTTTTTTCAGCCACATCCAGGGCTGTATGCAGACTTGATCTGGCCAGTTCATAAAGGCTGTATTCTTCAGGGCTGAAATTCATGCCACCCTGACTCATGCGTGCCCATTGCATGAGATCATTTAACAGCTCCAATGCATTTTTAGAACTTTTATGCATTTCAGTCGATATGAGGCAGATTTCGTCCAGAGATAAAAATTCCGCATCTTTAGAAAGGATTTGAGAGGTGCTGAAAATTCCGGAAATGGGGGATTTGAGATCATGAGCAATGATGGTGAATAGCTTGTCTTTTTCTGCGTTTACTTTTTCAAGCTGCTGGTTGATCAGACTGATTTTTTCCTCGGCCATTTTCTGTTGGGTGATGTCGCGAGTAATGGATAGAACATATTCTACAGAACCGTCTGGTGAAAATTCCGGTACAATGCGGGAATGGAAGTATATTTTCATGAGGGGGCCAGGAAAATCAAAAAACATTTCTGTTTCCTGGCCTTCCTGGAATACTTTCTTTAGTTTACTGTTCCAGAATTGTACTTGCTCATCTGGCATGTGCAAATCTTCATTGGTATTGCCAATAAATTTATCCTGCTGGATTCCTGAATATTTTTCAATGACCTTATTTATGAAGACATGTCGAAGGTGTCTATCAAAGCGGGCCACAATATCCGGTGCATTTTCCGCCAGAGCAAGATATTCCTCTTCACGGCGGCGCAATGCGATTTCAGCCTTCTTACGTTCGGTTATATCCCTGCAGAAGCAGACAAACTTACCCCCTCCCACTTCAATACAAGACACGGAAACCTCAACATCGAAAGCAGTACCGTCTTTTCTTCGATGCCTGGTCTCAAAACGCTCACTGCGACCAGCATTAATTCTTTTAAGCCGAGTCTTGGTTTCACTGGGGCTTTCCAAAGCCTCCAGGTCCGGAATGCTCATTTGAAGAAGCTCGTCCCGAGTGTAGCCCGATATGCTGCAGAAAGCTGCATTGACATCCAGCACTCGTCCCTGCTCGTTTAGAGTCAAGAAACCATCCTGTGTTGTTTCCAGAATCGCATTCAGGTACTGCTCCCGTTCCCGCAGAATACTCTCTGCGCGGACCTGCCTGCTGACATCGCTGACAGCAACTAGCATGGTTTTAGAAGCTTTACCTCCTGAATGCACTTCAAATTCATTCTCCAGCCTGCCGAAACATCTAACCACCAACTCCCCGGATACCCCTTTAATACGGAAATCCAGATGTTTTCCGTCAGGATGTCTGAAAAAGGCATGAAAACGCCCGTAAAATGCCCCTTTATCCTCCGGAACAACATACTCAGCCAGGCTCGCCCCAATAATTTGATGTGGCTCGAGACCCAGCATGACCGCAAAGGTCTGGTTAGTCCTGACAATTATGCTGTTTTCATCAATGGTCAAATAGCCTAAAGGAGCATCATTATAGAGCCTGGCAAACTGGTCTCTGGTAAATTCCAACTGTTTCTGGGCGTAACGAAGCTCTTCGTTTTGCATTTCCAACTCAATCTGGTGGACTCGCAAATCATGGATCAGGGCCTTTATCTCATGGCTTGAAAGGTCGTCCATTAAGAATTCTTCCTGGTCCAGACGGGATTCAGCTTTATCCCTCAGGATACGATGACTTGTGTCAATCAAGGCAATCATGTCAGGCACTGAATCGAACGTGTCCTGCCATTGATTATCAGCTGCTTTGCGCTCTGTAATGTCGGTCACAAAGCCCTGATAATGTGAAATACTCTCGTCTTCAGCATAGACTGTTCTAATGTTCTCTGAGGCCCAGAAACGGGAGCCGTCCATGCGAATATGTTCGCATTCGTAGTTTCTGACTGTTCCTTCATTGGCCAAAAGTCTGTTAACGACAGGAGGATCTTTGGGATCAGCGAACAATTCAGCGCCAATGTTCTGGACCGAAGTCACCAGGTCCTGCGGATCTGCATACCCATACATATCTGCCAGGGCGTGATTGGCGTAGATTAAACTGCCTTCCGGTGTGGAGGTGAACACGCCTATTGGGGCGTTCATCAGGATGTCATGAGGATCAGAAATGACGGGTCGGGCAGGCTCATCAATATTTTTGGATGATCTGGGCATGGTCAACTCCAAAAGAGAGAAATTACTTAGAAGAAAAAAACAAGGCTTGATGCCTATGTTTTGGAGTAAATTAGTCTGTCGCTAAAAGCAACAAATACTAAAATAAAAATTATGGTTGGAGCAGCGGATAAAAATGAGGTACTGTGCAAGACTGCGTGCATGCTCTGAGAAAAGTTCAACCCTGCCTGAATTGTCAAGCCTTGATTTGCTTGTCTTGATAATTATTGAAACAGATACTCAGTATATACATCCGGACTGTTGCTACCAAGTCTAAACTTTCTTGTCTCCAAAGAACTTGCTGAACGCCCTATGAAAGTCCTCAATGCTGACGGGCTTCCCTATGTAATCATCCATTCCGGCCTCCAGAAAATTTTCCCTGTCGCCGGGCTGGGTATGGGCGGTAACTGCAATGATAGGAATATCTTTCTTTGCGCCTATGGTAATTAACTCCCTGATTGCCCGGGTTGCTTCAACCCTGGTCATGACCGGCATTTGAATGTCCATAAGGATGCAGTCGAATTCCTTTTCCCGAATGATCATTTTTCCAGCTTCAATACTGGAAAGGTCCAGAATGTCCGATAACAGCTGGGTAAGTCTTTTCGCTGAAATGTTACCCAGGTTGATCAGTTCCTCCTGATCCTGGTTCAGTCCTGTTGCTGACAGCAGCTGCATCATACCAATTATTCCGTTCAGCGGAGTACGGAGTGCATGACTCATATTGGCCAGGAATTCGGACTTGGCCTGGTTGGCGACTTCTGCTTGTTCCTTATGCTTGATTAAATTTTGATAATTTGCCTGGTCAGAAGGACAAAACAGTATCACCTTTCACCTGACTTGCCCGGTAAAGTAAAATACACCTTTGTCCCTTTGCCCGGCTCACTTTCCAACCAGATTCTGCCGCCATGCTTTTCCACAAATTCCTTGCACAGGACAAGTCCCAGGCCGGTTCCTTTTTCACCGTCTGTGCCAACCCTTCTCTTGCATTTATTAATAGAAAAGGCATTAGACAGAATAGCCTCACTCATACCAATGCCGTTGTCACTGATGCAAACTTGAACATCAGGTCCTGGCTGGCTGGCGGTAATGGAGATATTACCGCCACAATTTGTAAACTTGACCGCGTTGAAGATCACATTGCGGATAACAGTATTGATCATGGGCTGGTCTGCCATCACTATGATATCCTCAGGGATTAAACACTTGACTGTAATATTCTTTTTTTCAGCCACATCACAGGCTGTATACAGACTTGATCTGGCCAGTTCATAAAGGCTGCATTTTTCAGGACTGAAATCCATGCCCCCCTGACTCATACGTGCCCACTGCATCAGATCATTCAACAAATCTAATGCTTTTTTTGAAATCTTTTGTATTTCAGCCGATATATGGCTGATTTCTTCCAAAGATAAAGAGTCTGGTTCTTCCGCGAGAATTTGCGAGGTGCCGTACACACCAGCCATGGGCGATTTGAGATCATGAGCAATTATGGTGAAGAGCTTGTCCTTTTCAGCGTTAACCTTCTGGAGCTGTTCATTGATGGATTTAATTTTGTGTTCTGCTTTTTTCCTTTCTGTTATATCATACAGAATACAGTGAGTTCTAATAAATTTTCCTTCAGTATCGCGTTGAGTTCTGCCCTCGAGCAATACGAATATGGACTGGCCGTTTTTATGAAGAAGCTCAATATCTCCCTTAACACAACCTCTATATTTGAATTCTTCAAATGTTTCAGGATACTTGTGCCTGGTCTGTTGCGACCATAACTCACCGAAGTTTTTTCCAAGAATTTCAAAACGCTCATAACCTAACAGTTGACAGATCCTGTCATTTACATCGATGTAGCGACCTTCTTCATTCAGAGACTGATAGGAAATAGGAGAATTTTCAAAAAGAGATCTGAATCGTGCTTCACTTTCAATTATTAACTTATGGGCCTGTTTAAACACGGTTATATCCTGAACAGCACCAAACATGGCTGCAGGTTTTCCTTTATCATCCGTCTCAATTAGTCCCCTGGCATGGACATGCCTGATGTCACCTGTATCCTGTCGGACAATACGATATTCAATGTCACAGGGCTTATCATCTTCTATAGCCTGAACAAAAGCTTTTTCGATGGCAGGCCTGTCTTCAGGATACGCGATCAGGAGGAGTTGAGGAGTGGTTAGCTTGTTATCCGTGATTCCATGAATTCTTTTACAATTGTCCGACAGCAGCCAGGTATCGTTTATGATATCCCATTTCCAGCTTCCCGATTCAGTCAATTCCTCTGCTCGAACCATCATTTTCTGGCTATTAGACAAAACCAAATCAGCCTGCTTGCGCTCGATGATCTTTCCCAGACGTTCGGCAATGGCATTGAGCAGTTGCCTTTCCTCCTTGAGGAATGGCCCTTCGTCCATGATGGGACGTTCCTCAAAATAGCACACTTCAATCATGCCGACAATCTTTCCGTGCACCTGCAGGTCTGCAGACTGCCGCCAGTCAGTTTCTCGAAAATTTGCTGTCAGATATTCTTTTTCTTCAACAATGACACGCGCGCCAGCGACCTCAGAATGTTGCCAGCCATTCGGCATAAGATTTACTACCCCCTGTAGTATCTTATCCGCATTCTCTTCTTGCTCAATCAATTTGCTGATGCCGTAGAGGCAGTTCAATTCTTTGAGACGCTCTTGGGTGACTGATTCGGCCTTTTTTCTATCAGTAATATCCGAGACGAACCCTTGATAGGCCACAATATTACCGCCCTGATCCCTTACAGCCCGGGCATTCATGGATACCCAAATCCAGGTCCCATCCCTTCGGTGCATGCGGCATTCGTGGTTGGCCACCTGGCCTTGTGCTTCCAGCAGATTAATGAACGACTCCCGGTCCTTGGAACAGGCATACACCTGCGCGGCAATATCCGTGATGGATTTGATCATTTCTCCAGGTGAATCATAGCCGTACATCCTGGCCAATGCTGGGTTGGCGGTAAGATATTTCCCTTCCGGCGTAGATATGAAGACACCGATAGGCGCATCCAACAGGATGTCATGAATATCAGGAAAGTTAGCTGAGTCGCAATGAACATTTTTCTTGAAATAACTGGGCATGATTAACTCCAGTTAATATGTTAAAAAAAGAAGAAGGAGAACATAGACCAGAGAATTGTATTAGTAACTTATTGCCTCAATCCTGTAGAAAAAAACAAGAAAATTTTTAACCCTGACAAGAGCAATAATACCCAAGATCCTTATTCTTCAGCCTTCAGTCTTCAGCAAACGACAACCAGTGCTTCCTTGACCGCTTTGAAAGAATAGCACCCTATCTCCCAGAACTTAGCAAGTAGCTTCTCCAGGTCGCATGAGTAGGAGGTAAAATATAACAAAAAATATCATGGCAGGCTTCAGATGTCACTATGAAAAAAATTTCATATGCTTCAAGATGCAAGTATGTTAAAAAAGCGGACAGGAAAGAAAGAAAGTTTACCGTATCGTTCTGTAACTGTTCAGAACTGGCCTAAGTCATAGCCATAATAATATGTTGTATAATGCTGGTATTAGGATGGGTTTTTGAGGTCGTTTTGATGCAGTGGTTGGGTCTTTCAAGTTTTATTCCTTACCATCTACTTCTCTTGGCTCGGTAATCAGCTTTATACCTTGAAGAACTTCTTGAAACCGTCCGAACTTTAAGGATCCGATTTTTTCTGATAGATCACTTTTGTTTACTGTGAATATTTGAGAAATATTGACCACACTTTTTTTGGGTAAATTTGCTTCGCCCTTTTTCAGCAAGACATTCCCCGGCGCAGCTGCCCTTTTAAGATTGGATGTTAAAGGACAAACAATAACTGTATTGATACGGCTGCGATTGAAAAGATTATTTTGAATAATGACATGAGGATGCCGGTATCCTGGCTCGGATCCGGAAGGCTCCGTAAGATCTATCCAGAATATGTCGCCTTGATTAATTACCATTGATCTTGAACCATGTTGCTATGTCTGGAACGCATCGCTGTTTTAAGAGATGCTTCTTTTTCGTCTGTGACATCGTCATATGCGGAGTTGATAGCATCCAGCAGATCTTTGTTTTTATGACGTTGAATAAACTCTTTTGCCGCCAGCGAAAAAATACGACTTCGAGACATGTTCATTTCATCAGCCAAGCTGTTGATCTGCTCAAATAATGGTTTTTCGATTGATATTGCGGTTTTAACACTTTTCATTGACTACACCTCCTGATAAAAAAAGTATAACCGTAGGTATGATTTATGTCAATACCTGTTGCTGTTGTTCTCTCATGTCAATCTGGGATAAGGATATGTTCTCTATAGCCATACAGCAAACAACTACCCTGAATTCACAGACCAACATGAGAAAAAGTAACGTCTATGGCCAGGTATTTACACCCAAGCCAGAACCTTAAAAAAACACCTTCCTCTTAAGATTATCGGAGATATGGAAAAATAATAGCAAGAGTATTTATGAACTCATCCCGTTGTAGTGAAGGCTGGGTTGCTTCGGTCAGGATGCTTTGAGTAGCCTGGTTTAAAATACATGGAGACAAGACTGTGTGCATTCAAAGAGAGTTTAACCCTCTTGAAATTATCAAAAATTTAATCTGAAAGTCTCAAAAAAATTGAATGTAAAAAAACTGTCATTGGAGATTTAAGATTTGTTAATATCGGTTTGAGGGCCGGTGGAGGTTTTGTGGGAGAGCATGGGAGTTATTTTGTCTTGATATCTGAGGATATTTTTCAGGATATGCGCTGTCCCGGGTCAGACCCGGAACGTATCGTACGTCCTCAAGCCTTTCAAAACTGCTCGCAAGTAATGCAGGGGCAGGTGAGGCAGGTCGTTGCCTATAAGTACGACCTTTATCGGCCTGTTAACACTCAATTTATGTAAAAGCCGGCTCCGCTTTTAGGTCGTCTGGACTGCTGGCAGGTTACAGCCTGTAACAGGGACTGTCCAAGCCTTGTGCAAGCCAAAACTGCGTCGGAATTGTCTTCATAACGAAGAAACATATTTTTCCTGACTCTGGTAAAATTTTCAAACTGCTCTTTTGGCCAGTGCAGGGCAGGCATGCCCACCGGGCATTTGGCACCGTATCCGCAGGAAAAACAGGGCGGGATATCTGATTTGAAAAGGGCGGTTCCGGTCACATGGAAGAAATAAATATCTTTCAGATAGGAAATAATATTGCCAGCAGCTTTTTCCGGCTCTTCTCCACCTACAGCCACAACTCCAGCGGGCATGCCTCGCAGAACCGAATTCTGATGATAATGGACAAAAAGTCTTTCCAGGAAAATATGGGCTATGGAATTCATAATGCCGTTATAATTAACTGCGCCCATGATCAAACCTTTGGCCCGGGGAAATTTTTCAAACACAGCAGATAGATCGTCCTGCTGGACGCACCTATTTTTTCCGGCACATTTGGCGCATCCAAGGCAGGGGCGCATATTCAGTTCAGCCAGCCTTATGAGCTCATATTCAAGGCCTGTACTCTCAGCAGTCTTGATAACCATTCTCTCAAGATTCCCCCCAGGTTTGGGGCTGGAATGGATTGCCAGAATCATTAGATTATTCCCCCAAAATGAAATAGTAATATGGACTATTATTAAGGTTTTTTCTTTAAACTAAAGTTTCACGGTTTTCGTGAAACTTCAGTCTTTTTACTTTTAACGGGATAAAATCAATTATCATTGATCTAAGCTCAAGACTAAGTGCATGGTCTGAGAGAAGTTTAGCCCTTCTGTAATCGTCAGGCTTACTTTTGGAAGTCTCAACAATAATACGAACGGCTACGCCATGCCCATCACAATGTATCGTATAGCGATTGCGCTCAGCGCCCCCATGTACGAGCGTTCGCTGGCGGCATTCTAATATTTAATTAATGAAAATGCTCTGATATTGTTCGTTTATTGATCGAGTCGTTCCGATATCTGCTTTGGATCCTGGCGACAATCAAGTACGGCTCGGACACGCGCAAGGCCATCCTCAATGCGGTAGTACACTGCATAAGGAAACCGCTTAGAAATGAGACGATGATATCCGTTGTGAATGGTATGAATCCCCTAAGTGTGCTTACAAGTAACTATAATCGTTTTATCAATAAAATCAAGGCATTATAGCTTTATCATGCAGATTGCTTCGGTCGCTTAGGCTCCTTCGTGGGTGTCAGATTTTGAGCAACTACATCTGTAACACCACATGTGTTATTGCGAGCGAGTCTTCGAGCGCGGCAATCTCAAACGTGTTGAGGTTGATTTTTTAGTTACTCACAAGTTCGGTCCCGGTCCCCCAAGTGAGGAGCTTCTAAGTAACTGGAATCATATTATCAATAAAATCAGATACTTACAAAATTCAGTATATTTTCTTTTGTTCCCAGGCTCCAGCCTGGGAACACCTATTTTTTTGTGGCTCCAGCCACATTTTGAAGAAGCGGCTGGAGCCGCAAGAGTAAGACGTCCCCAGGCTGGAGCCTGGGAACGAGGTGTATGAGTTACTCACAAGTTCGGTCCCGGGCGGCCCGGGACCAAACCTGCGAGTAACTTTAGGATACTGTCACTTTTCTGGAAATTGGGACAGTCCCCGCAAGGTACTATAAAACAGATTGATGCTGCATTGGTGTCTGGTAGAGATTTGTTTTAATGGAAAAATTTACACAGCGAGGGACAGTCCCTGTGCCAGGCGTAAGGTTCCCATCTTTGACGGAACTTTTCTGGCAAATGTGCATTAATCAAAGCAAAAATCGTCAAAATATGAAAATTATAACCATCTGATTTTATTATCAAAACGATTGTAGTTACTTGTAAGCTCTTCACCCGGGGGACCGGGACCGAACCTGGGAGTAACTTTGCGGTTTCAGGGAAAATGCAATAGAGTTATCTGATTTCAACAGGTAAATTTTCGTTCAATTTGAGCCAGCCTTTGGCAACTCTGTAGATAAACCAGAAGAACAAAGCAATGAATATAATAAATCCAACGCCGATAATAGCTGTTACAGTAGCAATAATACTCCACATGAGAGAATACCAGAATGTTCTAATTTGCCAGGTGAAATGGCTTTCTAAAAAAGTTCCCTGAACATCAGAACGCTTGATATAGTTCATCACTATGGCAATAAAGATCGTAACACCAAAAATGATTGAAGCTGCATACAGGGCGTAAATCAGGGTAGTGACTCGTTTATTTGCTGCTATTATGTCATTATGCTGGTCTGGAAACTCAAAACCCATATCAATTAACTCCAGAAAGATGGATTATCATGAGGTATCTAATGCGGGCTGTGCCTGCATCTCAGTTATCAGATAACAGTTATCTGATAATTGTTATCAGCGCAAGGCAGTGAATTCAGCTTTTTGTTCTTCAACAATTAACTATTAACTATTAACTATTAACCATTTTTTTACAGGATTGAGGCGGTAAGTTGCAGTTACTAATCAGTGATCAAATACCATCCGCACCTTGTGCTTGTTTTCTGTGCTTTCCAGATGTACCTGATCTGCATATTGACTGATCAAAAAACCTGAGAGCCTGGCCAGTGCTGTGTCATCTGTCAAAAGTTCCTCTGGACTGGGTCGCCTGTGGTCAAGAATGATTGCTTTACCAGTGTAATCCATATCAACCTGGATTTTGAATTCGTCAAAATACGCTTCCAGGCGGACCTGACCCTGAGACAATTCCTGGCCGATCAGGGACTCATGCAGTTCAGCGGCCGCAGTTCCTGCTTTGCGGATGACCCCGGGCCGAGCTCCCCATTTACCACCCATGTCCACAAAAAAGTCATGAATTTTTTGCCCGGAAGCACTGACACCACTTAAGACCAATTCAGCCCTGTTGCCGACTCCAATGCGAAAGAGCAGGTTCAGCAGCACCCCGCTTATGGCTGTCAGGGCGATGGACGATCCAAATATTGGTTTAAAATGATCTGGCAAAGGGGCATAAATCTCTGGAGTTACCAGCACGCTCATGCCCATGATCAAAGAAATACCCACCACAAAAGTTTTACGTGAATCAATCATTCTGGTCATGACTATGGACCAGCCAGTGACAATCATGAAGCTGGCAGCGTAAATGATGATGGACCCGATTACCGGAACTGGCATATGGCTCAAAACAAATGCCGGCTGAGGCAAAAAAGCCAGGGCTATGAAAAAAATACCCGTAGCATATCCGATGTAGCGACTGGTGGCCCCGGAAGCAAAAGACATTCCAATGTTGGAGGATGAAGCGGCCAGCCCGGTGCCTCCCAGTAGTCCGGCTGCTGCAGTACCCAAACCCTCGGCATTAATCCCGCGCTGAACAGAATGCATGTCCACCCGCTTCCAGCCCATATCATTAATTTTCTGACATGTAATCACGTCGCCTGTCAGTTTCAGAGACGAACATAGAGCGGCAATAAAAAACGGCAGTATAAATGCCGGATCAAAGGCCAAACCCGGATGCACTATCTGGGGCAGATCCACAAGTGGCAGTTCTCCCAGCTGATTGCGCATCTCTTGAGGCAGAATTCCCAATGCATAAGCAGAAACATAGCCAAAGACAATGCCTATGAGGATGGAGTACAATTTAAAGCCATTCTTCCCCCATACAGTCAACCCCACTATTGTCGCCAGAGTACCCATGCCCACAAGTACTTCCTTTAACTCCATCAGCGTCTCCTCACGTCCCAGACCAAAAAGAGATTTGACTGCGTACGGGGCAAGAGCCAGTCCCACCATAGCTACCACCAGTCCTGCAACTTCGGGTGGGAAAAGCACACGCAGCCTGCCAAAGACGCGAGACATCATAACCTGCATGAATCCAGCTGTAGCAGTCATGCCGCATACAAGAGCCAGCCCCCCGGTTTGGGCAGCGGTGATAGAAGCTTGAAAGTAGATAAAGGAACTGGTGTGCAAACAAAAATAGCCTGAGCCGAGTCCCCATTTGCTGGTTGCCTGAAGTATGCTTGCCAGTCCTCCTGCAAGCAGTCCCACAGTTACCAGAGATCTGGTCATGGCAGCATCAGCTCCAAGGGCCTGAGCAAAAAATACTGCTGCCATCAGACTGGAAATAAGCAGAGCACCGTGCTCCACACCGAGAACAGCAAGGGTCCAGACTGAAGGGCGATCATTAACACCGTACATCAGATTCGGATGAGTCAGGGGTGAACCTTGAGAATCCGCTTTTTTCATTATAACTCCCTTCGGAAGATATGAGGCAGCAGTTCAGCCCTTTTTGAGGTAATCCGGAGACAGGCACTCAAGTGAGCACCAACCGATTATTTATACGTCTCACTTATGATGCAAGTTAATCCCGGAAAAGCCAGTCCCCGTGTCACATATAAACTCTGATATGGTTGTCTCATCCATCAGACTTCTTGGATTGACGGTGTGGTGTCAAGCCATGAAGTCTGAACTGTTACCTACGGCGAACAAATTTTACCTCGCTTTTATCTTAGCCAAAGCCTTTCCCATGACATCCAAGGCATCTTGAATTTCCTCGTGATCCTGTAATTTCTGCGTCGCTGCTTCGAGCTTTTCCACGACCCCGTCAAGGCGTTGGATTAAACCTTGCAGCTTAATCAAATCAACTTTTGCATCTACTTCCTCGCTCTTTGTTATTTTCTTGAGCGGGGCTTCCTGATTTTCCTGACTCGGTTCAACCATCTGACCTTCATTGGCATTGTAGGCTTCCACTGCCAGATTGAGTATTTCTGTTGTAGTGTACTTTCCTTGTTCAAGCCTTTCTACGTAGCCTTTACGAGACAGTTGAGAGACACCGTCAGCTACTTGTTTTTTAGTTAGGGTCGATTCAAGTTCAGCTGCAAGATCATCAAGTAAAACAGGGGCATCATGGGCGGAGCGTTTTTGCACAAGTCGTGCGATTTGGCCTTGCTGAGATTCTAAATTCAGCATGGTAGAAATTTTTTTGTTATTTTTTATTAATGGTTTCGCCCATAAGACAAACTTGTTTCCAAGATTTTGTTGATCATCTGACAGTGCAAGAGATGATTTAATTTCCGGATGTTTCAATGAAATTTCTCGGCGTGTGTTTCCGATTATCACCTCACAGCCCAGTTCCAGAGCCAACTGACTAATTTGCTGCACAGACATGTTTGGAGTAATTTTTAATGTGTTCATAAGCAAATTCTAACTCGTATGTGTGTAAAAAGCAACAAGTAAACTCTTGCTTCCGACTCCGGTGGGGTCTAAAGAGTGTAAAGCAACTTTTTTCGGCTTAGATCAACCAGCTTGATACTAACCATGATCCCAAACTGGCTGGTATTTTTCGTATTTATCAGATCCACTTGGCTGCAGATCAAAACATGGAATAATATCTACAAACTTTTGCTCCGGATCACGCTGGAGCATAAATCGCCGGACCTGTTTACGAAAAGATGATTCGCGCTGTCGCTGTATCAATCCCATTACCTGCCCATTAAGGTAGCGCCTGTCTTTACTATTCCTGGAGGTTTTTTATTTGATAATTTTATGAACATATGACAGTATAGATTTTGGACCGTTAAATGTCCTCGTGCAAAATCTTGGATTTATCGCGCATTTTAAGCCCTTAGCAACTTACCGTTTCAATCTGTAGAAAAACAGAAATTGTTACCAGTTAATAGTTAATAGTTAATTGTTAATTGTTGAAGAACAAAAGGCTGAATTCACTGCCTTGCACTGATAACAATTATCAGATAACAGATAGCTGCGTTGAGGGCACAGCCCGCATTAGATTAAGTTCAGAATCAAGAAGTGGTGAAATGTTTTCAACCATTTTGTCCACCCCAGCTCGGTTGGGATGGAGGCCGTCAGGAAGTGTCAGGTCAGCATTTCCTGGTATACCTGGCATAAAATCCTCAATAAACTGGACCTGACGCGAGAGTGCAACCTGCTTAAATGCCTGATGAACTTCTGTGCTGTAGGCATCACTATGATCTACAAGACACTCAATTCCTGCCAGAACAACTTTTGCACCATGATCATTGCAGGCATCAATGATTTTTTCCAGATTGGTCTTGACCTCACCTGGCATTAACCCGACAAATAAGTCGTTGGCTCCAAACTGAACAATCACCAGGTCCGGTTTGTGTCTGAGCAGGGATTGCAGTCGCATAAGCCCATCATGGGTTGTATCTCCTGAAACCCCTCCATTGATCACCTTAATCTTCCAACCATCTTTTTGCAGACGTTTTTCCAGTCTGGATGCAAATGAATCTTCCGGAGTAAGTCCATATCCGGCAGTAAGGCTGTCTCCAAGGGCTAAAATTGTGATCATGCACTCCTCGCATTGTATTCAAAATAATCAATTAAAATAGATGATTAAAAAAAATGACTGTCCAGATATCTTTTATATTTTTTAAGTTGATTTCAATTCCTTAATAAGTAATTCCAGTTCCTGAGTTTGAGACGTAAGATCATTGATGGATTGTTTTGACTGTTCCATAACTTCGGCACTCTGTATGGCAATATTTTTGATATCGTCAATACTTTTGCCAACCTCCTCGCTGGCTGCAGACTGTTCTTCCGTGGCAATGGCTATGGATCTAACCTGATCTGCCGCCTCTTCAATGAGGCGTACAATCTTACCCAGCGCTTCTCCGGAACTGTGAGCAAGTTCGGTAGCTTTTTCAACAGCCAGCACAGC
This sequence comes from Desulfonatronovibrio magnus, assembly GCF_000934755.1. Classification (NCBI taxonomy): domain Bacteria; kingdom Pseudomonadati; phylum Thermodesulfobacteriota; class Desulfovibrionia; order Desulfovibrionales; family Desulfonatronovibrionaceae; genus Desulfonatronovibrio; species Desulfonatronovibrio magnus. Next base: position 17,113 of record NZ_KN882178.1, read on the forward strand.
ATTGTCCATGCCCTTAATATTTTCCTCAGTGCCGTTTTGAATTGAATTAATGGCTTCTCCAACTTCCTTGGTGGCGGTCATGGTTTTTTCCGCGAGCTTGCGCACTTCGTCAGCAACAACAGCAAATCCTCTGCCGGCATCACCTGCCCGGGCAGCTTCAATAGCAGCGTTTAGAGCTAAAAGGTTTGTCTGGTCGGCAATATCATCGATAACATTCATTATTCCGCCAATATGTTCGGCGCGATTGCCAAGTTGAGCCAGACTATCCTTGACAGAGGCAGACATATCTTGAACTTCTTTAATTGCTTCAATGGATTTTTTAACGATATGTTCTCCATTGCCTGCTTCCTGCTGGGCCTGATCTGCTCCTTTTGCAGCATTGGAAGCATTTCTGGCCACTTCAATTACCGTGGCGTTCATCTGTTCCATAGCTGTTGCTGTTTCAATTGTGCGATTTCGTTGTTCTTCTGAGCCTTGATTGGACTGTCTCACCTGATCTGAAAGATCATTAGAAGCTTTGCTGATGGTAAAAACTATGTTTTCCAATTGTGAAGCGGCATGATTCATTCCTTCTGTCTTGGCATTTTCTGCCATTTCTCTGGCCTGATTGGCCTCTATTGTAGCTTTGGTGGCTTTTTCTGATTCCTTAAGGGCCTCGCGTGCTCCATCTTGGGCTTCTTTAATTTTGGCCTTGAGATTTTCTACCATCTTATTTAGAGCTTGTGCCAGCAAACCAATTTCATCATTGTTCTTAATGGTCAGATTCTCATTAAGGTTTCCCTGTGCCACTGACTGGGCATAGCTGGTAGCTGAGGTTATAGGACTGGCGATACTTTTGGAAAATATTGCTCCGGCGCCAATCATTACAGTTCCTATCAGCAGGCTGACCCACATTATTGATGATAGTATAGCCTGTTGAGCGCTTTCAATGGTTTCCCTGTCAGTACCGAGAAAATACATGCCCACTGTTTCTCCCTGCAGGTTTTTTATGGGCCAGTATGCTGTATCATACCAGATATTGAGTATCTGATTCCGATCCAGAAAAGTTTTTGAGTTTCTAATGACTTTGTCCAGCACTGCTTCATTCTGCATTTTTGTTCCAACAGCGCGCTGCCCGTTACTGCGAATGCTAGTTGAAAGTCTTGTATCCCCATCAAAAATTGTGGCCTCCACCCCCAGTTTTTCATTAATGGCATCTACAAAAGTATTGGAACTGAAATCCGTTCCCAGAGTAATCACTCCTACTATTCGTTCAAAAATCTTGACAGGATAGGCAGCTCTTAGAGAAAGACCAGTTTCCCTGCCTGCTTCTATACCGGCAACAGGTTGATCCTGAATTGCTTTTTGAAAAGAAATTCTGGAAGAAATATTGTCATCTTTAAACTCTGAATGGCCTCTATAAAGGACATCACCTTCAAAGTTGGAAAAAATAACCAGATCAATGTAACTGGCCTGCATCAGTTCATCAGCAATGTTGGATAAAACTCGGCTGCTACTGGAGTAAACAGCTGAAGCCAGCTGATGATCCTGGGCTGATCGTCTTGCATTTTCCAGCAAATACTGTTCAAGATCTCTAATCTCGTACTTCATTGCTGATTGAAAGTTTTCAATGGTCTTAATTGACTCTTGATCAAATCCTTGAGACACAAAATGTTTAGTAGTGAAAAAAACTGCTGTGCCAAGAAGCAATACAGTTATTCCTACCATTATTAACAGTTTCCAGAAAATTGAAATGCGCATTTCACCATCCATTTAGTTTGTTTATTGGTAAATGTTCACCATGTGCAGAGCCAGCTTTTTTTAACCATTAAGCCCAACAAATTTTAATTACCGGCCCCGGCAATCCATCTTAATCTGTGAACTAAAAAGGCCTGGATTCCCTGGTCAAGTTGAGAAATGACTGAATTAGACGCTGCATGAACGTGGTAAACAGTTACGTTTAGTATAGAGTATTTATTCAACGTGGCACCCAGGCTGTCACAGATGTAGTTCACGTACCTTGCTTGCAGACTGGAGCCCGGGAACCTGAAGTGTAAGTTACAGGTTAGTTCTGGGGCCGTCCGGGTGAGGGGCTTTTTACTCTCTAACAATTTAAGAATAACGTGGCAAAGGTCGGCTTATGAATCATCTGTGATGTCATGCACTTCACAAGTCTTAATTGTATACTTCGCAAGCTGGTAAATATCAATGTTTTTTTTGGAGGTGTTTTGAGCGAGCTAAACTCTGGTCTGGACCTCAAGAATGACGGCTCCTGAAGGTGGATTTCTGGATTAAATTTTTCCGCTAACTTCCATGGAAGGTGAGCAAACCATATATTGTTCTATGATCTTGCCGAAGAAAAGGGCATTGACTTTGATCAGACAATGGGTTTTATTTACTGGAAGAGGAAAGGAAATAGAGGAACAGTGCTGATAAGAATATTTATTCCATCCTGGCAGGGAAATACGCAAAAATGGCTGGTGGGTGGCTTGAAGCCAGTAATTTTTTAGTAGCATGTCAGGGTGAGCAGGCCCGGTGAAATATGACTGAACTCAATGCGCGCTTCTGGGAAGTTTTTTTCGAAGTTTACGAGAACCTGCCGCGTCAGGGTCCGGGAAACCGAACCTGTGCCGCCCAGGCGTTAGAGTTTTGCCGTGAGCTGCGAAAATCACCAGCGGTACTCGATTTGGGATGTGGTGTCGGAGCGCAAACTTTCCATCTCTCAGAATTATTGCCAGGCTCGATAGAGGCTGTCGATAACCATGCCCCATTTATCGCAATTCTTCAATCCGCTGCTGCTGATCGGGATTTATCTCACCGGATAAGGGCGCGGGTTGCGGACATGGCTAATCTGGAATACCAGCCGGGCAGCTTCGATCTCATTTGGTCGGAAGGTGCGCTTTACAGTATCGGTCTCCGTAACGCCCTTGGTATTTGCTATGGGTTGTTGCGTCCTGGTGGCTACCTTTCTTTTACCGACGCAATCTGGCGCAAGGAGAACCCGCCTTCTTCAGTCAAAGACAGTTTCGACATTGATTATCCGACCATGGGGTCACTGGCTGATGATTTGGCGGTGATACAAGACACTGGATTTAAACTCATCGATCATTTTACTTTGCCTGATGCAGCGTGGTGGGATGATTTTTACACGCCCATGGAGACTCTTATCAAAGAGTTGCGAGACAAATATGCCAACGATGGAGAAGTCTCGGCCATACTCCATCAGCTTGCAGCGGAGCCTGAAATGCATCGTCGTTATTCAGATTATTATGCCTACGAGTTTTTCGTGGCACGCCGCCCTCTTGCATCTGTTGATGATTAAGATGATCGAATAATACACTTCAGCGGACGCGGACAAGCTGCGCATGCGGCTGGCGTTCAGCATGAGATGCGAAATGAAAGACACTAACCGTTTATACACAGACCTGGCCTGGTTGTGGCCGATGTGGGGCGATGCCGCCGCTGAGTACGCGCACTACTGCCGTCACGTTACAGGCATAATACGCCGATTCGCCAGGCGTCCCGCAGTCACCTTGCTGGATATTGGATGTGGGGGCGGAAAGAACGTCCTTAATCTTAAACAGGAATTCAATGTCACCGGTATCGATCTCAGTTCCACCATGCTTGAACAGGCGAAACAGCTCAATCCTGAGTGTACGTTCGTCCAGGGCGATATGCGGACGTGCAGACTGGGGCGGGTTTTTGACGCAGTGCTGATGGACGATGCGATATCATACATGAGTTGCATGACTGACTTCGAGGCAGCGTTTTGCACCGCTTATGCCCACCTTAAGCCTGGTGGCATTCTGGTCGCTACTCCGGACGTGACAACCGAAACATTCCAGCAGAACAGGACCACCACAACTCCGGTCACGCGAGACGGACTGGATGTTGTCTTCGTCGAGAACGTTTATGACCCTGACCCCACGGATGAGCATTACGAAACAACCATTCTGTATCTTATTCGCGACCACGGACGCCTTCGGATTGAGACGGATCACTGGACCATGGGGTTATTCGCTCTAAACACTTGGAGACAAGTACTGCGCGAAACAGGTTTCGAGGTGCATGAGGGACGGTATGATCTGGGAGAGGATGAATACACTGTGTTCGCGTGCGTCAAGACAGGGTGAATGCCGAACAAGCCAATTTTTCACTTTCAGACAGGCTCTCGGTTCAGATTGATGGACTTGACGGGATACATTCTGTTCTTTGTGAAATATTCGCCAGGACCGGAAAATTATTTCTTCGCCTATCTGTCTAAAGTTGGTCAAGGATATGAAGAAGGACTCTCGGCGACTTGAATATATTACTGGTTTTGACTTATGGGCTCATGCTGTGGGTTTGCAGCAACTGAAAACCAATCAGGATACAGGCTGTCCTCACAGCATGGTGAATAAATACAAACTTTTTGCAAAATCCTGTTTTAATATTTTAACCTGAATGGAGGTTCTTATGAAAGGTAAATTCTTTGGCAGACTGGCAGTGTGTTTAGCTTTTTTGGTTCTTGCCTGTATGTTAATTCTGACAGGGGGTAATCAGATACAGGCTGGAAACAATTCACTTGTGAAGATTATCGGGGGTGAAAAAGCGCCCCGCGATGCCTGGCCCTGGATAGCTTATCTGGAAATTGTAGATGATGAAGGGTATCATTTAACGTGCGGGGGATCCCTCATAAGCCCTGAATGGGTGATTACTGCCGCCCACTGTACTGAAGAAGCTGAGGAAATCACTGTCATACTTGATCGTCACGATCTAACTACCTCCGAAGGAGAGGTAATAGCGGTCGACAGGTGGTATGACTTTCCATTTTATGATGAAGATTTTGTTTCATCTGATATTTCACTTTTAAAACTATCAAGACCGTCTTATCAACAGACAATACCGGTAATAGGCCGGGATGCACCTGTGGATATACTGGCACCGGGCAGTATGGGCACTGTAATCGGCTGGGGAAATACTGATCCGGACGATGAATTCTCAGAGTCTGACATCCTTTTGCAGGTTGAACTGCCAGTGATTGATGATGAAGAAGGCATACAGGTTATGTTTGATTACGCAATAGAGCATCAAGGGATAGATCCTGATGATATTACTGAGGAAGAAATTGAAATCATGCGCAGAACCATGTTCACAGCCGGATACCTTTATGAGCTTAAAGATTCTGGAGAAGGCGATTCTGGCGGTCCCTTCATGATTCAGGATGATGCAGGTCAGTGGATACTGTCAGGGCTGGTCAGCTGGGGTTTTGGAGATGCAGCCCAGGGGGCTTATGGCGTGTATACAAGGGTCTCGGAATTTTCCTACTGGATCGGAGATATGTTAGACGGCCATAGGGTTTATGATTATCTGGAAAGTTCTTATCCGGAAATTTTCGGTCCTGTCGGGGCAGAGTCAGAGATTCTGGGAATGGAAGATATACCTGTCCACTATCGCTGCTATGATTATAAGCAGGCCTGCCTGGCTTTAAGTCACGGGTTTATTTTTTATATCGGACCACTTAGTGACAACGAATTTCTGCCTGTAGGGACTATTGATGAATGGCTTCCTCTGGCAGAAAATGCCGGATATTAATCTTTAAGGCCTCTTGTTTTACCGCGGATTATTCCCGCAACCCTTAAGACTGAAAATACGGGCAAATAAAGAGGCCTCTTCGGAGCAGATGCTTGTTAGGTCTTAGATGATAGTGGGGCCTGCTTCCAGCAGGCCTGATTTCCTAAAAAAATGGCTAAGTTATTCCATAATCAGCACTGGAATGGACAGACATATAGGCTTTTCAGAAGGCAGTTATGCAACAGTGGTAACTGCTCAAGAACTTCAGAAAAAACATGCTGCAAGGCACAAAAACCTTACTTAAGGCCAGGTTTAGGGATGTTCAAAATATCGATATGCCGTTACTGTTCAGTGACTAACCGTTGAAAGCCTGTTACAAAAAACAAGAGTTTTTAGTAACTTACCGTTTCTGTCTGTAGAAAAAAACAAGAATTTGTTTAACCTTGAAAGAGCAATGATGCCCAAGATCCTTATTCTTCAGCCTTCAGTCTGAAAAGCAAGGTTATCGCCCCAACTTAACTATTCTTGTTTAAATTGGGTTGTGGGCACAGCCCGCATAAGACAGGATTAACTGGATGGTCAGAGTAAGCAATTATACCGGAAGCCGCAGATTGCATTAGCCATCGCCAAGGGCGATTGAAGACCTCTTAGACCACCTTCCGGGGGGGTAAACTCATAAAATGCCTGCCTTGACAAGGACTTTAGAAAAAATTTTGAAGCTGGTCGTCTTCTATCCATAGTCAACCATAACAACTCATTCTGCAAGCGATTTTTCAGCTCTAAATCGCTCTTAAAAATGGCTCAACTTCGTCATTAGTCGTGAATAAGTTTATCTCTGATGCCAGCCATACTTTTCCAGGGTACATCGCTACAGCGCAAGCGAGCTTCTGTGCTAAGGTTTTTGGTTGCCTCACCAATGATTTCCAGATTGCGTATAACAGCATTCCGGGTTTTTTAATATATGTCTCATTTTCACTGACACGTTCCGGTGATACCTGCTTATCCGGTTGACTGAGTGTGTGGATACCCGTCAGAACTCCCCTTATCTAAGCAGATTGCTTACCAGTAAAAAAAAATCCTGATGCTTACTATGTGCTTTTTCTAAGTAACTACAATCGTATAGGTAATAAATTCAGAGCATTATGGTTTTACCATATAGATTGCTTCGGTCGCTTAGGCCCCCTCGTGGGTGACAGGTTTTCAGCAACTACATCCCTGACAGCTCAGGTGTCATTGCGAGCGAGTCTTCGAGCGCGGCAATCTCTAACGTGCTAAGGCTGGTTTTTTAGTTACTCGCAGGCTCGGTCTTGGGCCGCCCGGGTGAGGAGCTTACAAGTAATTTGATCAATTGCAGAGTGTGCCAGGTAAGCTTTTGTTGGTGGTGCCCCCGCCAAGATTCGAACTTGGGCAAACCAGGATTAGGAATCCTGTGCTCTATCCTACTGAGCTACGGGGGCAATAGCAAAGAGAAACTATTATTTATTCTTCTTATTGCTGTCAACATGAAAAATGAATGAGTTTTTTGCTTTACACTGTAACGAAATGGTGAAAATTTGGCATGTACAGCTTTGCTCAGTTAGCCGGGTGAGAGCATTAGGGTGCTGCTTTTTGCTCTTGTTCCTAAGTTCCAGCCTGGGAAAACCTCTATTTTGTGGCTCAAGTCACGTTTTGAAGGAGTGGCTGGAGCCGCAAGATTCTGCAAGTATTGTTCCCAAAGCGTTCAAAGCGTTAGCAGGTTTTGCATCACATGACCAGGAGACCTTACGCATAATCAGGCGTTTGGAAAGATTTTCCTACATTTACAGAATAAAAAGTACCCTTTATCATCGTCTGATGATCAGATATGAAAAAGACAGCGTTGAGGTTTTGGATTTGATTAACAGGCAGGACTAAGAAAAATGGATCAGTAATACTCGTGATCAAGCTGGATTCAGGCGCTTACTGCTGAAACCCTCTTCAGCCTTGAGTCGTCAACCTTCAACCTTCAGTCTTGAGCTTTGAGTAGTCAGCCTTCAGCCTGAAGATTCAAGTTATCACCCAGACTAATGGTCCATGTTTCAGTTGGGTTTTGGATAAAGCCAGCTTTGGGGTTACATTAAGGAATAGTATGCGGGCACCGGTTGTTTATACTTTACTGCAAGTACCAGGCTTTTTATTTTTGGGAATTATAGTTATGTTTGCCTGGGAGAAGGGGTGGATATCAGGAACAACAGCATTGGGAATTATGAGTGCCTGGGTAATCAAGGATGCTTTGTTTTATAGATTCTACCGGAAAGCACTGAGTTCCAGCACTCAGGATGTCATTGCCAGACTGCATGGTTCTGAGGCAAAAGTTATAAGCAGGCTTGATCCGGTGGGACAGGTGAGTGTCAGGGGTGAAATATGGCAGGCTGTGAATGTTGACAAGACAACCATAGACACTGGACAATCAGTAAAGATCCTGGGAAATAAGGGTTTGACTCTGGAAGTGAGGTCTGAGTCAAAGACTGACGGTTGAAAATATGGGATGTTGTAAGTTATTGCTCTTGTCGGTTTCTAAAGTGTTGGAGCATAAAGTATTTCTGAAAGTTTAATTTGAAGCAATCACTATGCCAAGCCATCATAAACAGATTTTTTAACACAAATGATATAACCAACAGTTTTTATTTTATAATTTTTTAGAGATGTGTAATGCACCTAAAAATTTTCTTGTTTTTTTTACAGGCTTGCAGCGGTAAGTCACTGATATGGTTGACACTGCAACTATTTGTGACAATTTTATTTTTTCGAATTGGCACAAATATTGTCTCAATAAACAGGCTTTATGGGTTTATAGTGTAGGGTCAATCCATTGAGCTTTAATTGTCAAGCCCCATTTCCAGAACTTTGTGCAGTTCTTGAAGCAGTTTTTTGAATGAATAAGGCTTTTGTAAGTACCCCATAATTTTTCCTTCAGTTTCAGGCAGTTTGTCGGCGGGGTTGTATCCGCTTGATATTATGACTTTTACCCTGGGGTCGATCTCGCACAATTTTTGATATGCTTCAATTCCATTCATTCTTGGCATGGTCAGGTCAAGAATGACGCACGATATTTTGCCAGAATTCTGCCTGTAGGTGTCAATGGCTTCGATTCCATCAGCTGCAAATAAAACATCAAACCCGGCATCCTGAAGAAGTTCTCCGCAAACATCTCGAATAAGCTCTTCATCATCAACAATCAGAATTGCGCCCAGTCTGTTAAGGTCGATCTGCGGGTTTTGTTTTTGTTCTTTTATTTTTTGATTTTCAGAGTGCTCCATCCATGCTGGAAAAAGTACTCTGATCATAGTTCCTTTTCCAGGTATACTCTTGACATCTATTGCTCCATTGTGCCTGTGAATGGCAGTCATAACAGCAGACATACCAAGGCCTCTGCCAATCGTTCTTGTGGAAAAGAAAGGATCAAAAATCCTTATCAGGGTACTTTCTTCCATGCCTTCACCTGAATCTTCTATTTCTAAGTAGGTGTAATGTCCTTCACTGACATGGTCTGTGGAATTCATCTTAGCCAGGTCCAGTTGGCTGAAATACTTGTGACCGGTCCTGATATGAATTGTGCTTTGGGGGGTATTGATGGCTTCGCAGGAGTTGCCCACCATGGCTTTGACAGCCTGAACAATCAAGTCGTGATCGGCCATGATCAGGGGAAGGGAGTTCTGCATGTCAAATTTCAGCCTGCAAAATGAATTACAGAGCAAGGCAAGCTTGTCTTTGTGATCTTCAATGATGTGGTTCAAATTTACAAGCTCTGGTCTGAACTTGCCTCTTCCTGAATAACTCAGCATTTTCCTGGTAAGGTTTGCTGCCCTGCTTATAGCCTTTCGGGCAGAGTTGATTTTTTTGTCAGCCTGATCAGGAAGGTCTTTAATGTGCGAAAAGCCCTCAAGGCTGTGCTGAATTATCTGCAAAAGATTACTGAATTCATGGGCGATGCTGCCGGTAATGGTTTCAAGCTGTCTTTGCTGTTTGGTTATGGCTGCTTTTTCTTCCAATTCTTTTTGTTTGTTTTGGGCTGTTTTGCGTTTATTGATATCTCTGATGCTGGCAAAAAATCTTTCTTCAGCTCCAATATATCCCTTTCTTAAGTTGACCTCCACCCAGAATTTTTTTCCGTCTTTTTTTCTGGCCTGCCACTCAATGGTGGCAGTCTTGTTCTGTCTGACGTAATCCAGGAGGTCTAAGAGTATTTCTTTAGTGTATGGATCCTCGCCAGAGCTGAGATGGGAGATATCGAGCTTAAGCACTTCATCTCTGGTATACCCGTACATATCACAGACCCGCTGATTGGCCTCAATAATTTTCAAGGTGTGACCTTCATGAACAATTATTCCGTCATTGACCATTTCCAGAATGGTCTTGCTGTACTCCAGGCTCTGGGCCAGATCCTTTTGGGCTTGTTCAGCTCGGGAGTATTCGGCTTCAATTTGGGTAACTGCAGTTGAGAGCTCACATGTTTTTTCCAAAACATAATTTTCTAAATGTTGCTGATTTGCGATCAAGGACTTCTCCAATGCTTTGCTTTCAGTTATGTCTAAGATGATTCCAAAAACTTGAGATACTTTTCCGGTTTCGCTGGTTAAAAAATCAATATGCTGGATGCCAAGGCGCCTCAAACCTTTTTTTGTTGAGAAATAAAACTCCAGCCCTGGACTGGATTTGCCTTTCAAGGCATTGTTGAGCTGTTTGGTGAATGGTTCCTTATGATCGCTAGATAACCTTGATTTCAAAGCCTGGAGATTTGGAGTAATTGATGATGGCTCATAACCCATAATCTTGAAAAGCCCCAAAGACCAGAAGTGTTGATTACTCAAGATATCTGTCATCCATAGACCCTTGCCTGTGATGTATTTGGACCAGTCAAGAGGTGTTATGATGCTCAGTGGACCGACATCATCTTCGGATAAGCCCTGGTCATTACAAGATGAGAAAAGAAACAGTGCTGCTGGCTCAATCTCAAGGGCACTGCAGATTGAGGTAATGATTTTAAATGAGGGGAATGAAATGCCTCTTTCAATTCTCCCGAGATACTGAAGGGAAACACCTGCCTTATCAGCAAGTTCAACCTGAGTCATACCTTTAATTAAACGCAGCAGTTTGAGGCGTTTGCCAAAGTCTATAGTCTGCATTTTGCCTCCGATTCAGAGTTTTTTATTGCCTGATTAGCATAAATCGGAACTGTTGAAAACAACCGTAAAGGTTGTTTTGATGATTTTTTGATTTTTTTTTCACTATGGCTGTGGTGAAAATATGTACGGACTGGTCGGAGGTCGGGGGGCAGAGGTCAGAGGTCAGCAGTCAGAAGTCTGCAGTCAGAAGTCAGGGGTCAGAGGTCGGAGGTCAGAGGTCGGAGGGCAGAGGTCGGGAGCTGGGGGTTAGAGGTTGGAGGAATGCACAATGTTTTAATGAACATCCTTTTTGGCAATAAAGGAATACATAACAGGAACAAAGACCAGAGTTATGAGGGTGGAGCTGGCCAGACCGCCAATAATGGCCCGAGCCATGGGAGCCTGGGCCTCTCCGCCTTCGCCGACTCCCAGGGCCAGGGGCATCAGTCCGAAGATGGTGGTCAGGGCGGTCATGAGGATGGGGCGGAGCCTTCTTCTGCCCACTTCTTTGATGGCGGCAAACATTTCATATCCTTCTTCCTGGCGGACCATATTGGTTTGAGCCACCAGCAAAATGGCGTTATTAACCAGAATTCCTCCAAGCATTATACAACCGATGTAGGACTGGATATTAAAGGTTGTATTGGTAAGAAAAAGCATGAGGACCACACCGATAATGGCGAGAGGTACGGAAAACATGACAATGAAGGGGTCGCGCAATGATTCGTACAGACAGGCCATGACCATGTAGACAAGGATAAGAGCCAGGAAAAGCCCCACGGCCAGTTCGTTGAAGGCTTTCTGCTGCTCTTCATAGTCACCGCCAAAAGTGATATTGAAACCTCGCGGTATGGGGAGTATGGCAATCTGTTCCCTGATGTCAGCAATAACAGAGCTTAAATCACGATGGGTCAAATCCGTGGAAACTGTTATGATCCTTTCCTGATCTTTACGCTCTATGTTTATGGGCCCTTTCCTGGATTCTACTTCCACCACATTGCGCAAAACTACAGGGACTGCGTTGTGTCCGGTGATGGTTATGTCCAGCAGTTGGTTCAAAGGTAATAATTCAGCATCTTTGAGTTTGACCAGGATGGTGTATTCATCGCCCTGATCTCGGAACTGACCAGCAGAGGTTCCAGACAGCACTGTTTTGATGGCCTCGCCTACGGATGATACGCTAACCCCCATGCTCTCAGCCTTATTGCGGTCAACCAGGATGACCTGTTCAGGTACTCCACTTTCCCGGCTTATTCTGACGTCTCCCACACCATCTACCTGCTCTACCATTTTCTGGACTTCTTCAGCCAGGGCTGAAGCGGTTTCAAGATCATATCCTCTTATTTCCACTTCCACTCGATCGCCGTCAGAAGTACCGATGCGCAGGATGAATAATCCCTGTCCAGCGCGGGTTCGTATGGTAGCACCGGGAATGTTGTTCAGTTTGCGACGCAAATCTGCAGCAACTTCCTGACTGGATCTGGTTCGCTGGTTCTGTTCCACTAAGCTGAGCCGGACTTCTCCCAGGTGAGAACCTGTGAAACGCCAGCCCACACCGCCCAGGAAAGATATGAGGCTGTCCAGTTCCGGAACTTCCCGGCGGATGATTTCTTCAACTTTTAGTGCTGTTTGATCAAGCTGTTCTAATTTTGAGCCCACATCCATCTCAATATTGACCCTTACTTCACCCTCATCTGTCTGGGGCATCATTTCCGATCCAATAAATGGTATGAGCATAAGGCTGGATAACAATAAGAGGACTGACAGAAAAATGGTCATTATTCTGTGTTTTAGACAAAAATCCAGGGTTATTTTATATGATTCCTCCAAACTTTTAAAGAACGCGCATGAGAAAGCATATATTCTGTTGGACAGGCAAGGATCCTGACGTTTCCTGGAGCTGAAGTCAGTCAAGTATTTTGATGAAAGCATGGGAACCAGAGTCATGGCCACGGCAAGGGAACAAAGCAAAGAGAAGCCAACAACATAGGCAAGCTGGGAAAACATTATGCCAGCCATTCCACGTACAAAAATCAGAGGTAAAAACACTGCAAGAGTGGTCAAAGTGCTTGCTGTAATGGCAGCACCAACTTCAGAGGCACCTTTCAAGGCAGCCTGGGGAGGGGGCATTCCCCCCTCTCTGTGACGATGGATGTTTTCCAGGACCACAATGGAGTTGTCCACAAGCATGCCAACTCCCAGCGCAAGTCCGCCAAGAGTCATAAGGTTTATGGTGAAACCCCCAAAATAAATTATTATAAAAGTAGCCACAATGGCGATGGGAATGGCCAGGCCTACAATGGCGGTTCCCCGGAAACTTCTGAGAAAAAAAAGCAGAACTATGATGGCGAAAAAACCACCATAGAACAGGGCGCTGGTAACGTTGGAAATGGAACGTTGTATATACTGTGAAGTGTCTATAATAGGGGTTATTCTGAGTTGTGGGATGTCAGCATTAACCCGGTCAATGGCCGCCAGGACCTGTTGGGCAACTTCCACGGTATTGGTTCCTGACTGTTTGTTGACAGCAAGACGGACCCCGGGTTCACCATTGACCCGGACAATCCTGGTTATTCTTTCCCAGGAATCCTCTATGTCAGCTATATCTCTGAGCCTGACGGGTGCATTGTCACGGACGGCAACTATTGTGTTGCCAAGTTCCTGCAGATTGGTGAACTCTCCCAAAGTTCGAATGGATATTTCATAAGCACCGCTTTCCAGAATTCCTGCAGGAAGGTTGACATTGGCATCTCTTATCCTGCGAATTATTTCATCGAGAGGCAGCCCAAGAGCCTGGATGCGGCCTGGAATCAGATTGACATGGATTTCCCGGTCAAATCCTCCGCGAATATCAAGAGAAGCTACTCCGGGAATTCTTTCAACTCTGTATCTGACTTCATCCTCAATAAGCTGTTTGGTCTGAATGGGATCCAACTGGCTGGATGCCCCAAGAATAAGAATTGGAAAGCTGGCCAGATCAAACTTGCGTAAAAAAGGCCGGTCAGCTTCCTCTGGCAGGCTTGAGACCACCCTGTCCAGACGATCTCGCAAATCATTTGCTGCTGCGTCGAGATCTGTTCCCCAGGCAAAACTGATGCGAATATCGCTAAGACCTTCAGTGGATCTGGAATATATCTGTTCTACCCCTGGTACAGCGCTGAACGCTCTCTCTAAAGGCCTGGAAATAAGGGTTTCAACTTCTTCAGGACCGGCATTGGAGTAGCTGGTGCGAACGCTCAGGGTAGGGTAGGTGATGTCCGGCATTAGATCTATGGGTACTCTGGACAGGGAGATTGCGCCCAGAATCAGAACGATTAGCGTGGCCATAGTCACAAAGACCGGACGTCCAACAGAGAATTTGATCAGATTTTTCATAAGAGTTTAGCAAGCAGAGCAAGGATTGACAATAACTCCATGCTAATTTTTTTGTGATGAATTGCCGGCATTGTCTACTGAGGCCAGGCCGGGAATGATAATATTCATATTATCTTCAAGAAGGTGATGTCCCAGAGTCACAACATAGCCCTCAAGTTCGGGCTCACGAATCTCTACAAGGTTACGGTCGGTAAGACCGGTTGTAACCGGGGTAAACCGGGCCCGCATATTATCAGTGTCCGCCAGAAATACGCCCTGTATATTATCGCGCCTTGCAAGGGCTTCCTGAGGAACCGTCAACACATCTTCACGTCTGTGGAATTCAATGCGCACTCTGGAAAACATACCCGGTGCCAGTATATTGTCCGGATTGGGAACAAGAACTTCAACCCTTCCCTGTCTCGAAGACTCCTCCAGAACAGGTGAAAATCGTATAACTCTGCCGACATAATCTTTATCTGGATAGGCGTGAGCATTGACAACTGCCTGCTGGCCAACCTGAATATAGGGAAAGTCTCGCTCGATTACATTGACCACGGCGAGAAGGCTTCGGGTGCAAACTATTGATACAATAGGCTCATTGGCCTGCAGCATGGCACCTTCACTGGCGAATCTTCTGCCTACCATGCGGGTGTCGGATTCTCCACTCCATGCAGCTCGAATACTGGTGTAGGCAAGCCTGACTTTTGCGGCTTCTAAGGCTGCCTGTTTCTGCCTTACCTGAGCCTGAGCCACTTTATGCCTGGCATTTCGCACATCGTAACTGGCCTGGATTTGATCAAATTCAGACTGAGAAAGACTGCCTGACTCCACAAGTCGACGCGCCCTGTTGAGCTCTCTTTCTGCGACTTGCAACTCACTGGTGCTTTCACCAAGTGCGGCCTGGGAAACCTCAAGGTCTGCCTGGGCGCCCTGCACCTGAAGCATGAACTCCTCACTGTCTAATTGAGCAATAAGATCACCTCTGCTAACCACATCACCAATATTGACATAAAGATTTTCCAGCCTGCCTGAGACCTTGGGCGCGGCTATAAATTCCTTTTCAGGCACAAGGGTTCCTGTCAGTTCTGCCGTGTGCAGAAGAGTTTCTCTTGTTACCGGGGTTATGCTTACGGCTTGCGCTGGAGTTCTTTGTCTGTCCTGTTGAAGGGCAGTGGAAGACAGCTCGTTATATAACTTATGGGCAGTAAACCCGGCTAAGGCCAGGATAAAACAAATGGCAATAATTTTTTTCATTGAAAGTTTTGAGAGTTAAAAGTTTGCTTTTTTTTTGCTGCAGAATTGCAATGGCATTTCGAAAATAAGCTTTTTTGAGACTAATGTAAACCCGGGTTCATAAAATTACAATGATGTGGTGAAAAGATACGAAAGTAGTTCTTTATTTGCCGGTGAACGGCATCAGCCTTCAGCCTGAAAATTCCAAAATGCCTGGCTTCAGTTATTGCGGACATGGCCCACTTTAAGCTTGATATGTCTTCTTGTGAAGTGCATGGTTTTGAGATAAGGACAGGCATATCACATTTTATGTGATCGTATAATTGTGGTGAACAGTTAAATTTTTTTTAAGAGGAGACATTTATGAAGGCTGCTATCAGGACTACACTCGGAGACATCACTATTGAACTTGAAGCTGACAGGGCACCAGTGACAGTGGAAAATTTTCTCAACTATATTGAAAAGGAATTTTATAATGACACAGTCTTTCACAGGGTGATTCCTGGATTTATGATCCAGGGCGGAGGGATGAATACCAATATGTCTGAAAAAAAGACTGATGCTCCCATCAAAAATGAGGCAAAAAATGGTCTGCTCAATATGCGCGGAACCCTGGCCATGGCCAGAACCCAGGATGTAGACAGTGCCACAAGCCAGTTTTTCATTAATCTTTCAGATAATGCTTTTCTTGACCATGGAAAAAGGGATTTTGGCTATGCTGTCTTTGCCCGGGTTGATGACGGTATGGATGTGGTGGATAAGATAGCCAGTGTTGAGACAGGTAAATGGGGTTTTCATGATGATGTTCCCAAAGAACCGGTAATCATCAAAACTATTGAGCTTTTATGACAAAAAACACCGAGAAGGGCCTTGAACTGATCCATATGCTGAAATTCAGATGATCGCCAATCATGTTCAATAATGTAATCGCATTAATGACCACGATTTATTCTTGATTTGATTAAAAAATTCAACTATTAGTAGTCAGTTGCCCTGATGAAATGGTTTACAATTTTGTTAAAAGTATTTTCTTTCAGGGTAATACAGTGACTCAGGCTTACTCTTTTACAACTATGTCTATGTTTCAAGGAGGCAGTAGATGAAGATGCGAATTAAGATGTTGGTTCTTTCCCTGTCAATTTTTTTGCTTTTGGGAGCAGGCAATGCGTGGTCTGAAATCAGGATCGGCCTTATGTGTCCGTTAACCGGATCCTGGGCCAGTGAAGGTCAGGACATGCGCGATATTGTTCAGCTCCTGGCTGAAGACTTGAATGCGGCCGGAGGAATAAACGGACAGCAGGTCAGAATTCTTGTGGAGGATGACGGCGGTGATCCAAGAACTGCAGTATCAGCGGCTAACCGTCTTGCAACCCGTGATGTAATTGCTGTTATTGGAACTTATGGCTCTTCAATAACAGAAGCTACTCAGAATATTTATGATGACTTTGGAATTATTCAAGTGGCCAATGGAGCTACTTCAATTCGCTTGACCCAGAAAGGCCTGCAGTACTTTTTCCGTACTTCACCAAGAGATGATGAACAGGGCAGGGTAGCGGCTGAAACTATCTCTTCCATGGGATTCAACAATGTTGCCATTCTGCATGACAGCACTTCATATGCTCGCGGTCTGGCAGATGAGACCAGAGGACTATTGGAGCAGGAAAACAAGGAAATCGTATTTTTTGATGCCCTAACTCCAGGAGAGCGTGATTACAGCGCCATCCTGTCCAGGCTTAGGAATGCTGGCCCGGAAGTCGTGCTTTTTACCGGGTACTTTCCTGAAGCAGGCCTTCTTCTCAGGCAGAAGGCAGAGATGAACTGGGATGTACCGTTTATTGGAGGAGATGCCACCAATAATCCTGATCTGGTAGCCATTGCCGGTCGTTCTGCTGCTGAAGGTTTTTATTTCTTAAGCCCACCTGTTCCTCAAGATTTGGAAACTCCCCAGGCGGTTAATTTTCTGACTTCATTCAATAATAAGTATGACTCCAATCCAGGATCCATTTGGGCGGTTCTTGCCGGTGATGCATTTCTTGTGCTCGCAGAAGCCATCAAGGCTACCGGTTCTGTAGATAAGGATGAGCTTGCCGGTTTCATGCATAATGACTTAGAGATTGAAGGCCTTACCGGTACCATTGCTTTTGACCAGCATGGTGACAGGGTAGGTGAACTCTATCGGCTGTATAAAGTTGACGGAGAAGGTAACTTTATCATGCAGGAGTAATTAAATAAATAAGGCGCGTCGGTTATCCGGCGCGCTTTTTTATTGATTCTGATGCAGGGGGAAGGCGGGAAGGAAGAAGGCTGAAGGCTGAAGGCTGAAGGCGGGAAGGAAGAAGGCTGAAGGCGGGAAGGAAGAAGGCTGAAGGC
>NZ_KN882178.1:34817-152259 GCF_000934755.1 Desulfonatronovibrio magnus
GAAGGCTGAAGGCGGGAAGGAAGAAGGCTGAAGGCTGAAGGCGGGAAGGCTGAAGGAAGAAGGCTGGAGGGGGAAGGAAGAAGACTGAAGGCTGAAGGTTGAAGACCTTTAGGCTTTGGAACTTGGGCCTTAGACCCTGGACCTTGGACTTTAGACTTTGGACTTCAGACTTAGACCTTAGTAACTTACTAAATATAATCCTGGATAAAAGAAATGGAATTTTTCTTTGAACAACTCATCAATGGTCTTGCTGTAGGTGGTATCTATGCTCTCATAGCCCTGGGATACACCATGGTTTATGGAGTGATGCGGCTGATAAACTTTGCCCACGGTGATCTTTTTACCATAGGTTCCTATCTTGGGCTGACCATACTCACCGCCTATGGAGTGACAGCCTATCTTGGCCCTTTCGCGGGAGTACTGGTGCTGATTGCCATGATCATGTGTCTTGTGGGCATAATCGGGGTAATCTTAGAGCGAGTGGCCTACCGTCCTGTTCGACAGGCTGATCGGTTGTCTGCAGTAGTCTCAGCACTTGGAGCGTCAATATTTTTTTCCAACCTGGTCATGCTTATCTGGGGACCAAGATTCAGAGTATATCCGGATGACATCCTGCCCAGGATTACGTTAAATATTTTAGGGCTTGATGTTCCCCTGCTCAGAATTCTGGTGCTTGCAGCATCGCTGGCTTTAATGGGCATTCTATACTTTTTTGTCCAGAAAACCAAAACCGGCACGGCTATCAGAGCAGTTGCCATTGACCATGGTGCTTCTAAGCTCATGGGTATCAACGTTAACCGGATCATTTCCCTGGTTTTTCTCATTGGCCCTGCTCTTGGTGGTGCTGCAGGGGTGATGGTGGGACTTTATTATGGTCAGGTCAACTTTACCATGGGCTGGGCATTCGGGCTTAAGGCATTTATTGCGGCGGTGCTCGGAGGAATTGGAAACATTCCGGGGGCTATGATAGGCGGGCTGCTGCTGGGAGTCATTGAGGCCATGGGAGCGGCATTTATTTCCACAGCCTGGAAAGACGGCATAGCCTTTATAGTCCTGATCCTCATATTGATTTTCCGGCCTACTGGAATCCTGGGAGAACGAGTGGCTGACAAGGTTTGAGCCACTTCTTTATTTCCATGTCACAGGGTTTACGGGTTCGGACTGGATAATGCAGCCTGTGCTTCTGTCTTTTTGAAACAGCAAACGATTTGTAAGGCTTATCAGCATGCTCAAACATAAAAATAACATTATGGTTCTGGCATTTTCTGCGGCCATCTTTGCCTGTCCATTTTTTCTCAATGCGTACTGGATAGACGTTATAAACAATATCGGCCTTTACGCTATACTGGCCCTGAGTCTTAATTTTATAGTAGGCTATACCGGCCTGTTTCATATGGGCCATGCAGCTTTTTTTGCTGTTGGTGCATATACTGCAGCCATCATAAATACATCATTCAGCGTGCCCATTATGCTGCTGCTGCCCGTGAGCGGTGCTGCTGCAGCTCTTTTCGCCTATCTCGTGGCCAGGCCCATTATTCATTTGCGCGGGGATTATCTGCTTATTGTAACCATTGCCATTGTTGAGGTGGTGCGCATTGCCCTGGTAAATAATGTGTTCGGGCTGACCGGTGGGTCCAACGGTATATTTGGAATTTCCAGGCCAGAAATTTTCGGATTCACCATCAGGCGGCCGCATGAATTTTTCTACTATATCTGGGCATTTCTGGCTCTAAGTGTTTTTTTGTTTCATCAACTTGAGAAATCGCGCTTTGTCAGAGCCTTGAACTATATTAAAAATGACGAGGTTGCTGCTGAGGGAAGCGGAATTGATATCGCGTACTATAAACTTATTGCATTTGTGCTGGGTGCCTTCTGGGCCGGCATGGTGGGCAATATATTTGCTTCCAAGATGACTTTGATTTCACCTGAGTCCTTTAATTTCTGGGAGTCGGTAATTCTTTTTGTCATTGTCATTCTTGGCGGTTCAGGCAGTATTCGGGGGGTTATTCTTGGCGCTTTTCTTATAGTCGGGCTGCCGGAAATCTTCAGACAGTTTGCCGGAGCCAGAATGCTTATTTTTGGCGCTGCCATGGTGGCAATGATGGTTTTCAGGCCCCAGGGCTTCCTGCCGCCTCTGCAAAGAAAGTACCCTGTTCATAAAATAAAACCAGGAGATAAGACATTATGACGCTTCTGAGCATCAAGAACCTGACCAAAAGATTCGGCGGGCTGATGGCGGTAAACGATGTCAGCTTTGACCTGGACCAGGGAACAATAATGGGGCTTATCGGACCTAACGGAGCAGGCAAGACTACGGTTTTTAACCTCATCACCGGAAATTATATTCCTGATGAAGGGCAGGTCATGTTTAATGGTCAGAACCTTATTGGCCTCAAGACCAATAAAATTGTATCCCTTGGCATAGCCAGAACTTTTCAGACCATACGATTGTTTAAGAATTTATCTGCTCTGGAAAATGTGCTGGCTGGTTGCCACTGTCGCATGCGCTCCGGGATTTTTTCTTCCATGCTACGTTTGCCGTCACAGCGCCGAGAAGAAAAAATGGCACTGGGCAGGGCCTTGAAGGAGCTGGAGTTTGTGGGACTTAAAGAGCATATGGATTCGAAGGCCATGAACCTTTCATATGGCAACCAGCGTCTTTTGGAAATTGCCAGAGCTCTTGCCAGCAATCCGAAGCTTATTGTTCTTGACGAACCTGCTGGAGGCATGAATGATTATGAAACCAACGTTCTGGTGGGGCTTATTGAAAAAATGCAGGAACGGGGCCTGACGGTCCTGCTCATAGAGCATGATATGAATCTGGTTATGCGCATTTGTGAGGATATAGTTGTTCTGGAGCATGGGGCTAAGATCGCCCAGGGTACTCCTGAGGAGGTTACACAGGATCAGCGGGTTATAGAAGCTTATCTTGGAATTGACGATGAAGACGAGGAAGAAGAGGAATAGCAATGCTCTTAAAGGTCAATGATCTGTATGTTAACTATGGCAATGTAGAAGCCTTGCACGGCATCAATATTAAGGTGGATGAGGGCGAGATTGTCACCATACTCGGGGCTAATGGAGCAGGAAAATCCACAACCTTGATGACCATAAGCGGTCTGGTCAGCCCGAGAAAAGGCAATATACTCTATAAGGATGTTGAAATTAGTAAACTTCAGGGGCACGAAGTAGTAAAGCATGGGATTGCACAGGTTCCGGAAGGCAGAAGGGTTTTTTCTACTCTTACGGTACAGGAAAATCTCAATCTTGGTTCATTTACTGTTTCTGACAAGGATAAGATAAACAAAAATCTGGAATGGATTTTTGAACTCTTCCCACGTCTTAAAGAGCGCAGAGAACAACTGGCCGGAACATTGTCCGGGGGTGAACAGCAGATGCTGGCCATTGCAAGAGGGCTGATGGCAGATCCCAAACTGCTTCTTCTGGACGAGCCCAGCCTCGGCCTGGCTCCCATACTTGTAAAATCAATTTTTGAGACCATAAAAGAAATCAACAAGGGAGGACTGACTGTCCTTTTGGTGGAACAAAATGCCAGGGCGGCCCTGAAGCTGGCTCACCGCGGGTATGTAATGGAAATCGGGAAAATTGTTCTTGAAGATTCCTCTGACAAGCTTCTGAAAAACCCTGAGGTTCGTAAGGCCTACCTTGGTGGGTAGAAGAGTTTGAAGAAACTAAGGCGGGCTGTACCCGCAACCCAAAAAAAGATATTTTAACCGCCCGTTCGAAGACTCACTTAAGACGCAAAGGGCGCAAAGGAAGAAAGAAGTTTTTTCATTTGCCGGGGAACGGCAAATGAAAAGGCAGCCTTTTTGAAAATCGATGACCGGTTTTCAAAGAAAATATTTTCTTTATTGTCTTTAACTTTGAGTCCTTTGCGCCTTTGCGGTTCAAATTTTCTTGTTTTTTATGACAGGGTTTCAAGAGTAAGTTACTAAAGGGTTGATAATTTTGATTCTAATAACAGGTAGTGACAAATTTGTTAAAGGTCAAAGCTGTTTGCTAGGCCCTGCGTGCCTTAGAGACTGTGTCTCAGGCTATGAGGCAAGCCTGGAGGAGCTTGGAAAGCTCAGGGCCGGGGATTTTCTTAAGTCCGGAGAAATATGTTTCCAGCTTATGGATAAGTTCTGGATGCCGGATCATGATGGTCGTGGGGCAATTTTTCTAAAGCTTAAGGCTGATAAAGATTGTAACATCAGTGGGCAATGCAGTCTGGAAAAATACCGCAAAGGCTTTTCTCTGGCCTGGATTACCCTGAGTGATAAAGGCGCAAAAGGCGATAGAATAGACCAAAGCGGACCTTTGATAGCTGATATGGTCAGGTCTTCTTTAGGCCTTAGCCTTAGTGTGGGTTACATAATTCCTGATGACTATAATACCCTCCGATCCCTTCTGATGCACCTTTGTCTTGAAGCTGGTTTTGACCTGGTGATTACTACAGGTGGAACAGGCTTAGGTCCACGGGACGTTACACCCGAGGCAACTAATGCCGTACTGGACAAAAGGCTCAAAGGCTTTGAACAGGCTATGCTTAATGCCTCTTTAAATAAGACCTGCCATGCAGTTATTTCCAGGGCTGCAGCAGGCACTCTGGGGCTTTCACTTATTATCAACCTTCCAGGCAGCCCCAAAGGGGTAAAGGAAAATCTTGAAGCCGTATTGCCTGCAGTTGAACATGCCTTGAAAAAGTTGCAGGGAGACCAGTCCGAATGCGCGGCCTGATTTATACCTGCGCTATCAAACAACATCCTTTTCAGCCTGCTTTATCTGCTCCTTAATTTTATGACTGTACATTCACAGAAAATATAACCAACGCGGGCCATGCTCGCAACCCGGTTATCTGTTAATTGTTATCTGTTATCTGTTAATTGTTAATTGTTATTTGTTATCAGGGTAAGGCGGTAAATTCAGGCTTTTGTTCTTCAACAATTAACTATTAACTGACAACAATTTCTTGTTTTTTATACAGGGTTTCAAGAGTAAGTAACTAAGGAGCTGATCCCTTACGGATGGTAATATAAACCTGTGCCAGTGAGGGCTTATTTTTATGGATATATTTCTTGCAGACCTGCATATTCACTCCAGATTTTCCCGTGCCACAAGTAAAAGTCTTGATCCTCTTAATCTTGCTGCCTGGGCGCAGTTAAAAGGCATCAGCATTGTTGGGACCGGGGATTTTACTCATCCAGGCTGGATGGAGTTGCTTGAACAGCACTTGAGCCAGGGTGAAGATGGTTTGCTGCACTTGAAAGATGACAAAGACCTTAGTTCTATTGTCCCTGGATTTGGTTCTGAGATTAAACCGCGCACCCGTTTTCTTCTTTCCGCTGAGATCAGCTCCATCTACAAAAAAGGGGGCAAGGTCAGAAAGATTCATAATTTAGTCTTTATGCCTGGCCTGAGTCAGGCGAAAAAGTTCAATGAAAAGTTAGATCGAATCGGCAATCTCAAGTCTGACGGCAGACCAATTCTTGGCCTCGACTCCCGAAACCTGCTGGAAATGGTTCTGGAAACAGACTCCCTGGCTTACGTAATACCCGCCCATATCTGGACACCCTGGTTTTCCCTGTTCGGATCAAAATCCGGATTTGATACTTTGGAAGAATGTTTTGGAGATCTGTCCTCACATATCTTTGCTCTTGAGACAGGGCTTTCTTCTGATCCTGAAATGAACTGGATGTGGAGCAAGCTGGATCGTTATTCCTTAGTATCCAATTCGGATGCTCATTCAGCTGAGAATCTGGGGAGAGAAGTGAATATGTTTCAGGGCGACATGAGTTATGAGGGCATTTACCGGGCTCTTCGAAGAGAAGGGCTTGGGCATCGGTTTCTCGGTACTCTGGAGTTTTATCCTGAAGAAGGAAAGTATCATCTTGATGGACACCGAAAATGCAATGTTGTTTTTGATCCTGCACAGACTATCGCCAATAAGGGTAAATGTCCTGTGTGCGGTAAAAATATTACAGTGGGGGTGTTGAACAGGGTTCTCAGTCTGGCTGACCGGGATACATCCCAAAAACCTGAATTTCAGCCGGATTTTTTTTCAGTCATTCCCCTGAAAGAGATTATTTCCGAGTTTCTGAGCGTCGGACCCAAATCCAAGAAGGTGCATAATTACTATACAGAAGTCATTGGCAGTTTTGGTTCAGAAATCAATGTTCTGCAGAACGTTCCGGTGGAAGATCTAAAAAAGCACTCTCCGGTTCTCGCAGCGGCCATTCAGCGCATGAGGGCAGGGGAAGTGTTCAAGGATCCTGGCTTTGATGGTCAGTTTGGAAGGATCAGCGTTTTTTCTCCCAAAGAACGTCTGGAATTCAAAAAAGGCAAAGGCCTGATGTACGTTCCTGTTGAAATGAATTCGGAGAATTATAAGCGGGTGACTCCCGGGGAAATGTCAGGCCGGCCGGAACAGCAGGCTATGCCGGACTCTATAAAGCTGAACAGCAGTCAACAGGAGGCGGTCAAATATGACCAGGGTCCGGTGCTGGTCATGGCCGGTCCTGGAACAGGCAAAACTCAGACCCTTATGGGCAAAGTCAGCGAATTACTGAATCAGGAAGTCAATCCAAGACATATACTGATAGTCACTTTTACACGCAGGGCTGCAGGTGAGATCCAGGAACGACTTGCCCGAATACATGGCAATGATCAGGCTCTGCCCAGAGCAGAAACTATTCATGCCATGGCCTTTGAATACTGGCAGAGTATTCACGGTGAAGAACCGCTCATACTTGGTGAGGAAGAGGCATTAAGAGTGTTCAGCATGGCGAATGAGGATCTTAAGGGAGCGGCCCTCAAGGATGAATGGAAGAATTTCAACCTGTCCAGGGAAAATCAGGAGCCAATTTCTGAAAACGGGCTTCGATATGCCCGCCAAAAGCATGACTGGAACCTGGTGGATTATAATGATCTTCTTGAATTCTGGCTGGAGGAAATTCACAGTGGTTCCTTTGTCAGACCATTCACTCATATTCTTGTAGATGAAGTACAGGATCTTTCCAGGCTGCAATTATCTCTTGTTGCCAGTCTTCTGCCTGAGGCAGGGACTGGTTTTTTCGGCATTGGTGATCCCCGGCAGTCTATTTATGGATTTCGCGGGGCCTTAGAAAATATTACCAGCAGCATGTCAAAATTATGGCCGGATCTGAAACTTTTTCAGCTTGCTGAAAATTATCGTTCATCCCAGGTTATTCTTGATTTTGCGCAATCACTTTTTCCTGATGATTTGCCTCTCAAGGCTCAACAAAATATTCCAGGCAAAATATTTTTCTTTCAGGCTGCCAAAGCCTCTCAGGAAGGATTCTGGGTGGGGGAAAAGATCAAGGCATTACTGGGGGGAACAGCTCATTGGGAAAGTGATAATACCCGTGATGAAGTCTTCTATTCTCCTTCAGATATTGCAGTGCTGGTAAGGTTTAAGGGGCTTATTCCGCCCATTGAAAAGGAATTGCAGCGCAGAGGAATACCGGTAAGCGTGCCTGAAAGCATGCCTTATTTCAAGGATCCCAGGATAGAGTTGATCCTTAAGGCTGTATCAAGAGTTCTTGGAGTTGCTGGGGAAAAAAAAGTTTTTGACTGTCCGGAAAAAGTTTTGGCAGGTGGCCCCAACGTGCTTGCAGCATATCTTGAAGATGTTCCTCCTTTTGACAGAATTTTCTGGAAAGGGAAGGCATTTAAGACCCTTGAAAGCGAGTATCAAAGGCTTGGTGGATGGACAGGAGTAATTAACGACATAACTCTCGAGTCTGAGCTTGGCAGGATTGAGGCTCAGGCCCAGAAAGTCATGGTCATGACCATGCATGCTGCCAAGGGACTTGAGTTTGAAGCTGTATTTCTTCCTTGTCTCGAAGATGGTATTATGCCCTTTGCCGGAGCAGACTTTTTACTGGGGCAAATCGGTGAAGATGAAAGAAAAATGGATCCTGAGCAGGAAAAAAGGCTTTTGTATGTTGCTCTGACCAGGGCCAGGCAAAAACTTTACTTAAGCCTGTCAAACTCAAGGAAGATATACGGCAAAAAGGTAAATTTAAAAAGGTCAAGGTTTTTAAGCATGCTGCCCTTGGACAGGGTGCGGGTAACGAGAGGTAAAATAAGAAAAACAATCAGAGAGAAAAAGCCTGCGTGGTGAAGGTGATTCCCTGTCAGGCCCCGGATGTGATTTAAAAGTGGGGGGTTATTTCAGGATAAGATTGTAGAAGAAGCGTTCGTAAAATGTACACATCTTCTGGGCCATGATGGGCTTAAGGCCTGCTCCCCTTAATCTGCAATAGATGTGCAGTGGGTTAAGATGATGTTGACAGAAACATTTAAACTTTTTCATAGTAATGGAAATTAATGCAAGAAATATTCCTCTGATCCAGTGTATGCCCGCCTCGTAATTCAATTGAGTTGTCAGGAATCAAAAAGCTGTTTGCTCTTCTCCCCTTAAGCGGATACCATAGATTTACTCCTCCTTCATTCGAATTGCAACTGTCTTTTTTTGTGTCAGTATGCTTAGCTGAAAAGAATTCTGTGTTCTTGAGATAATTATTAATATAAGGCACTGATTATTCAGTTAAAAAAAATATTCAACTAATGGTGAAAAAAACTATTGAACATTGCAGCAATCATGGTAAGCGGATGTTTACCTCATGATATGTTTTAATTGTCTTGAGTTTTTCTTGTAAAAGCTCCTCACCAGGGCGGCCCGGGACCGAACCTGTGAGTAACTTTAAGACTCTGTCACTTTTCTGGAAATTGGGACAGTCCCCGCGAGGTGCTACAAACAAGACTGATGCTGCATTGGTTCCTTGCAGAAACTTGATTTAATGATAAAATTTACACAGCGAGGGACAGTCCCTGTGCCAGGCGCAAAGCTCCCATCTTTGACGGAACTATTCTGGCAAATGTGCATCAATCATGAGCAAAAATCGTAAAAATATGAAAATTATAACCATTTGATTTTATTATCAAAACGATTATAGTTACTTGTAAGCTCCTCACCCGGGTGGACCGGGACCGAAAGTGTGAGTAACTAAAAAATCAGCCTTAACACGTTAGAGATTGCCGCGCTCGAAGACTCGCTCGCAATGACACCTGAGTTGTCAGGAATGTAGTTGCGCAAAACCTGTCACCCACGAGGGAGCCTAAGCAACCGAAGCAATCTTTATGGTAAAACCATAATGCTCTGAATTTATTGCATATACGATTGAATTTACTTAAAAGGATGTATAAATATGCCTACTAAATCTTTTGTCCTGGCAGGGCCATCTTTCGTTTTGCCGGGCCGGATTCCAGAAAATGTACTGGCTCTAAAGGACCATGTGAGCGAGGTTGGTCTGACTTTATTCCATTCAGGAGAGTGTCTTGAATACACCAGTAAAGATCTGCCGGATGAACTTGCCGACAACGGGTTGTCTTATCATGTGCATTTGCCCCTTGACCTTGAATGGAATAAGGGCGCTCAACATGTTCTGGACGTTGTGCATGCTTTAAACCGGAAAACAAGTTATCTTGCGCCAAGCAAATATGTCCTTCACCCTCCTGATAGTGCCGAACTTATGGAAAAATTTGCAGGGTTATGGATGGACTGCGGATATGCCCCTGAAACTCTGTTGCTGGAGAACGTCAGGACCAGCGATTTAACCGAGGTGTGGGGCGTAATTCAGGATTTTAATCTCGGCATCTGTTTAGATATTGGTCATGTAATGGCATATGATCAGTACAATCTTCTGGAAAAGGAAGACATTATGGACAGGACCTCCCTGATTCATGTTTATGGTCGTGAAGATGATTCAGGACATGCGCCGTTAAGATTGATAACAGACTCGGGTAAGCTCATGCTGCACCGGATATTGAGTGAAATACCTTCAGGTTCCAGTGTTTTGATCGAGGTTTTTCATTTGGAAGATTTCCTTGACTCTAAGCGCATTTTATTAGAAATGGCAGACTCTTGGGGTTTGGAGTTTGTTTAGTCTTGTACTTGGAGGAAATAAATCAGGTAAAAGTGATTTTGCTCTTGAGCTTATGCGAGGGGGCAAAAGTACTGGAACCATTATTGTCACTGGAAAGGCGGATGATCTGGATTTCAATGATCAGATCAGGCATCACAAAATTAACCGTGATCCAGCCGTTCCAGTTATTGAATCCGACATGGACCTGGGTGGGGTCTTAGAGTCCCTGTCAGACTTTTCAGGCCCCATACTGATAGACAGTATTGATTTCTGGGTTTTCTCTATTTTTTCAGAGCATCAGGACAAACATTATGCATATTTTTTTAATGTTTTGAAAGACCTTGAAAAGAAAAGAATAATCTTTGTATCCGCAGAAATCAGTCTTGGGCCTTTGCCTGCTTCTTCCATGGTGCGCAACTTTGCCAGGAAACTGGGCATGATAAATCAGCGTCTGGCAGCCATTAGTCAGGAATTATTTCTTGTAGTCGCTGGTCAGCCTTTAAAAATAAAGTAGTTTTTCTACCACTACAGCGACACTTTGCGCAAATTATCGCCTCGGCCACCGGAAACAGGCACTTTTGCCGACCTCAAACCGTAAAACAGGCAGGCTATCAGGCGGCAAAAGAGCCAGTCACCTTCCAGATTAAAAAAAGTGTCGCTGTAGTGTTAGAAGTTTAAGCGATAAGTCACTGATCGGCGCTCATATGTTGATAGACCATGCTTAATTAACCTGAGAACATGAGGATTTATGGGTTACTTTAGAAATCTTGACACCAAGCTTAAAGATATGACGGATCTCTTCAAGAAAAAAGATGAGAGACTGCTTATCCTGATTAATGCCGACCCGGATGCACTGGCTTCAGCCATGGCTTTGAAGAGGATACTGTACCGCAAAGTGCAGTCAGTGGCTATTGCTCATGTCAACGATATTTCAAGGCCTGATAATCTGGCCATGATTAAGTTGTTGCGCATACCTACCCTGAAGCTGACACCTCCTCTGATCGCTCAGTATGACAAGTTTGCTCTGGTGGATTCCCAGCCGCATCATCATCCTGACTTTGAGAAACTTAAATTTTCCATTGTTCTGGACCACCATCCTCTTAATAAGGATAAGCCGGTGGAGGCTGATTACAAGGAAATCAACCCTGACTATGGCTCCAACAGTTCCCTGCTGACAGAGTACCTCTATAATCTCAATATCAGGCCTGGGAAACTGCTGGCCACAGCGCTTCTTTATGGCATCAAAACTGATACCCAGAGCTTTGAAAGAAAGTTTCACGATGTTGATATCCGGGCTTTCAGGTATCTGACCAAATTTTATAATCCCTTACTCTTGCAGAAAATTGTCCGTTCTGAATTCCATAAGGAATGGCTGAAATACTTTTCTCTGGCCTTTCGCAAGATCAAGCTCCTGGGGCAGGGCTCCAGTGTATTCATGGGTAAAGTAGAATCTCCAGACATTCTGGTAATCCTGGCTGATTTTTTTCTGCGCATTCACAATATTTCCTGGGATATGGTCAGTGGGCTTCACGATGATTCTCTTGTGGTAATTTTCAGGGGGGACGGGCTTAGAAAGGATATGGGTAAAATGGCGTCCCAGATGTTCAGTGATTTAGGGCCGGCCGGCGGTCATAAACAGATGGCCCGGGCAGAGATACCCATTGAAAAAATTGACAAGACTCATGCCCATCAGTTTATTCTCAGTCGTCTTGCTGATTATAACCATAAAAGAAAAGCAAAGGGCAAGCAAAACTCAGCTAATGGGGTATCTGCCCTGGGAGATCAGGAAAGTGCTTAGAGAAAAGTTGTCTTTAAAAGGTGCCCCGGTATATCTGATTGATGGCAGTTCTTTTCTGTACAGAGCTTTTTATGCCTTTCCTGACCTTAAGAGATCAGATGGTTTTCCCACCAATGCCATATATATTGTGCTGCGCATACTGCTGCGGTTGATGCGTGAGGAGAAACCAGGTTATGCGGCCCTTTTTATGGACGGCAAAGGTCCCACCTTCAGAAATGAAATATTTCAGGACTACAAGGCACAGCGTCCCAAAATGCCTGAAGATCTTAGTGTTCAGATTGAACCCCTTCTGGATGCTGTCGGATACCTGGGATTTAAGACATATGTTTCCAATGGAGTTGAAGCAGATGACCTTATTGCAGGACAGACGGAAACCTTGAAAAAGGACCATCCTGTGGTCATAGTGGCTTCAGACAAGGATCTCAGGCAACTGCTGGATGACCAGGTGGTTATGTGGGACCCGGGAGGTAAGAAGGAGGTCATTATGACTGTGTCTGATTTTAAAAAACAGACCGGTCTAACCCCTGATCAATGGCCGGACTATCAGGCTCTGGTGGGAGACAAGTCAGATAATATTCCCGGAGTTCCGGGCATTGGTCCCAAGTCGGCATCAGCCCTGCTTGCGGACTTCCCAAGTCTGGAAACCATCAGAGACGATTTTGAAAATATTCCAGCCAACTTCCAGAAAAAGCTCAAAGATCATCTGGAAAAAATATTTATATACCGGGAACTTACAAGGCTCAAAAAAGACTCACAGCCTGAGATAAAAGCTCATGAAATAAGGGTTCAACCGTTAGACAATGCGTCTTTAACTGCTTTTCTGGAAAAGTTTGAATTCAGAACCCTTTTAAGGGAAGCTGGCAGTCTTGCAGGCAGAAAAGTGGAAAAAAAGAGTTCCATGCTCGCTGAGGGACAGCCTTTTGTTACCAGAAAAAGTGGACTGCCAGACCTTAATTCAGTGCAGTGTGCGGGGATTGTTCCAGAAGGTAAATTGCTGCTGGTGGGCGTTGATTCCGAGGAATGGGAACTTAACTCCAGGGACCAGTCTGATTTTTCAGGAATCAAGAAATATGTTTTTTCCTTGAAAGAGCTGGCAAGAATTGATTCAGAGTGGCTTGAATCCCCTGTTTCAGAGTTCTTTGATATCTCTCTCGCAGCCTATCTTTTGAACACTGAGGCTAGAGAATATGATTACAAACATATTTACAGAGCATATTCACAGGAAATAAGCGTACATAAGGATAACAAGGCACAGGCGGCACTGCAGCTCGGGCTGCTGCTGCAAAAAAGAATTGCAGATGCAGATCTTCTGCCTTTGCTGGAAAAACTGGAAATGCCATTAATTCCTGTGCTCTTGAAGATGGAAAGGGCAGGGATTGGTATCGATCTTAAAGAGTTCTCGGAATTCCTTGAAATGGTGAAGGAGAAACTTGATAAACTGACAAGGGATATTTTTGCCCAGGCTGGAAAAATGTTCAATATAAGGTCAACCCAGCAGACTGCCACTGTGCTTTTTGAAGATCTTGCTCTTAAACCAAGACGCAAAACACCAGGCGGGGCATATTCCACATCCAATGTAGTGCTGGAGGCCATGAAGGGAGACCATCCCATTATCGAGCTTATTTTGCAGTACAGAACTTTTGAGAAACTTCGCTCCACATATCTTGAACCCCTGCCCGGCAAGGTGGGCAAAGACGGGCGTCTGCATACAACTTTTAATCAGTTAGCCACAGCTACCGGCAGGCTTTCCAGCAGTAATCCCAACCTGCAGAATATCCCCATTCGAGGTGAGTTTGGTCCTAAAACAAGATCATGTTTTGTAGCCAGGGCTGGACAAATGCTTGTTTCAGCTGACTACTCCCAGATAGAGTTGCGTATCCTGGCCCACATGTCTCAAGATCCCAATCTGCTGCAGTCCTTTGCCCGAAAAGAGGATATTCATACCCGTACTGCAGGTCTTTTGTTTGAAAAGGATATTGCCGATGTAAATTCAGATGAACGTCGTAAGGCCAAG
Source organism: Desulfonatronovibrio magnus (assembly GCF_000934755.1). Lineage (NCBI taxonomy): Bacteria > Pseudomonadati > Thermodesulfobacteriota > Desulfovibrionia > Desulfovibrionales > Desulfonatronovibrionaceae > Desulfonatronovibrio > Desulfonatronovibrio magnus. The sequence continues at coordinate 48,580 of NZ_KN882178.1, forward strand.
ACCATAAATTTTGGACTGCTTTACGGTATGGGGCCTCAAAAAATGAGTCGGGAACTTTTGATTTCACTGGATGAAGCCAAGAAATTTATCAAGATCTACTTCAGCAAGCTTGAGAAGGTTCGAAAATTTTATGATGATATAGAAAAGACGGCTTCCAGCAAGGGATATGTTACCACTATCGCTGGCAGAAGAAGACTTTTGCCGGATATAAATTCCAGGAACTCCAACCTTGCTCAGCAGGCCGGAAGAATGGCCATCAACACTGTGGTACAGGGATCTGCCGCAGACGTTATTAAAAAGGCCATGCTTGCTGTGGACAGAGATCCTGAGCTAAGAAGAATGGGAGCTGTTCTGATTTTGCAGATACATGATGAACTGCTCATGGAAGTTGACCAGCAATATGCTGAAGAGGCTGGAGCAAGACTGGCTTATGTCATGAGTAGTGTTGAAAAATTTGATGTACCTTTGGAAGTAGACTGGGGCATTGGTAAAAACTGGGCTGAAGCCCATGAATAAGGAGACATGGTCAGTGGATAAACTAAGACTTTTAACGCCGGGTCCGACTCCCTTGCCGGAAGAGGTGCGTCTAACCCTGGCAAAGGATATGATACATCACCGCAAGCAGGGTTTCAAGGATATAATGTTCAGGGTCCAGAAGGGATTGCAATATCTATTCGGCACAAATCAGCCGATAATGACCCTGACATCATCCGGGACCGGAGCAATGAACGCTGCTGTGACCGGTTTGTTTTCTCCAGGAGAAACTGTGCTGGTAGTGGAAGCAGGAAAGTTCGGTCAACGCTGGTCTGATATTGCTCAGGCGCATAAACTTGAGGTTGTTGCCCTGCCACTGGAATGGGGCAGTGCAGTTAAGCCGAAGGAAGTGGAAAACGCACTTTCCAGGTGGAGTGATATCAGCGGCGTGCTGATTCAAGCTTCAGAAACTTCCACCGGGGTGCTGCATCCCGTGCAGGATATTGCCAGACTGTGCTCCAGGAAGGGTATACTGACGGTCGTAGATGGAATATCTGCAGTAGGCGTTTCTCCCTGTCCCATGGATGAATGGAATATCGACTGTCTGATTACAGGCTCCCAAAAGGGGATGATGCTGCCTCCAGGACTTGCTTTCATTGCCCTTAGTGAGGCTGCATTGAAAAAGGCGGAGGCAGTCAAGTCACAAAATTTTTATTTTAATCTTTTGAGTGAAAGAGAAAAATGTCTGTCCGGACAAACACTTTTTACTCCGGCTATTAACCTGATTGTGGCTTTGGAGGAATGTCTGAAATATTTCCAAGGACACGGCCTTGAAAAAATTTACAAAAGACAATGGGCCATGACGTGTATGGTCAGAGCAGGCATTGACAGTCTTGGTCTTGAATTGCTGGTCAGGGAAAACTATACATGGGGCCTTACTTCCGTCAAATTGCCTCCTGGATTAGATGGAGTAAAGCTTCTTGACACTGTTGCCAGTGAATATAATGTTATCATGGCCGGTGGTCAGAACCATCTTAAAGGCAAAATTGTCCGTATGGGGCACATGGGCTATGTTGACTGGCCAGATCTGCTTGCCGGACTGCACGCCTTGAGAAGCGTTATAATCAGACAGGGAGGCTACAGTGCATCCCGAGATTATCTGGAAAAGGCCATGGCAGCTTATGAACAGGCCATGAAGGATATAACAGGTAATGAAACTGTTTAGTAACTTACCGTTCAATCCTGTAGAAAAAAAGAAATTGTTATCAGTTAATAGTTAATTGTTGAAGAACAAAAGGCTGAATTCACTGCCTTACCCTGATAACAGATAACAAATAACAGATAACAGGGTTGTGGGCACAGCCCGCACTATATCTTTATAAGTAAAGCTGAAGACAGGCCCTCGGAAAAGCCAGCCCCATGTCGCATCCAAAGGTCTAAACGATTATTAGATAAATTATTTTTTTGTCAGGAGGTAATAATGAGCCAGGAACAAGAAGAAATTAAAGTAACAGATCGCAGAATAAAGTTTGACGAGGAGACTACTGAGCAGGACTCCCGTGAACCTGAGGCTGAGAATGAAGCCCGGGAAAGCCATGCAAAAAAAATGGAGCGCAAAAAAGTGGCTGAGGACTACGACAAGGCTTCAGCCGGGGATGAGACTCCAATGCCCCAGGTGGATTTTTTTACCTTTGTGCTTTCCCTGAGTTCATCGGCCCTGATGCATCTCGGTGAAATACCTGAGCAGGCAGGAGGAGAGGTTAAAGTGAATCTGCCCATGGCCAAACACACAATAGACATTCTGGCCATGATTGAAGAAAAGACCAAAGGCAATCTGTCTGCAGAAGAAGAAAAAATGCTTAAAGATTTCCTGTTTGAGGTCAGAATGAAGTATGTTCAGAAGTCAACTTGAAATAATTTGAATAAATTCTATTTATCCCCCTAAAGTCTTATGCGGCAATGACCGAACAATATTAACAGGTAGTTGTTTTCGGTTCCCGAGACTGTATAGGAGGTTTAGCATGGAAATACAGGCAGGACTCGGAATGGCCGGTATGATGAATGCCCTTGAAAGTCAAGGTATGGGCGCTCAGCTCATAAATCAGACAGTGAATAACCAGAATGCTCAGCAAGGAGCACAGGTAGCGCAGAATGCGCAGGCTCAGGCCTCTGATAATGCCCCTGCACGCGGGGCAAGTGGCCAGGGGGAGTTAATAAACAAAATTGTATAGAACGGGCTGAATTGAGTCTGTTTAAATTGAGGGGAATCGAAAACAACACTCCCCTGTAGCTTTGTAAGCTAAAAGACCAGCCAAAAGGCTGGTCTTTTTTTTGATATTTTGGAAGTTTATAGTCCCAACTTGCAGTCCTTGCCGTCTTCACAATAGTTGCGAATGAACTGGCCTAATTGAATACCCAGGTTGAAGCATTTAATCCCTGCCTGGCACTCCTCAATGTCTTTTTCTTCAAGGTGCGTAGCCAGTTCATGTTCATTTTTTTTGAATTTGGCCAGCCAGGACTGAGTGGCGGCATCTTGTTCTAAATCAAAAGTCAGACCGTATTTTTGAATTTCCGGAAAAAGCCCCTCAATCTTTGTCTTAAGTTCGTCTTTGTTAACTGACATCTTGTCCTCCTTTAATTTTTATTACAGTTATCAGTTTAGAGATTACAAGTAACTTCAAGGTAGACGCGGCATCCAGCCGCCTGTTTTGAATAGCCTGCTGGATGCAAACGCCACTTAATAAAGGCGGTTACTTGTGGGTTTGGTTTGGGGTTCGCCCTGTTGGACGTTTTCAATCAACTGAAAAAAATATAAACGATAATTACAAAAAAAACAATGAATTCTTTATCCAACAACTTATCGCTACAGTAAAACTTAGTATCTGTGGGTGTTTTGCACTTGATGCGGGTTGTCAGTACCTGTGTCCCATCCACAGGTCTAAACTGTTATGTTTCTTCTACTGCGAGAGAAGGAGGGAGATATATTATTACTGTTGTGCCTTTGTTTTCCTGGCTGAAAAGATCCAGTTTGCCTCCCATATCCTCTACAATTTTTTTGGTCATGGCCAGGCCAAGACCTGCTCCTGCCCCTTGTTTGGTAGAAAAAAAAGGATTGAATACCTTTTCACGTATATCTTTGGGAATACCCACACCTGTATCTTGAACCTTTATGGCAATGAATTTTTCCTTCATGGAAGTTGAAAGTGTCAGGGTGCCTCCATCAGGCATGGCTTCTATAGAGTTTTTTATCAGGTTGATGAGACATTGCTTGATAAGTTCAGGATCTGCTGTAGCCAGAGCCAGTCCATGTGTAATCTCTGTTTCAGAAGTTATGCCCTGTTCTTCACAACTCAGGCGAAAGAGTTGCAGGATATCCATTATTATCCTGTTTACGTTAACTTCTCCATCCTGGGAGACGGTAGGTCGGGCAAAGTTAATGATATTTTTCAGAATGTTGTCCAGCCTTTTGGATTCCTGCAGGATAATCTTGACTTTTTCCTGGGAGCCTTCATCCATGTCGGTATTACGCAACAAAGAGTTGGCAAAGCCACCAATTGCAAACAAAGGATTACGAATTTCATGTGCGATATATGTAGACAGTTCTCCAATGGCCGCCAGTTTTTCAGACTGCTGGAGACGTTTTTCCATTTCAGTTCTGTGGGTGATATCTCTGCGCATTTCAACTACCTTGACCAAAGTTCCAGTTTCGTTAAATACAGGATAGGCATATATCCGATAATAGTTTGCTCTGCCAAGGCTGTCTATCCTGGTTTGCAATGTTTCTGACGGCTTACCGGTAAGGATCGTCTTTCTGAATGGACACTCAGAACTTTCAGGGTTGCATTGTCCGTCGGTTGTCTGTTCTGAAAAAATTTCCCAGCAGCATTTACCAAGGATGTCCTGTTTGGTTGTGTTCATTTTTTGAGTGACACTGAGATTAACATCAAGGATTCTGCCTCGAATATCCAGAAGCAGTATGTCATCTTGAATCTGATCAAAGAGAGCAGACAAGATGGCTTGCTGCTGAAAAAGGTTTAGTCTGCACTTGTCGCTTACTTCAGACATTATGAGCAGACCGCACAGAAAAGTCGCTCCGGTGTGGTCGATGATAGAGATATTGGCTGGCAAAGTATTACGTAACTGACGAATCAGATGCTGCTGGTCGCTTAGTTCTATTACTAGATTGATTTCCGGATGATTGCGCAGCATTGTATTGTAGTCGTCATACAGTCTGGCACCAAGGGCAACAGCGCTCTCCAGCCTTGGTTCATCTTTTTGGGAGTGAGATACAGCAACAAGGTGAAGGCGAGGAAAAAATTCTTCCAGCTCGGTTTTTTTGATAAGCTCAATAATTGATCCAAAGCCGACTCCGCATCCGATTACTCCAATTTGAAAGCCTTTTTCAGCTTCCTCCAAAATACAAATATGGTCCTGATAAAGATTTTCATCCGCTTTTGACATGTTTCTTGCTCCAGAAGTACGGTTCTCAATGAAAAGAGATTTGGACGGTTTGGGTACAATTATTCGTGTGATGGTTCTGGCGGGAGCATTACTTGTTTCTGTAAAGTAAATAGGGGGCAATCCCGTAGCCAGGGACATTCCACGTGCCAAACCGGCACAATAAAGTTTTCAGAAACACGCAATGCTCCCGTTATGGTTTACAGTTTTGAGGAATAGTTGTACTTTTCAAGGTGACTTCCTTGTTGTGATGATATCATTGGTTTAAACTCTATCGCATGATTTTTAAACTCGTCAAGGCATTATTGAAGGTGGAATTAAGCTGTACCGTCACATTGGCTTATACTTGGCATGTGCTTCAATAGTGATCCGGAATTATAAGGTCAAAGTGATGCAGATTCTTTTTAAAAATGGTTATATCCAGCATACACAATCAGCACATGGAGGTAAAAATGGATACACCGGTAGTAATCGCCAATCCGATATATGATGCTGTGTTTAAGTATCTGATGGACGATTTGCCTGTGGCCAGGGTGATCATTTCCACCATTATCGGACAGGAGGTGGAAGAGCTTGAGTTTAAACAGCGGGAACGTTCTGCTCAGGTGGCTTCTCTTGGAGTGACAATCTTTCGCCTGGACTTTTCAGCTGTGATCAAAACCGCTGATGGAGAGCGAAAAAACGTACTTATTGAAATCCAAAAAGCTGACAATGCCGATGACATTGCTCGTTTTCGCCGTTATCTTGCGGAAAATTATTATACCCCGCCTGTGAAGTCTTCCAAGACAGTTTCTGAAATGCTGGATGATAAAGACAGCCCTGGACCGGCAAGTGAATTAGATGGGACCCTTGATGAAATTTCAGATAAAGAATCTGGAAACGCTTTTCGGGAAGCACAGGAAAAATGGCCAGTTTCTTGTCTTGAAGCTTCGACCAGATCCAACGCACCGCTTCTTCCCATCCTGACTATTTATATTCTTGGCTTTCCCCTATCCAGTCTGCATGGCTATCCAGGAATTATTGTTCGTCGTGATTACTATGATGCAGCTTCTGGAGAGAAAATACTTAAACGAGATGCCTTTATCGAGCATTTGACCCATGACAGCTATGTAATCCAGGTATCCGAACTGAAACAGCGCCGGCGTAATAAGCTTGAGCGGTTATTGTCTTTTTTTGAACAGATGCATCTTAAGGCCAATGGGCATCTCAAAGTTTTTCATGACGTTCTTGATGAGGAATTTCAAATTGTATTGGACCGTCTGGCTCGAGCAGCCTTAGACAAGGCCATTCGTGATGAAATGGATGCTGAGGATGAATTTCTGGAGCTCTTGAAACGCAAAGAACGCAGTTATGCCAAGAACTTAAAGGCTGCCCGGAAGGAATTGGAAGAATCCCGTGTCAGAGAAGAGGAAGCGTTAGAAAGGGCAGATGCGGAGAGACTTCAAAAGGAAGAAGCTAAAGTGCGGGAAGAAAAAGCGCTGCTAAGGGAAGAAGAAGAGAGACGTCAGAAGGAAGAAGCACTTTCAGAGCTTGCTGCACTTAAGCGCAAGTTAAAAAAGATGGACAAATGAAGATTTCAACACCATGCAATGAGACTATTAAGCATGAGCTGGGCGGGAGTTATAGTGCAGGCAACCCGGTACTTGATTTTACGTTCTATGCAGCTTAAGGTGCTTTCTGAACAAAAAAATACAAATTATATAAGTGGGAGGGATTTGAATGAATAAGATTAATGCTGCTGTTGTTGGAGTAACCGGATATACAGGCATAGAGCTGGTCAGAATTCTTTCCGCTCATCCAAAATTTGAACTTTCCGCTGTAACCTCAAGAACCAGTGCGGGCATGGCCCTTCAGGATGTATTCCCGCATCTTTACAATACACCAGCTGGACTTATGGCAGTGACCATTCCGGATCCTGAGTTTATTGCACGGGATTGTCAACTGGCATTTCTCGCTGTACCACATGGCAAGGCCATGGATCTGGCAGCTTCACTTCTCAAGCTGGGTGTGAAAGTTGTTGATTTGAGTGCAGATTTCAGGATCAAGGATGCGGAAACTTATTCCAAGTGGTACAATACACCCCATAAATATCCTGAACTCTTACCCGAAGCCGCTTATGGTCTGCCTGAGATGTACGGCCCTATGATCCATGGGGCAAACCTTGTAGCAAATCCCGGCTGCTATCCAACATCTGTACTGCTGGCACTTTGTCCAGGGCTGAAGAAAGGGTATATTGATCGGTTTGACATTATAATTGACAGCAAGTCAGGGACAAGCGGAGCTGGAAGAGCAGCCAAAACCGGAACGCTTTACTGTGAGGTAACCGACAGTTTCAAGGCCTACAGTTTAGCATGTCACAGGCACACGCCCGAGATGGATCAGGAATTTGCCAAAGCTTATGGGCTGGAAGTGGTTTTTTCCTTCAGTCCTCATCTTGTACCTATGAGTAGAGGTATTTTGAGTACCTGTTATGTTAAAAGAAGCCGCATTGCTCCTGTTTCTGAAATTCTGCAGTTTTACAAAACTTTTTTTCGTGGTTCACCTCACGTTAGAATACTGCCGGAGGGCAAGCTTCCTGAAACCCGCTGGGTCAGAGGAACCATGTATTGTGATATCGGAATGGTTCATGATAAAAGATCCGATCGTCTGATAATCGTTTCTTGCATAGACAATCTTTGCCGTGGTGCATCGGGTCAGGCAGTAGCCAATGCTAATCTCATGTTTAATTTTGATGAAGAACTTGGGCTTGAGCAGCTTCCTTTGATGCCCTAACGCTGCTTAAAACTCCAAGTGTGTCTTGTTTTTTGCTACAGTATTGAGGCTGTAAGTTACTGAAGTCCAAGGTCCAAGGTCCAAGGTCCAAGGTCCAAAGTCTAAGGTCCAAAGTCCAAGGTACAAGGTCCAAGGTCCAAAGGTTAAAGTTCAAAGTCTATTACCAATAATGCCTGATGCACTTAGTTAAACCATCGTTAACTTTACTATCAGTTAATATTTCAGTTTTATGTCAGAAAATACAGATCATAATTCAGCACAAAACCAGGAACAAGGCTCAGAACCCAGAATAGAAGGTGTTTTTTCAACGACTGAAAAAACTACCATAGGTTTCGGTCATACTCAGAAAAAAGTTAAACAGGATGTACTGGTCTATGCCAAGGAAATAGAAGATAATAAAGTTGTTATTAAGGCTCTGAATGATAAGTATATCCCCATAGGCACGGCTAAAACTATCAGCAAAGAGAATTTACTCAGCAATTACCTGCCTGATCCAGATGTTTACCAGAATAAAGTTTACCCCATCCTGCGCAATATTTCCAGAACTGTGGCTCGTGGGGAAAGACATCTGCGTAATAAAGAGAATTTCAGTGCTGAAATGGAGTTTAAGAATGCGCTGCGTGTGGATGAGGAAAACATCCGGGCCACTTTTGGTCTGGGTCTTTCTTATCTGCAAAGAGGTGATGCCAAAAGAGGAGAGATTGTATTCAAACGCCTGGTCAAACTTAAAGGAGCGTTTGAGCCGCAGCATAAGCACATGTTCAATGAGTTTGGCATTCATTTACGCAAAAACAAACTTTTTAATCAAGCCATTAAGTATTATGCCAGAGCATCACAATACAGTGAAAGGGATGAAAACCTTTATTTTAATATGGCCAGGACCTATTATGAGCTTGGAAGAAATTCCATGGCACTTAAATTTATCAGAAAGTCTCTGGAGATAAATTCTGATTTTGAGCAAGCCTTAGATTTCAAAAAATTTTTATTGAAAAAAATGCCTAAACATAATCTTAAGGCATAAAGCAGGTTTAGTATGAACAACAGAGCTCAAGATAATTCTTACCTGACTCCGGCCACTGTTTTTTTTGGGCAGTATTTACTAAGTCACGGCATAATCAGTCAGGAACAACTGGAAGATGCCATTCATCATCAGCAGGAACACAACAAGCTTTTGGGTTGCCTTGCCGTGGAAAAAGGGTACATGACAGAAGAGCAGATAGTTAAGACCAAGTCTGAACAGAAGAATTTAGATTTGCCCTTTGGAGTTATAGCCTTGCGCAAGGGCTACATGAACGAGGATCAGGTGGATGATCTTCTGTTTTCCCAGGTCATCAATACCACTCATGTTGGAGAGGCGCTTGTTGAGCTTGGGTATCTTCATCCGGAAAAGCTTGGCTGCTACTTGAGAGAGTATAATAATCGCGAATCTGAAAGAATGCAGAAGATCAAAAATGCCCTGGAGCATGTGAAGTGGCCGGATTTTGTGGGCTGGGGTATTCAGTCTTTAGACAGGGCTTTTATACGTTTTGCTGGTGAGCCGGTAAGCGTTATTACGCTGGATAGTCCTTCTGAAATGGAATCTAACTGGTCTTTTCTGATATATATCCTGCTTAGCGATGGGCGAAAATACTATGTATCGGTTATTCTTTCGGAAAACAATGCCTTGAGAATAGCAGGACAGATGGCTCTTAACCTTGATGATACCTTATGCGGGCTTCGCTGCCAGGGAAAAAACAGGCTTTTTTTTATTATTGTCAAAAGGTATCTTGTTGCTCAGATGAAATTGAATGGTTACAAGGTGCAAAAAACCGGTCTTGCACGTGACAGCAAAGAGTTAGAGACATGGCAAAGTCCGGTCAGGGTCAGCCTTTCCTCGCCTGTTGGGCGTATTGAAGTGGATTTTTACTGTGAAGATAAATTTGAGAGTTAATAGTTAATAGTTAATATTTGAAAAAAACGTCATTTCAAGCACGTCCAATATCATGCGTCTTTATCCTTCTGTCTTTCTAACCTTTGGTCTTCAGCCTGAAAATATCCAGCTTAACAATACTTGCTTCAGTTGGGTTGTGGGAAATGCCAGCTTTAAGTATTATTTCTTTCATCAATCACCCGTCTTGATTTGCCCATTGATCTGGGCAGCTTACCTGGATCAGCAAGAACGATCTCAGTTCTAACCATGATTTTTGACCGGATCCTCGCAGAAATACGTTGTGCTAATTTTTCATCATTATCTGAAGAAGCATTGACCTTCCTTTCCACACTGATTTTCATGAAGTCCAGCCCCTTCTGCCTGTTCAGATTAATCTGATACTCTGAACTTATATCGTTGAATTCTTCAAGAATTTCAGCTATTTGTCCCGGATAGATATTAACTCCGCGGAAAATTATCATGTCGTCGGAGCGTCCCAGGATGCGATCATGCCGGGGCATTTTGATGCCGCATGGGCAGGATTCCGTCAGGATCCTGCAAAGATCTCTGGTTCTGTAGCGGATCAATGGAACTCCTTCCTTGCACAGGGTAGTGATGACCATTTCTCCAGTTTCACCGGCAGGTACCGGCTGAAGTGTCAAAGGATCAATGATTTCCAGTATAAAGATATCAGCCCAGTAATGCATGCCTTGATGCTTCAGACATTCAAGGCCAGTGCCGGGTCCGTATACTTCAGTCATGCCGGGGATATCAAAGCTGTGCTCAAGGTTGAGAGTTTTCTCAATGGTCTGGCGCATTTTGGGAGTGTGTGGTTCGGCCCCGAAAATAATCTTTTTCAAAGCAATCTGGTCTTCAAGCCCCATCTTAACAACCTGCTCGCTGAGAAGCAGGGCCATGGAAGCAGTAGAGCAAATGCAGGTTGGTTTGAGGTCAGTAAGAAATTGCAGCTGAAAATCAAGGTTGCCGGGTCCCAATGGCAGGGCCATTGCCCCGAAATGTTCGCATCCAAGCTGGAATCCGGCTCCGGCAGTCCACAGACCATAACCTACTGCTATCTGCACTCGGTCCATGGGAGTCAGATCAGCCAGTTCAAAGCATCTGGCCATCATGTTTTTCCATGTGTTGATATCATTTTGTGTGTATGCCAGAATTTTGCGCTTGCCGGTTGTTCCGGAAGATGCATGGATTCTTACAATATCCTCTTGTGGAACGCTTAAAAGAGGCAAGGGATATCCTAAACGCAAATCTTCAACATCGGTAAAGGGGAGTTTTACAATATCTGACAGGGTCTTGAAGTCACCAGGTGAAAAACCGGCCTGGTCAAGTTTATCTCTGTATGCCATGCATCCCTTGTAAGCATGGTTGAGAGTCCATTGGAGGCCTTTGAGCTGAATTGACTCCAGCTCATCAATTGAAAATTCGGGAATAAAACGTAAATTGTTGTACATGAAAATCTCGTTATTAAAGCTTGATGATTGATATTATGTTATAATATTCAGCCCATAGCCGTTTGTTGCAGAAATGGCCATGTGTTGACCTTTTAATGATTTGCCTGGAAAGTCTGTACATACTTTGACAACACTGCTTGGTCAACAATTTAGCTATGCATTGACAGTTTACAAGTAGTTAGAATCTTTTTGATAATAAAATCAAATACTTAAAAATTTCAGTATATTTGCTCTTGTTCTCAGGCTTCAGCCTGGGGACACCTCTTTTTTTGCGGCTCCAGCCACTTTTTGAAGAAGCGGCCGGAGCCGCAAGAACTAAACGTCCCCAGGCTGGAGCCTGGGAACGAGAGGAAAAAGTTCCGTCAAAGATGGGAACTTTGCGCCTGGCACAGCTTCCTGCCCGGAGGCTTACAGCCCGGAGGGGGACTGTCCCTCGCTGTGTAAATTTTTTCATTAAAGCAAATTTCTACCAGGAACCAATGCAGCATCAATCTTTTTTATAGTACCTCGCGGGGACTGTCCCAATTTCCAGATATGGGACTGTTCCTCAATGTGGAGGCGGCTTCCAGCCGCCTGGTATTTAATAGCCTGCAGGATGCAGGCTCCACCCTTTAAGAAAGTTACTCACAGGTTCGGTCCCCATCCGCCAGGATGAGGCGCTTACAAGTAACTACAATTGTTTTGCTAATAAAATCGGATGTGTACAGTTTTCACATTTTTACGATTTTTGCTTTGATTGATGCACATTTGCCAGCAAAGTACCGTCAAAGACGGGAGCTTTGCGCCAGGCAAAGGGACTGTCCCTCGCTGTGTAAATTTTTCCATTGAAGCAAATTACTTCCAGGAACCAATGCAGCATCAATCTTTTTTATAGTACCTCGCGGGGACTGTCCCAATTTCCAGATATGGGACTGTTCCTCAATGTGGAGGCGGCTTCCAGCCGCCTGGTATTTAATAGCCTGCAGGATGCAGGCTCCACCCTTTAAGAAAGTTACTCACAGGTTCGGTCCCCATCCGCCAGGATGAGGCGCTTCTGAATAACTAAATGGGTAAACTTGTAAAAAAAAAGATTTTACAGTATAATGAAATGATTATTTAAAAGCGGGACAAGACAGACGGTTGACACCATAATATTTTTCACAGATTACCAAGTGCTTTCTTTAAAACAGGCTAAACTGCTACGTAAATTTTTCAACCTGAATTTTGAACAATGAACTGGCAAGAAGATAACTATGAGCATAAAAAAATTTGATTCAGCCATTGTATTTGGTGAGGTTCTTTTTGATGTTTTCCCTGGTAACAAAAGAGTCATTGGTGGGGCACCATTCAATGTAGCCTGTCATTTGAGCGAGTTTGGGCAGAACCCTCTTTTTGTATCAAAAATTGGAAATGATGATCCCGGCCGGGAGGTTGTCCGTATGATGGATAACCGATCAGTGTCTATATCCGGTCTGCAGCGTGATGAACAGCGAATGACCGGTGTGGTCAAGGTCAGCATTGAAAATCATGAACCTTCGTATGAAATAAAAAACAATGTTGCCTACGACTTTATTGAGCCTCTCGGGGATGGTCTTATTTCCAGCAGTAACCGAAAGATTCTGTATCATGGAACCCTGGCAGTGCGTAATTCTGTATCCCGTTCCACCCTGTATGACTTGGCCAGGATGGAAAATACAGCTGTTTTTTGCGATGTCAATTTGCGTGATCCATGGTGGAATAATGATCTGCTCAGAGATATCCTTGACTGGTGTTCGTATCTCAAGGTTAATGAAGATGAGCTCAAGAAGGTGTGCGATATAGAAGGGTTTGATGAAGGACTCCCCCTTGAAGACCTGGCCCTGAAACTCAGTCGCAAGCGAGGTTTTAAGTGTCTCATTGTTACATTGGGTTCCCGCGGTGCTATGCTTTTGCCTCATAACTCTGAACAGATGTTTGCTCCTTCTCCTGAAGTATCTGATTTCAAGGACAGTGTAGGGGCAGGTGATGCTTTTTCTTCAGTTGCCCTGCTTGGCATCATTAAGGGTTGGGAGTGGAGTGATATACTGCACAGGGCAGTATATTTTGCAGCCAGGATGTGCGCCAATGCTGGAGCTGTGCCTAATGACAGGGAGTTGTATGAAGAAGTCAGGGAAATTTGGAGGTTATAAAATGGTGAAGAAAAAAAATAAGAAAGACCTGTATCTTGTGCACTTGAGCATTCACGGCCTTGTTCGCGGGCAGGACATGGAGCTTGGTCGTGATTCAGATACCGGAGGACAGGTAAAATACGTTGTAGAACTTGCCAGAGCACTTGGTAAACGACCTGAAATCAAGAGAGTAGATCTTATTACGAGAAGCATTATTGATCCCAAGGTAGATGAGAGTTATGGCAAAACCATTGAAAAGATCAGTGATAAAGCCAATATCATCAGGGTTCCCTTTGGCCCAAAAAGGTATTTGCGCAAAGAAGTTTTGTGGCCGTACCTTGACGAATTTACCGACAGAGTTCTGCAATATTTCAGAAGGGTGAGAATGGTTCCTGATCTTATTCATGGGCACTATGCTGATGCCGGACTGGCAGGAGCCAGACTGGCCCAGCATCTCGGCGTACCTCTTGTTTTTACCGGTCATTCTCTTGGCATGATCAAAAAACAGAAACTCTTAGACAAAGGGCGTTCTGCTGAGTCTATTGAATCAAGATATAATATGTCCGCGAGAATTGAAGCAGAAGAGATGGCCCTGGGCAATGCATCTCTTATAGTGACCAGTACTAATCAGGAGCGGGAGGATCAATATAAAGAGTATGACAACTACCACCCCAAAAGGATGAGAGTAATACCTCCGGGAGTGGATTTGGACAGGTTTTTTCCGTACAAAAGGGGTCAAAAAAGGCCTGCCATTGCACATGATCTGGACAGGTTTCTTGAAAAGCCCAATAAGCCTGTGGTTCTTGCTTTGTCGCGTCCAGATGAACGTAAAAACATAAACACTCTAATCCATGCTTTTGCCCAAAGCCAGAAGCTCAGGGATGAAGCCAACCTCGTGATCATTGCAGGTAACAGGAATGATATCAGAAAAATGGACAGTGGCTCCAAAAAGGTTCTGGTTAATATTTTACTTGATATCGACAAGTATGATCTCTATGGCATTGCAGCTTATCCCAAAACTCACATGGCTGATGACGTACCTGAACTTTATCGTCTGGCTGCCAGGACCAAGGGGGTGTTTGTTAATCCAGCTCTGACCGAGCCTTTTGGTTTGACCCTGATTGAGGCTGCGGCGAGCGGTCTTCCTCTTGTGGCTACTGATGATGGCGGACCAAGGGATATTGTGGCCAACTGTCATAATGGCATTCTCATAGACCCTGTTGATGCTGAAGCAATGGGTAAAGCCATAGAACAATTTATTGAAGACAAGCAGAAATGGAGGGCAGCTTCCACTTCAGGTATTAAAGGCGTAAAGTCTCATTATTCATGGGATACCCATGCTGTGCGCTATATTAGAGAAATATCCAGCATGATATCTCCAGTGGTTGAACCCAAGCCCAGACTGCCCATCATCAAGAGCAAGCTTCCGGTTTCAGAAAAAGTTTTTATCACTGATATAGACAATACTCTGCTTGGTGACAGAAAAGCTCTAAAAAAACTTTTAAAATATATGCACAAGCATAGGGAGAAGCTTGTGTTCGGGGTTGCTACAGGCAGAACATTAGAAAGCACCATAAATATTCTTGAGCAGGAAAAGGTCCCATTGCCGGAAATTCTCATTTGCGCAGTGGGCAGTGAGATATATTACGGTCCCAATATTCTGCGAGATCATGGATGGAGTAAACACATAAATTATCGCTGGAGGCCTGAAAAAATCAGGGAAGTGATGAAAGAAATATCCGGGGTTGAGCTGCAGGCCGATGAAAACCAGCGTCAGTTCAAGCTCAGCTATAATTTTGATCCTTCTGAGTTTTCAGGTATTCGTCAGATTCGCAAACTTATGCGTCGTAATGATCTGCATGCAAAGATAATCCATTCTCACGGCAAATTTCTTGACTTTCTGCCGCTCAGGGCTTCAAAGGGGCTGGCCATCAGGTATATATGCATGAAATGGGGAGTTGATTTTAAGAATGTCCTGGTTTCGGGTGATTCCGGTAATGATCGGGAAATGCTTTCTGGAAGCACCTTGAGTGTTGTTGTGGGCAACTACAGCTCTGAGCTCAAGAATCTTCCTGAAACCCCGACCATTTACTTTGCTACAGACAAATATGCAGCTGGAATTATTGAGGGCATGAACTATTACGGATTTTTGGAGGAAAATAATGTTGATTAAAAGTGGCCAGGTGGACTTGGATTCTCCTGAGATCAGGAAAGCAGCCTATCTTTTTTTGCGTGAGCTGATAAAAAAAGAAAAGGTATTTTTGCTTCGTTCTGAACTACAAGATATCATTGAAGATTTTTTTAAGGATGATGAAAACGAGGCCTGTCAGGAAGAGTTGGTTTTTGACATTTTCAGAAGTACTCAGGTGGCCTGCATATCCAACCCCTGGGTCTATCTTTCTGTCAGACCCCAGGTTGGTACATGGCAGTATTTTCGTTTTCATGTAGATGATGTTCTTTTTGATGAAATCGAGGTTCAGGACTACCTGCGCTTCGAAGAAATGCAGGTAAATAACAGCGCGTCTACTGATGATTTTCTGCTGGAGATCGATCTTGAACCATTTAACCGCGATTTTCCTCGGCTCAAAGACTCTTCCTACATAGGAAAAGGCGTGGAATTTTTAAACAGGCATCTGTCAGGGCGTTTTTTTCAGCCCAACAAAATGGGTCACGAGAGACTTTATGATTTTTTAAGGCTGCATCAGTGCGAGGGGTGTACCCTGATGCTTAACGATAGAATTGATTCACCTGCAGAACTCAGGACCTCACTGCGCAAGGCAGTGAGATTTCTGAAGAAAAAGGGGAAGAATGTCACCTGGGATGATGTTGCCAGAGATTTGAAAGTTTTGGGATTTGAACCAGGATGGGGAAGGAAGAACGATATCATCATTGAAAATCTTGAGCTGCTGTTGGAAATCCTGGAAGCTCCAACCCCCACAATCCTGGCAAAATTTTTAAGCAGGATTCCCATGCTTTTTAAGCTGGTTATTGTTTCTCCGCACGGATATTTCGGACAGTCCAATGTGTTGGGCATGCCTGATACCGGCGGACAGATAGTTTATATTCTTGATCAGGTCCGTGCTCTGGAAAAAGAGATGTATGTGCAAATTAAGGAGCAGGGACTGGATATAGAACCTCAAATTATTGTTTTATCCAGGCTGATTCCTGAAAGTGGTGAAACTACCTGTAACCAGCGTCTGGAAGATATTGTGGGGACTCGAAATGCCAAGATTCTGCGCGTGCCTTTTCGCTATCCCAACGGAGAAATTGTCCAGCACTGGATTTCCAGGTTTCATGTATGGCCATTTCTGGAGAGATTTGCCTTAGATGCCACCAATGAGGTCCAGGGAGAACTGGCTGGCAGACCGGATCTCATAATAGGCAATTATTCCGATGGCAACCTTGTGGCATCTCTCATGTCCAAAAAGCTTAAGATTACCCAGTGCAATATTGCCCATGCATTAGAAAAATCCAAATACCTTTTCTCTTCCCAGTACTGGAAGCACAATGAAACTCAGTATAGATTTTCCAGTCAATTCACTGCAGATCTGATTTCCATGAATACTGCGGATTTCATCATTACCAGCACATATCAGGAGATTGCAGGCACTGAAGAAAGTGTTGGCCAGTATGAAACATATCAGTCGTTTACCATGCCTGAACTTTACAGGGTGCTCAAGGGGATTGATGTTTTCGATCCCAAATTTAATGTTGTTTCTCCAGGCGCTGATGAAAACGTATATTTTCCTTACTATGATAAAGACAGGAGGCTGACAGAACTGCACGAGGAGCTGGAAGAATTTATTTACGGCTCTGAAAGCGATTTTGCCAGGGGAAGTCTAAAGGATCGGGATAAACCAGTCATTTTTACCATGGCCAGGTTGGACAAGATCAAGAACCTGCCCAGCTTAGTGCGCTGGTACGCTCAAAATGAGAAATTACGGGAACTGGCCAATTTAGTGGTGGTGGCTGGCTACATAAACAAGGATGAATCCAAGGATGAAGAAGAGCGTGCCTGCATTGACGAAATGCATGGCCTTTTTGATGAATATGGGCTGGGAAGTCAGGTGCGCTGGCTCGGATCAAGGTTAGACAAGAACCTCACAGGTGAGCTCTACAGATATGTGGCTGATTCCAGAGGAGTTTTTGTACAGCCGGCTCTATTTGAAGCCTTCGGGCTGACTGTGGTAGAGGCCATGAGTTCAGGGCTGCCGACATTTGCAACTATTTTTGGCGGACCATTAGAAATTATTGAGCATGAGGTTTCAGGTTTTCATATTGATCCAACCCATGGGGAAAAAGTTTCAGAAATGCTGGTGGCCTTTTTCGAAAAGTGCCGGCAGGAAACGTCATACTGGGAGGAAATTTCCGGCAGTGGTATTAAAAGGGTTGATGAAGAATATAATTGGAGACTTTATGCTCAGAAACTTCTTTCTTTTTCCAGAATTTACGGATTCTGGAAATATGTGTCCAACCTTGAAAGAGAAGAGTCAAGACGTTATCTTGAAATGTTTTACTCACTTAAGATGCGCAGTCTTTCTCAATGAAAGGCATTAGGTATAAGGCTGAAGGGGGGAGGCTGAAGGGGGGAGGCTGAAGACTGAAGGCTGAAGATATAAGGCTGAAGGCTGAAGGTTAAAGGGGGGAGGCTGAAGGCTGAAGGCTGAAGGGGGGAGGAGAAGGGTGAAGGGATTGGATTTTTTATCGCTCCCATGCTGGAGCCTGGTAGCGATTTTTGGAAATTAAATCAGCCGGTTACAGGTTTCACATTTTTACATATGATTGATTCTCAATTGCCAGAAAAGTTCCGTCAAAGATGGGAATTTTGCGCCTGGCACAGCTTCCTGCCCGGAGGCTTACAGCCCGGAGGGAGGCTGTCCCTCGCTGTGTAAATTTTTCCACTGAAGCATATTTCTTCCAGGAACCAATGCAGCATCAATCTTTTTTATAGTACCTCGCGGGGACTGTCCCAATTTCCAAAAAAGTGGCAGACTCTTAAAGTTACTCCCAGGTTCGGACCCGGTCACCCTGGTGAGGTGCTTACAACCAGGAACGAAGAACGAAGAACGACGAACCAAGAACGAAGAACCAAAAACATTGAACTTTCAAGCAAGAAAATATGGATAGTCAATTCAGACAGAACAGGCTGACTGGAGAGTGGGTGATTTTTTCGCCTTCCAGGCGCAGACGCCCAATGGACTTTGTACGTGATCTCAAGCCGTCAAATTTGCAGGAGTATGACTCTGAGTGCCCCTTTTGTCCCGGAAATGAGCAAAAGCTCTCTAAGATTGCGTATGAGGTCAGGAGTAAGGACAAGGCAACCTGGGCGACCAGGGCTGTGTACAATAAGTATCCAGCCCTGACCGTTAACGGCAGACACAGTAGAAACTTAAGCGGACCATACTTAAGCGGAAATGGCTATGGTTCCCATCTGGTCATACTTGAATCTCCCAGACATGATCTTCAGTTATCCATTATGGACCGGGAAGACTTGGTGGTGGTCGTGGAAAGTTACCACCACTGCTACTCCATGTTGGCTCAGGATCCAAATATTATGCTTATCATGCTTTTTAAAAATTATGGCGAATCAGCAGGCGCTTCCCTGTATCACCCCCACTCTCAGGTAGTTGCGTCGGCTGTTGTTCCCAGATTTATCAGGGAAAGAGAGCGAGAGGAGCAGCGTTATTTTGATGAGTATGGTCGTTGCGCCATGTGTGACATAATTGAGTTTGAGATAAACGAGGCTAAAAGGGTGATCTTTCAAAATCAAAATTTTGTAATTTTTGTTCCTTTTGCAGCTGAAGTGCCTTGCGAGCTGTGGATCGTTCCCAAAAAGCACAGTGCAGATTTCAATGATATTTCTGAAGTGGAAAAAGTAAGTCTTGCTGAATGTCTTGAAGTTGTCATGAAAAAGATGAGTAATCGCCTTAATAACCCAGATTATAACTTTGCACTCAACTCATGCACTCGGTATAAAAATAACGAACCCCAACTTCACTGGTACCTGCGTATTGTACCCAGGCTGACTACCAGGGCCGGGTTTGAAATAGGATCAGGAATGTGTATTAATCCATCTTTGCCTGAGATTGATGCCGAATTTTTGCGAGGATGACTTTAATGGGCATTCATTATAGACTGAAATATACTTTCTATTTTGCCTGTTTGCTCCTGGGGCTGACTGTCTTTGTGCTTCCTGTTCACGCGGACAAGCCTTTCATGCTCTTTACTCCAGACTGTCTGCCAAGGACAACCATCAGCATCAATGGGCATGATCTAACCGTAGAGGTCGCCACTCAGGCTTACACTGGACAAGGGCTCATGTACCGCACAGAACTTCCCTGGAATCATGGCATGCTTTTTGTTTTTGAGCCACCTCGGACTACTGCCATGTGGATGCATAACACCTATATTCCACTGTCTGTGACATTTCTTGATGAAAGCGGAGTGATTCTTAATATAGAGGATATGGAACCAATGAGCAGGGAACTGCACTACTCTCAAGGTATGGCTGCTTTTGCTGTGGAAGTTAATCAGGGCTGGTTTGAACAGGTTGTGGCCAGTCCGGGTGACAGGTTTAACAATCTTCCTGAAAGATGAGTAATAGCTTAGACTTACTTAGTAGCTCTTCACCCGGTGGGGCCGAGACCGAACTTGCGGGTAACTGTCTTTAAAGTGGAGCCTGCATCCTGCAGGCTATTTAATTCCAGGCGGCTGGAAGCCGCCTCCACCTTGAAGAACTGTCACATATTTGTTCCCCTGGGGCGGCCCGGGACCGAACCTGCGAGTAACTGTCTTTAAAGTGGAGCCTGCATCCTGCAGGCTATTTAATTCCAGGCGGCTGGAAGCCGCCTCCACCTTGAAGAACGGTCCCATATTTGAAAATTGGGACAGTCCCCGCGAGGTACTATAAAAAAGATTGATACTCCATTGATACTCCATTGGTTCCTGGCAGAAATTTGCTTTAATGATAGAATTTTCACAGCGAGGGACAGTCCCCCTCCGGGCTGTAAGCCTCCGGACAGGAAGCTGTGCCAGGCGTAAAGCTCTCATCTTTGACGGAACTTTTCTGGCAAATGTGCATCAATCATAAGCAAAAAACGTAAAAATGTGAAAACTGTAAACATCTGATTTTATTAGCAAAACGATTGTAGTTGCTTGTAAGCTCTTCACCCGGGGGGACCGGGACCGAACGTGTGAGTAAATAAAAATCAGTCTTAGCGCGTTAGAGATTGCCGCGCTCAAAGACTCGCTCGCAATGACACCTGAGCTGTCAGGAATGTAGTTGCTCAAAACCTGTCACCCACAAGTGAGCCTAAGCGACCGAAGCAATCTGTACTGTAAAACCATAATACTCTGATTTTATTAGCAAAACGATTGTAGTTACTTGAAAGCTACAAAAAAATGGACCGCCGATCGAGTCCGGGGTGACGATTAAAGCAAACTATTACTCTTTATCGTCATTCCGGCGAAAGCCGGAATCCAGTTTTTTTTGTTCTCAGGCGGGAGCCTTGGAACGATGGTATAAGTTACTCAAAGTTTTGGCCCGGGGTCGCCTGGTGAAGCGCTTCCATCAATGATGGGAACTATGCTCCTGATCTGGTGAGGAAGAAAAAAGATCACGTATCTTTGGTTCCAATCTTTGTGGTCTGCCTGTTTCAGGGTTGACCGGACACCACAATGTTCTGGCTCTGGCCAGTAATTTTTCATCGTGAGCACGTATTATCTCTGTATTACGCTCAAAGCTCAGCCGTTTAGCTTTTCCTATCCAGGTTTTGACAATAATTTCTTCATCCTGCATTGCAGGTGATTTGTAATCAATTTCATGTCTTAACACCACCCACATTGTTTTTTTCTGTTCTTCAGGTGTAGTCAGGGCTTGCCAGTGGGCAACGGCTACGTCCTGAACCCAGCGCAGGTAGATGATATTGTTCACATGCCCCAGTTCATCGATGTCTGAAGGCTGGACTTGAATTTTAATCTGATGAGTTTTTTCTTCTTGCATATAGTTTTACTTGAGAGTTCAAAGTTTCTGGTTCCTGGTTGAAATAAATAAAGTTAATAAAATTGGTGAGATACCTGGTCTCCCCCGTAAGATATGCTGATATGCTAAAAAAAATATCCGCCAACCATACCTTAATGAGGGATGGTATTACACCGTGCTGTGCTCTAAATATGCCAGAGCGGTGTTACATCAACCTTTAGATTTGCCTCACTTTCTAATGCGTAAAGGGTCAACCGTATGCTCTGGCCTTGGCCCTGGCGGCCTGATCATGCTTATCCTGGGCCTTGAGGGTTTCAGCAAGGTCCAGCCAGAAATTAGATACATCGGGTCTTAAGACAACACTCTGTCTTGTCAGGGATTCAGCAATTTGAGGATCGTCTCCGCTTTCTAAGTAGATTCTGGCCATAAGGTTCAGAGAAAAAGCATCTCTTGGATTGTTGATCAGAGCCTGATGCAATAATTCTCTTGCCTTTTCCTTGTCTTCCTTTTTCCAGGCCAGCCTTGCCAGATGTCTTGGGGCCAGGGGTTCGCCTTCAGGGGTGTTTCTGGCCTTGTTATAGAACTCGTCCGCTACATCCAGCTGACCAGAGTTTTCAGCAATCTGGCCAAGCCTGAACAGGCTGAAAGCGTGCTCGTCATCAATTAGCAGACATTTTTCAAAGGCTGCTTGCGCTTCTTTTATATCCATCTGCTTAAGACACACACATGCGAAATTATAAATTGCCATGAGATTGGAGTCGTCAAGCGCTGTTATCTCCAAAAAGTGTTTTCTGGCCAGATCCATTTTACCCAGCCTTGCATAGCATATTGCAAGGGAGTTGCGGGCCAGAATATTGGATTCGTCGGCATTCAGGGCCAGTTTATACTCTTCCATGGCTGCGAAATTATCGCCCTGGGTGAATAACTGGTCTGCACTGACTGTGAGGGTAAGGCTGTTAAAAACTGCAATATGGGGAAACTGGGTCAATGCGGCGTGGGCCAGGGCTTTGCGGCAGTTTTCCAGTGTATCCATTTTAGAATAGCTTAAGCAGGGAAAAAAAGAAATACCTGCTTGCAGTGTAATTTCATGCTCATCACGCATTTTAGTGCAAAATTCTGTCAAGGCATCTTTTGCCTGGTCAGGGGTATGACGGGACAGATAAAATATCAGGCATGTTGCACTGTACCTTCCTCCGAGCAGATCCTGGGAAAAGATACTTTTCATGGAATAGACAATGGTCTGGATGAGTTTTTCTCCTTCAATGCCATTTTCAGGTTCATTATTGTACATGTCCTGAATTTTAAGCATGAACATGGAAAACTGTTCCGCATCGTTACGTTGCCTGGTCCACAGGGAAATGAAGTTTCTATATGAATAAAGTCCGGTAAGGATATCCTTTTGAGGGTCATCGTGTCCGCTTATGCCTTCTTTTTCCAGGAGACTGTCTTTATCCTGCAGCAGACTAAGCTTGTCACCAGGCTCAATTTTCCAGGTAGGATCATTCAGGTATAGCAATTCAGCTATGGAAATTCTGTCCTGAACTTCCAAAATGGTTATTTCGCCCTTGTGGATTGGCGGGTAATGCCCCATGGATGACTTGCCCGATTCAGGCTGGACTTTGGAGTGGCCATTGAACTTCCCTGACCAGACCATGAATTTCTGACCTTCTGCAGCATCTACATGTCTGCCCAGATTGACAACCAGTCTGTCTAAAGGGAGGTTTTCGATAACTGAGCCACCATTGGACAGCAGTTTTCCAAAGGAATAAGCCCGGTTTCTGCCATTTTCCTTAGCCATTTCCATGGCCTGAGTGGCCTTGTGAATAATTATCCTGCTCAGTTCATACGGGCTTTTTCTAAATTGAGCTCCTCTGATATCCTGAGGAAAAAAAGATGAACCTGCACTCAGGGAAATGTTTAACTTCTCTCCGGAAACATCGTATTCAAATATCAGTTCTCCCACCTTGCAGCGGATTGTATCTGTAAGATCAATACATTTTTTTTGAGAAGTCTGGGGCCAGAAAACTGCAAAAGTGTCATTTCCAAGTCTGGCTGAAATAGCTTGCTCGGGTATTAAGCTTGATATTTTCTTGGCAAGCTTCTGCAGAATTTTATCACCAAAGGCAAAGCCATACGTGCTGTTGATGCGTCTGAAGTAGTCAATATTAAAGATCATTACACAAAAAGAAGCACTGTGGCGGTCTGGCCCATTATCCATGGATGCTCCCGGTCCAGGGGTAATGCTGGCCAATACAGCCTGAACTTCTTTTTCCACAAGGGAGCAAAAGTAGTCATTATTGTAGAGACCGGTCAAGGAGTCATTGACGCATTGCTTGCGCAGAACAAGTTTTTCAAGAGTAATACCGGTAATGGTGGACAGATAAGGTTTGAGCACTTTTAATTCCTGGTTTTTTGTACCCTTGGCAAGGAAAATACCCAGCACATCCCCATGCATGACAAGAGGAAGGAGGATCCTGTCTTTTTCAATGACAGGCACAGTATCGGAACCGTTCTGCATGGCTTCGGGTATTTCACGGGGAAAATACAGGCTGTAGGTTGAAAAAGTAAACAGCTGTGAAAGGGAGTTTTTTAGAGTGGATTCAAACCTGATGAGATCGCTTTTGTCGAGAACTGTTTGCATAGTGATGATAGTCTCTTTTATGTGACTGGTTTGTTGCGGAAGAATTTAATATTTTTTGAAAACCTCACATTCATGAGACAGGTGGGTATCTGAAGATCCAGACCCCGTAACGCATGCGAAGGTCTAAACTGTTACAGCAGTTTTAATAAATCCAACAAAAAGATGTTTTCAAAAAATGTCAAATGCTTGCTTTGCTGTTGAAAATTGGGTTATTAAGCTATATAGGTTTAGCTCATAACATGTGACTATTTTTAGCTTCATCCTCATTCCGGTTCCCGTTACATATAATAAACGGATAAGAGGGGAATTTTCGTAACAGTTTAGCCATTTGCATGTGGCACGGCTTCCTGCCCGGAGGCATACAGCCCGGAGGGGGACTTGCTCTCCCAGCCCTTGTTTTATTAAGTCTGTGTTTTACATCAACAAAAAACAAGGGCTGGGGTGCCTGTCCCCTGCTTTCCTTAGAAAAAGGCTAAACTATTACGAATTTTCTATGAAGTTACTGAAAATGGTTTAACTGTTATTTATATATAAAGCCTGAATGACTGTCCAGTTTTTTGCATGGGAAGCGTTGGTCGTTCCTGAAAACTTAAAATAATAGCTGTTTATCATAGCATTACAGCGACATGTATTCAGCAATGATAAAAATGGAGGAGAATTATGGATATGCTTGATCTGATTCGCAGCAGAAGAAGTGTCAGGAAATTTACTGACCAGTTAGTTGCGCATGAAGACATAGTCAAGGTTCTTGAGGCCGGCCGGTGGGCGCCAAGTGGTTTAAACAATCAACCCTGGCGATTTCTGGTAATCATGCCAGATGATAAGAGGAAGGCGGAGTTGGAGAAATATACCAAGTACGCACATATTGTTAGGGGCTGTCAGGTATTGATTGCGGTGTTTTTAAGTAAAAATGCCAAGTATCATCATGAAAAGGATTGTCAGGGTGCAGGTGCCTGTGTAGAAAATATGCTCTTAGCCATTCATGCCCTGGGTCTCGGAGGTGTCTGGCTGGGAGAGATTATTAATCAGGAGCCGCAGGTGCACAAAGTATTGGGTACTGACCCGGAAGAGCTTGAATTAATGGCGGTTGTGGCCTTGGGTCATCCTGCTGCTCCGGGATCCTCCAGGAGAAAAGAGTTGTCTGAACTGATGATTGAGCCCCTTGTATGATGAGGATCTCACCCTGGATGAACTTAGTCAAGCCGACATATAACTGGATATCCCCATTTAGAATGATATGTAAAAAAATAGGAATTTAAGGAATATTTATGATTGAGATTAGAAAATTTTGTTTAGGAGCTTTGGAAACAAACTGTTACCTGCTGCATAATAAAGCTGAAGCCATTGCCATAGATCCCGGGGGGGATCCCTTGTCTCTTGTTGCCTACTTGCATGAGAATGGATTAAAGCTTGTGCATATTCTTAACACTCATCTGCATTTTGATCATATTCAAGGCAATGCTGCCCTGGTTTCTGAGACAAATGCTCCAGTCTCTGCGCCTGAAAAAGACAGATATCTCCTTGATACAGAAGTTGGGGGAGGAGGTTTTATGGGCTTCCCCAAAACACCGTCATTTTCTTTTCAGGATCTGCAGGAGGGTGATAAAGAATTTCTCGGCGTGAATTGCCGTATTTTGTGGACTCCAGGGCATACACCTGGCAGTGTGTCTTTTTATTTTCCTGATGTAGACGCGGTATTTGTTGGTGATCTGATTTTTTACAGGTCTGTGGGGAGAACTGATTTTCCTGGTGGTAATGCCCAGACCCTGAAGGAATCAGCCAGTAACAAAATATTCACTTTGCCCGACAATACAGTAATTTATTCCGGACACGGTCCTGAAAGCAGGGTGCTGGATGAAAAGCTGCATAACCCGTTTTTTCATGAATCAAAAATTATCTGACATACGGGTTCAGCAGCATACTATTTTCATTAATCAGGGCGGTACAGCCAAGATTGCCGAACTGATCAATCAGGGACTGGTACAAAAAGGCTGGGACAGTCGTCTTCAAGGTGAAATAGATGCCAGGATCGGCGCAAAAACAGGTCCGACTTTTACAGATTCGGACCTTCTCCACATTCATTCGACCTTGAGCTGGGCTGCAACCCTTGAGAAATGTCATAAAAATAATATCAGGCCGTACATTACCCTGCATGATGTCACCCTTTTAACGGGTGGATGTACTTATCCCCTGGAATGTACAAAATGGAAACATGGCTGTCCGGAGTGTCACAGAGGCTACCATGGTTCCAGCAGAACATGTGAGGATATTCGCCATTTAGTGGCAACTATTAATCCAGTATTGATCAGTCCTTCAGAATGGCTGGGAAAGATGGCCCGGCAGGCCTTTCCAGGGCAGACTGTTCATATTGTTCCCAATGGCGTTAAACCGGATGTTACAGAAGAGCAGGCCATGAATGTTCTGCATAACTTTTGTGGACGAATTGTTCTTTTTGTGGCGCATGGCGGTACTGACGCCGGTTATAAAAGTGGTGACAAGTGGTTGAGCATCTGGAGCAGGATTAAGAAGAAAGTGCCAGAAGCCAGAGCTCTTTTTATCGGCAACCGGCAAGCCAATAAGTCCGGAGATGTTTTAGAACTTCCCTACCTGCCCAATGAAGCTGTTCGTGGCATAATGCAGCAGGCAGATGTTCTGGTTTATCCATCTATGGCTGACAACCATCCCCTTGTGGTGCTGGAAGCAATGATGAGCAAGTTGCCGGTAGTGGCATTTGCTGTGGGTGGCATTAGCGAACAGATCAGGCATGATCAGACTGGGATTCTTGTCAGGCCGGGAGACTATGAGGAATTAGCAAGTCAGGCTGCAAAACTGCTCAAGCATCCTGCTCAGGCAAAGGCCATGGCTCGCAGGGCAAGACAGGTTGCTCTTGACAATTTTAATGTATCAAGAATGGTTGAAGATTATACAAAGATATATGAGCAGGCTTGAGATTATTTTTTTATATTTTAACTAAAAATGACCCTCAATGGAGAAGAAATGAACAAAGAAGCAGTATGGCTTGATCTGCGCAGCAAATGTTGAGGTTTGGGGCTGGAGGTAGGTTGGCACCTCCGTTTTTCCAAAGGTGACAATATCAAAATTCTGGCTTTGAAGGATGCCCGGCAACAATTAGAAAATGTTTTGCATATTCATCCAGAATGGAAACTAAGTATTATTGAAAAAAACGATCACCTTGAGGCTGATTTTGTTCGCAGGAAGAATATCTATGTCAAAGACTGATGTCCTTGTTCTTGGCTGCAGCCCTAGAAAAGATGGCAATAGCGATTATGCAGCCCGAATCCTGCATAAGCTGGCTGAAGACCTGGAACTGGAATCAGAGCTGTTGTTTTTGCGTGACTACAAGGTTCGTCCATGTATCGGCTGTCACCAATGTGCCCTTAGACAGGATTTTGCCTGTATTCTGGATTCCTCTGATGACTGCAGAACAGTTTTGCGCAAAATTGATCATGCCGGTTTGTTATGTTTATGTTCCCCCATATTCTTTTATCATCTCCCGGCCGGGTTTAAAGCGCTTATAGACCGCTCCCAGAGTTATTACGAGCGGTGGATGAAAACAAAATCATCAAGGTTTGACAGAAAAGCTTTGTGTGTGCTGCTGGCCGGACGTAAAAAAGGGGATCTGCTTTTTTCAGGGAGTCTGCTGACACTCAAGTATTTTCTCGAGCCTTTTTACTATGAGGTTTATGATCTTTGTCTGCGTGGAATTGACTTGAAGGACGACCTTGTCAGGGATGAGGCGGGTCGGACACAAATCAGCCGTTTTGCCGGGCAGTATATGGAAGGGGGATAATACCAGGTAATATACTGTATTCCTTTGAAATTTCGTATTACACCAATGTTTAATTTTCATAAAATTTTCAAGTTTTCAGAAGCTCTTGTTGGGCGAAGATGTGCTATTTGTTCTGTAGTACTTGAGGAGTTTGGTCCAGGAATAATTTTATGCGATGGCTGCCAGAATAATCTTGCTCAGAGACTTGGTGGTTTTTGTGCCATGTGCGGGAATGTTTATGCTTTGGAAGATGATGCCACCTACCTGTGTACAAGGTGCAGAACATCTCCATTTTCATGGTCTGCCCTTTCTTTTTATTCTGTGTATCAGGGACTGCTCAAGGATATCATACTCAGATATAAATTCAGCGCTGACCTTGGTCTGGGGCAGGTATTGGGCAACCTTCTATCCGCAGCTGCGGCCCGACATCCTTATGAATTCATGGATTTGATCATACCTGTACCTCTGCATGATCTGAGGCTGAAACACAGAGGGTTTAACCAGAGTTTTGAACTTTGCCGAATTCTTGGAAAAAAAATCAACCTGCCGGTGTGCAGGCAGGCTTTAATAAAAATCAGGCATACACCTGCTCAAAGCCTTATGAGCAGGAAAGAGCGTCTGGAAAACATTAAGAATGTTTTCCATGCCTGCCCGGATACAATTAAAGAAAAAAAAATCCTTCTGGTGGACGATATTATGACTACTGGATCAACACTGGAGGAATGCAGCAAAACCTTGTTAGGGTCAGGAGCAGCTGAAGTCAGAGTAGTTGTTCTGGCCAGAGCGGTCTGAAGCGGGCTGCGCGTTATCAGTTATTTGTTATTTGTTATCAGGGTAAGGCAGTGAATTCAGCCTTTTGTTTTTCAACAATTAACTGATAACAATTTCCTGTTTTTTCTACAGGCCTGAAACGGTAAGTGCTAAGCACCAAGTTTCAGGAAATTTTGCAAGGTTTGTTCTTGACGAAAGTCCATGATGAAGTGTATGCATCTTCTTTTGCATTTTGGGAGGTAAAAAAATGTTTGCAATTATAGAAAGCGGTGGGAAACAATTTCGAGTCAGGGAAGGACAGCAGCTCAAGGTAGCCAAAATGGCTGATGAAGCTGGATCTGAAGTAATAATTGACAGAATTCTGGCAGCGGGCGATCAGACTGAGGTCAAGTTTGGTCAGCCGTTTATTGAGGGTGCGAAAGTTGTTTGTGACGTTCTAAGTCATGAAAGAGACAAGAAAATCATAGTCTTCAAGAAGAAAAGACGCAAAGGTTACAGCAAAAAACAGGGACATCGTCAGGACTTTACCAGGTTGTGGGTAAAGACCATTGAGGCATAGTCCGGGGAGGTTTTAAGTTATGGCTCATAAAAAAGCTGGTGGTAGTTCCAGAAATGGAAGAGACAGTCAAGGGCAGAGAAGAGGCGTTAAGAAATACGGTGGTCAGTCTGTAAGAGCTGGAAATATCTTGATCAGACAGCTTGGCACTAAGGTTCATCCAGGAGAGAATGTGGGCATGGGTAAGGATTATACATTGTTTGCCCTCATTGATGGACATGTCAAATATGAAAAGTATACCCGCAAGAAACGGATTAAAACCAGGGTCAGTATAATTCCTGCTGCTTAGCCGTTTTTTATATTTTTTATAATTCTTTAAATAGCCGCCTGGTCAGCCAGGCGGCTATTTTTTTTAGCAAAGGGTTAGAGTGCAGTATGAGATTTGTGGATGAGGCTGAAATAACCGTACGTTCAGGCAAGGGTGGTAATGGTTGCGTGTCCTTTAGAAGGGAAAAGTTTATTCCCAGGGGAGGGCCGGACGGTGGAGATGGAGGCCGTGGCGGAGATGTCTATTTCCAGGCTGATGACAAGTTGCTTACTTTGTACGATTTTAAACATAAGCGCGTCTATGAGGCTCAGAATGGACGTCCCGGCATGGGCAGGCAACGTTTTGGAGGACATGGCCAGGATCTTATAGTCAAGGTGCCGCCCGGTACTCAGGTATATGAGATACATGATGATCGCAAAGAGCTGTTGGCAGATCTTGTGCAGGATGGTCAGCAATATTGCATTGCTCAGGGAGGAACAGGCGGCAAGGGTAATGCTCATTTCAAGTCATCAACAATGCGTGCCCCAAGATTTGCGCAGCCAGGCCAGGAAGGCCGGGAACTCAGAATTCGTTTAGAATTAAAAGTGATAGCCGATGCAGGGGTTATAGGTCTGCCCAATGCAGGCAAGTCAACTTTTCTGACCCGGGTTTCAGCAGCAAGACCCAAAATCGGAGCATATCCATTCACCACCCTCACCCCCAACCTTGGTGTATTAGATGATGATCGAGGCACAAGAATGGTTATGGCTGATATTCCGGGGTTGATTGAGGGAGCCCATGAAGGTCACGGGCTTGGAGACAGGTTTCTAAAGCATGTGGAAAGAACCAGGTTTCTGGTGCATCTGCTCAGCGTAGATGATCTTAACCCTGAGTTTCCCATGGAAGGTTTTGACCTGATAAACCGAGAGCTGGCAAGGTTTTCTACAGCACTGGCCAGTAAAGAACAAATCCTGGTCGTAAATAAAATTGATCTTGTTAATGAACAGGAAATGGATATAATCAAGTCCGGCATCTCAGTTCATGGTGATTGTGTCTTTTTTATTTCAGCCCTTAATGGCACAGGGATAGACGAGTTAATGCAGGTCATATGGGCTAAGTTTTATAACTCTCAAGATTTTACGTAACTTCAATTTTATGAACAAAAACAGATCCAAGGTATTGGAAAATGCAGGGCGCGTGGTCATAAAGGTGGGCAGTGCCGTGCTTACGTCAGAGGATGGCTTAGATATGAGGGTTGTGACCAGACTGGCGGATCAAATTTCCCTGCTGCATGACCGGGGAGTTGATGTCATTCTGGTTTCATCAGGAGCGGTTGCAGCTGGGCGCAAACTGCTGTCATCCTGTAAGGCCAAAAGCGATCTTGTATTCAAGCAGGCTACTTCAGCTATAGGTCAGAGCAGGTTGATGCATGCCTATGACGAGGTTTTTGGGAGATATAAAAAAATTACCGCCCAGATACTTTTGACGAGGGATGACCTTAACAGCAGAGAGCGCTTTATCAATGCCCGCAATACAATGCTTCAGCTTTTGAGCTGGCGGGCTATCCCCATCATCAATGAAAATGATACTGTAGCGGTACAGGAGCTTAAATTTGGGGATAACGATGCCCTGGCAGCGCTTATTCTTAATCTGGTGGAGGCTGATCTGTTTATTAACCTCACCTCGGCAGATGGAGTCTTCATGGACAATCCCCTTGAAAATCCAGACGCAGAAAAACTGTCTTGTATCGAAGACATTAAGGGGTTGCCTATAGAAAATATGTGCCGGGGCAAGTCAAGCTCAGGCAGTGGTGGAATGTACAGCAAGCTTCTTGCTGCCCGCAAGGCTGCACAAATAGGTGTTCCCACCCTGATTCTTGCAGGCAGGGATCGTTTCTGCTTAGAAAAGGCTTTTGACGGGCAAGATATCGGAACCTGGATCATGCCTTGTGATAAAGTTATTTCCAGCCGCAAGTTCTGGTTTGCCTATAACCTTGAGCCGGAAGGTACAATTAGTATTGACAAGGGGGCGGCCAGAGCGGTTTTTGAGAAAGGCAAGAGTCTTTTACCTGCAGGAATTGTAGATATCCAGGGAGATTTTGGCAAGGGCGCTCTGGTAAAAATTGTTGAACAGGGGGAAATAAGAATATCAGCAGTTGGGCTGACCAATTACAAGGCAAGCGATCTGCAGCTGATCAAAGGTAAAAAATCCAGTGAAATTAAAAACTTAACTGGTGAATGCCTGTATCCTGAAGCCATTCACAGAGATAACCTCTTGCTGGATGCCATTGGGATATGACTGCACCTTCGGACTTCAAAACTTTTATCCCACCCCTGCTCAGCCTGACTGGTCTTTTTTTTCTGAACTTTCTGACCAGGATAATTCTTTCACCTTTTCTCGTATATATAAGGCAGGATTTTGATCTGAGCATTGCCCAGTCCGGTGAGCTATTTCTGCTGCTTTCCCTTGGCTACAGCATTGGACTTTTTGGTTCAGCCTTT
The DNA here is from genome assembly GCF_000934755.1 of Desulfonatronovibrio magnus. NCBI lineage: Bacteria > Pseudomonadati > Thermodesulfobacteriota > Desulfovibrionia > Desulfovibrionales > Desulfonatronovibrionaceae > Desulfonatronovibrio > Desulfonatronovibrio magnus. The sequence goes on from NZ_KN882178.1 coordinate 80,275, forward strand.
ATTTCGTCACAAATAAACCACAGAACAGTAGTTATTATTTCAGCTCTTGGCGTTGGCGCAGCCTTATGCATAGCAGCCTTGAGTGTGTCAATTCTTCAGTTAAGAGCATGCCTGCTGGTTACTGGTCTGTTTGGAGGGTTGTATTTTCCTTCAGGCTTTGCTCTGCTGACTTCCATGGTAGTGCCTGCTCACTGGGGTAAAGCCATTGCGATTCATGAGATAGCACCCAATCTGAGCTTTGTAACTGCTCCACTTCTCGCTGAGCTATTCATAAGGACAGGGCTTGGGTGGCGCTGGATGCTTGTGCTGGTGGGTTTGTATGCGTTTCTGGCATTTGTAATGTTTGTCAGGATATGCCGCTGCGGGGAAGAAAAGACAGAAAAACCCAACCCCTCAACTTACAAACAGGTGGCAAGGAAACCGGCTTTCTGGGCTTTGCTGGTATTTTTCAGCCTTGCTGTAGGTTCTACCCAGGGGGTCTTTGCTCAGACCCCCATGTATCTGATAACATCTACCAGTATCAATCCAGACTGGGTAAACTATCTGCTGTCCATTTCCAGAATTTCAGGAATATTTCTTGTATTCTGGGCCGGATATATGGTTGATACACTCGGTGTTCGGCGATCCTTGTTTATTTTTATGGGCTTGACCGGTCTGTGCACCATGGGCCTGGGAGTTCTGGGCGGCAGCCTGTTAATAGCAGCAGTAATTATCCAGCCAACCATGGCCAGTTGCTATTTTCCTGCCGGTTTTGCGGCCCTGTCCAAAAGCTTTTCAGCTGGCATGCGTCCCATTGCCATTTCTCTTATTATTCCCACAGCAGTCCTTGTGGGAGGTGGAGTTATTCCCACTGTACTAGGCTATTTTGGAGACAAAGATATGTTCGGCACCGGGTTCATGCTGCTGGGTGCTGTCATCTGTTTGAGTGTAGCGGCCATCCGCATGCTTCCTGTAGATGAATGACAGGTAGACGCGTAAGATTGAGCCCGGTCAAGGGATGTTCAGTATTGACCTTGAGATCAGGGCATCTCCTTTTTGGTTATGGCATCTTTTTTAAGGGTATCCAGAATATCTGAGAGCACCGGTTTGACATTTTCCCTGATGTCTCCGGCAACTATGATGAACAGCAGGTCATCTCCAGGCTTGAGAACACCCTGGTTGGCATGAACAACGATTCGGAAAATTCCTGTCCTTTTTTCAAATTGTTGTCTGATCTCCTCAATTTTGTTAAAGTTCGGTATAACTTCAATTTTAGAGACGCTGGAACGATCTTTTCTGGACCAGGACCTGACTACTCCGTTGTGCACCAGAAGCATGCCGACATTATCTGTGAACCCTGGCTCTTTTTTTAATTCACTTATTGCTTTTGAAATATCCATAAGTAAAATCCTCTGGTAAAAAAAAATCGTAACAGCTAAGCCCTTTGTCTGTGCCATGCTTTCCTTAAAATGGTCTAAACTGTTACCAATTATCTTTAACCTGTTAATGTGGTTGCCTTAAAAAATGTATAAACTTTCTTCACTTTTGTCTCAGCTCCCTCAGATACCACATCCTCAGCTCATAAGTCAGGGCTATGGAGTATGGATAATCTGGGAGCATGAACTGCCTGACTCAATACCAGAAACATTGCGCAGTTATGGCGGATGGCAGGTAGCTCAGTCAGGCAGACAGGCTTTGTGGGTTTTTAACTCCCGAGAAGTTTTGTTTGCCTGTGCTCAGATTTACAAGTGGTTCTGTCAGGAAGGCATTAAATTATCCTTACTGGTATTCCCGGTCAAGATATTTATTACCAGTGGACTCGAGCATTCGCTGGTTGTGGATGACAAGATTTATGAAATTAACGTCGGCCGTCTTGTAGAGTTTGAAGTTTGGATGCATGTTCGTCTGAAGGAGGCAGCGCTTGGTTATTATGGTCTCAAGTTTGAGGCTCCAACTTCATCATTTATGCCTTACTCAGGCCAATGGTTTATTTTAAAAGTAGGAGAGTCGTCATCCTTTACAACTGAACTTAACTGGCTCTTTATTGTCAAGCCTGCTGCCGCTTCTTCAGTTGCTGGATCAACAAAAAACTGGGAACAGCAGAAAAAGCAACTTATCAGTGATGCACATAGAGACGGATTTTCAGTCGATGATAAGGGAGAGTATTTAAGTATTGAAATAGAGGGAATAAGGCAGTTAAAAAGCTGGGTGATTCTGGTTTTGTCAGTATTTCAGGAGTTAAAGCCAGGTAAGATTATTGCCTGTCACCTTGTATGTCTTGAATTGAAAAAAAACAAAAAAACTTTCTGGAGTCCGGATAAACTTGGTTTAGACTGGGCGCAGGCCAGTCCGGATACATTGTATATTCCTTTAAAGCATGTATTTCAGCTTGGTCATGGTTTTGAAATCGTTGATGAGAACATATCGCGAGAAAAAAGCATCAATGCCTTTGTAGGGCTAAAAATTGATATCAATCTTATCGGTGATATCGAACAACGCATTGATGTTTTCATGCCCGAATCTCTAACAAAGGGAAATCATGACCACTGCTTTTATTGTGGCCTGAGACTGCATAAGCTGCAAACTTGTCCTTCGCGCAACATGTTTACTTTGGATCAGGTCTGGGACCAATTGGCAAAGCTCAACCTCGCAGATCTTTCAGAAGCTCTGGAGCAGCTGGGCAGGGAGATAGAATCCGGTGTGAACCCGGAGGAAATTTTGCGCAAAACCTCGTCTGTTGGACTAATTATGAGGGCTATTCTGGTAATTAATTATCCTGCTCAGCACAGGACCATCAGGATGGTGTGGCGAAGCAGGGGCAGGGACTGGCCTGAAGCCCTGCGTCAATTAAGTAACCTTGAAGAAAACCCGGTCTGGAGCGCTTTGGAAAATTTTAGAATGAGACAGATTGGTGTAGCCGAGGCAAGTGCCAAAAAGATTTTTGTCAGGTATTCAAGAGATTTTCAGCCCAAAAATCTTTTGGGCTTTATTGCGCTGGAAAAAGAAAACGAGAAGGAGGCCGTTACTTATTTTGATGAGGCCATAGCCCTGAGCTATACTCCTTTGCAAAAGGCCTGGCATACTTATCTTAAGGCCAGGATGAAAGAGGTTCAAAATGATCTTGGCGCGGCTCAAAGTCTTTATCAGGACGCTCTCAAGGCAGCCCCAGGGATGAATGAAGCCAGATATCGTCAGGGAGTGTGCATGGTCAAAGCTGGTCATATAGATCAGGCACTGGCTCATATGGGCAAGCTGATCAGAGATGATCCCGTTTATTTTACTCATGTCATTATTGATCCTGAGCTGTTTAAAGGACATGCCCACTTTATGTCTGGGCTGCACTCTTTCTGGCAGTCTTCGCTTAAGGAAAGCCAGGAAGCTGAGGATTTTTTTCCCAAACTGGAAAACAAGATAAACAACTGGTTCGGGTCGGATCATCCCGCAGGGCGCAGATTTTTGCAACGTTTAGAATTTCTTCGTCAATTTTCTGGTATAGATAATTATGCTGCAAGAATAAAAATTATCAAAGGGGTGCGCGAGCTTTCCAATGACATTTCACATATGATTGAACAGGAGGTTTTGAGGGTCAAAAAAGAAACCAAAGCTCTTTGGGAAAGATTGAAGCGTATAAAAAACAAGGTTTCATGGTTTCCTCTTATGAGGATTTTCATGGGAAAATTCAACAGGGTTTACACGTCATGTGCCAACAATCTGAAGAAAGCAGGAAAGACAGACCCCGGCAAAGCCAGTGGTTTCAGGCAGATTCAGGAATATATTAAGCTTGGTGCAGAGAATGTGGCAGTGCTGGAGAAACGCATTGCATTCATTACTACAGTGGGAGACGGGCTTTTTTTTGTATTGTTGATGTTCAGATCATTTCTCTGGACCTTGGTCATTGTGCTTCTAATTTCTGCAGCGGTAATACCGGGAGTGGTTTATCTCGGTATGCGGACAGAATCTGAATGGGCCCTTACTTTCTTCAGTCAGAGAATAGATGTTTTCAATATCGGTTTGATCGTAATATCCATTTTTTCTCTTGGCTGGGCTGCTGTGAGGACGGTTTTAAGTTTTGAAAAAAAGAAATCAGCTTATTTGCGCAAAAAAGGTTTTGGTAACTGATATTCTTCACAAAAAAAAGCGGACCCTGGCGGGCCCGCTTTAAAAAAATCCTGACTGTGATTATACACAACCGGTAGGCTTGGGAAGCCCTGCCATCTTACATGCTCCTTTACCAGGACCAGATGGAAAAAGCTCATAAATGTGTTTGAGCTTGAATCCGGTTACTTTGGACAGGATGCGAACCATAGGGGCAATACCGTTCTTTTTGTAGTAATCCTGCAGAAATTCGATTACTTTGTTATGTTCATCGGTCAGTTCCTTGATTCCTTCACTTTCTTTAACATAGTCCACCCACTCAGGGCTCCAGTCCTCAAACCTTTGCAGGAAACCATCTTCATCTACCTCAAATTGTTTCCCCTGAAATTCCACAACTGCCATGCTAATTACCTCCTTAATAGATTTTTAACAAAACAAAGCGCTGACCATGTCAGCGTCAAACGCAAACTGCATTTGAATCATGAAGATATCTTGATTAAGATTCTACCTACTTACCTAAACAAATTTAATGTAAAATTCATAACACTTAATTGTCAATGCCTTTGTGTTCAAAAAATGATATTATCTTCACAAAGTCATTTCATCAAGCTTTTTTCTTGCGAATTTTAAATCAGGATCCAGCTCTAAAGCCTTGGAAAGAGTCTCCCGAGCAGCTTGTTTTTTTCCGGTTTCTAAGTAACATAAGCCCAGGTTGGCCAGATCCATGGCAGAGCCGCTGTCAAGTTCAATGGCTTTCAAGAAGTCGTTAATGGCGTTTTCATATCTTTGTTGCTTGTAAAAAGCAACTCCTCTGAGATTGAAGTATTCCTTGACCAAAGAGTCACAAGCTATTGCCTGATTAAGATACGGAAAAGCGTCTGTCCACTTTTGCCTGAGCGTCAATGCGTAAGCCGCATAAAAGGCGCATAACGCTATTGATTCATTGTCAGGCTGAAGGGGCAGTGCTTCTGTGAACTTTGACACAGCCTGTTCATGATCTCCAAGGCGGATGTTCAGCAATCCCTGGAAAAAAGGCTGGTAAAAAGTTCCAGGTAAAAGTTCTGATAATTGCTCCAACCCGTAAATGGCTGTTGCAGGCTCAGTTTCTTCAGCAAGTATCCGCCCGGTTATGAGCCCTATACCGGCATTAATGGTTCTTTCCCTGAACTTAAAGCCTGGAATAAAGTTGTAGTGGGCAGGGATATTCAGTTTGTCATTGTGAGTGGATAGTGAGTAAAGATTGAATCCAAGGGTCTCAAGGGCCTGGCACAGATCCTTGAGTTCCTGGCCCATATCCTGGTTAGCGATATTGGGCAGAGATGAGATACTTTTCAAGGGACCCTCTTGAATCCAGGCAATCTGATCCAGGCTGGAGAACTTGGAAAGCCCTGAAGCTTCATAATTGCCTGCGCTTTCAAAATCTCCTGCGAGCTGGGCTACCTCAGTCAGTGCACGGATGGCTGCTTTTTCTGGAGAGGTGGCTGTGCCTGCAGTAAAAACAATTTCACTCAAACCTGGAAAAGTTGCAGGATCATAAGCCAATGCCGCAACAGTAGGGACGGGCATATCAAGAGTAAAGTCCTTAAGGATCAATTTGATTTTTTTATCGCGAAACCTGTTAATGAGATCACTCAGGACCGGATCATTTACTGTATCCTGATCAATGGTGGGTGTAATCTTTTGACTTGAATCGATAACAGCACAACAATGCCTTTCCACAAGCTCACAGGCTCCCTGTAAAATGGACTCTTCATGGGTATTTCCGGCACTGCATCCGTTAAATTCATTTAACTTTTTGAACCAGTTGAAAGGTATCTGCACTTCCTGTTCTTTATGGATAAGGGTAGCAGGAGTGAATTGCCATTGCACCAGGGACAGCACTTTTGAGGCAAGTTCAGTGGAGATGTCATCTCCAGTAGACTTAATAATTTCATCTAAGGGAATCAATGAATCATTGAAGGTTTTTTGTGCCTGGTTCCAGGGCATGGAATGAAAATTGGCCTGATTCTGGACAAAGCTGAAATAAGAAAAGCGTTCTGCAAGTTCCATGAGGGCGGAAGCCTTGGCCTGAACAGGAGTTGATCCTTTGCCCATCTGTTTGCGGGTGGGCATAGTTTCTCTGGCTTTTACCCCGGATATACTCAAGTAAACCGGAATTTCCAGTCTGCCTGTATCAATGCGGCGAAGTTCCGACAATATTGAGCCGCCATGCCTGGAAAAGGCTTTTGTTGCTGTATCCACTGTATGTTGTGGGCTGACAGACTTATCAGCGTCCTGGGTGTAGTTTTTTAGGGATTTTCCGATGGAAATCATTTTTTTCTGGCTTTCATACGGTATATGGCGCAAAGAAATTTTTCGTTATCTGCATTTTGATCAGTGCCTTTGTAACCAATATTTTTCTGATCAATATGAAATTCTTTTGTAGCAACCTGAAAAAATTTTTTAGCCTGTCTGCGATAATCTGCAGCCAGGACAACTTCTGAGTCTTGTTTATTATCTAAATGTGCCAGCAGAAATTTTACCAGACCTCTGTAAGCACTCTCTTTGTAAAAAATTTCCGAACCAATGATATAGTCGAATGTCTGTCCGAGGCGATCAGCAGTAAAGTCCACCGGCATTACCTCAGCCGCGGATGACAGGTTATTCTTCAGGATGTTTATTTTGGCGAAAAGAAGTGCCATTGGGTTATTATCAGACAGAATAACTTTAAAACCCATAGCTGCAGCAAAAAGGCCAGCAATTCCAATGCCGCTGCCCAGTTCAATAATTTTTTTTTCCTCATTAGTATCTAATGAAGTGATGTAATAACTTAAAAGAATGGAAGCCGGCCAGATTTTGGCCCAGAAAGGAAGTTCTATTTTTTCTTTTGACTCTTCCGCCAGCATATCCACATATTTTTCAATGTCAGTGATTTGCAGAATCTGCAAGGTATGTTCACCTACTCGCACATTTTCAAAATCAACTTCAAAAAATTGTGAGGCCTTATCAAGCAAGGCCTGGAGGTTGTTTTCAGCGAGTACTTCAGAGGCTTGCAATTTATGCTTCTCCTTAATTTTGGTTAACTACCCTGGCCGTTAAGAAGGAAGCAACGGCGAAAAAAAACTGGTGCTGGTGAATTGAGCTCTATGCTGCTTGCATAGAAAGTTTACGGTACAGGCACAACAAAAATCCATGGTAAATTATTATGCTTATATAGTAATACCAGATTTACGCAGTTTATTCAGGCTGATTGCCTGAAGGGCTACTGTATGATGGATTGAGGTGTACATGATTTGATGTCTGGAGCGGGAGACGGGATTTGAACCCGCGACTTCAACCTTGGCAAGGTTGCACTCTACCACTGAGTTACTCCCGCAGGAAATTGGAGGCGGCATCCGGATTTGAACCGGAGAATGGCGGTTTTGCAGACCGCTGCCTTACCACTTGGCTATGCCGCCTTATCTCTGGAGCGGGAGACGGGATTTGAACCCGCGACTTCAACCTTGGCAAGGTTGCACTCTACCACTGAGTTACTCCCGCGCTTAGAGAAAAGGTTTGATAAGGCAGACCAACAGAAGTGTCAAGGAGAAAATTCAGTTCAAAAAGAAAACTTGTGACTCATCAGGTTATAACCAACACCCTGAAGCTTTCTAAATGGCAGATTTTGCTGAATGCCCCGGTATACATTCATGTCATCCTGGACAATTGCTCCACCAAGAATGTCAATTCCCATATCCAGCAAGCATGAGCTTAAAGGAGTGCTTGGCCCAAGGAGAATTTTTACGCAATCCTTGCGAGCCAGGTTTAGAATTTCACCCAGGCTGCCGTTAAGCAGGGTAGTTGCAGTGATGGCAATTACATCTGCCAGGGGAAGAAGGTCAGCCTTTCGGTATTCATGAAAATCCATGGGCCTTGGAGATTTTTCCAGAACCCAGAGATTGTTGAAACAACTATCAATTTTTTCCACAAATGGAAAATGGCCGATTATTGCAATATTTTTATTGCGGCCGATATCTTTGATGACTTCCTGAGCTTTTATGTCCTTGCCAGGGGCATTGGGATTCAGCAGACTATTAAGTGCTGCAAGACCCCATGAAGCACTTATGGTGTTTTGGCGCTTAAGGTTCTGAAGTATGGTGTGGACCGAACCATGCTCATTGTGCCTGGGAGCAGTGTCTCCTGAAATTTTTTCAGGTAAAAGTGAACAAAGTCCTGTTCCGTTTTCAGAAGTAATCGCCACCATATGTGACCCTGATATAGTGTTGAGTATGCGCGCATCATTGCAGCGCAAGCCTTCATCAATAAGTGTCTGGATTATTCTGGATTGAGTAATGATCATAAATACTTTATAAAGCTTAGAAGCATCTCACCGGGGCGGCTCGGGACCGAACGTGCGAGTAACTTATACCCCTCGTTTCCAGGCTCCGGCCTGGGGACGTTTTCTCTTGCGGCTCCAGCCGCTTCTTAAAATGTGGCTGGAGCCACAAAAAAAGAGGTGTTCCCAGGCTGGAGCCTGGGAACAAGGAAAAGCCTGGATTCCGGCTTTCGCCGGAATGACGATAAAGAGTAATAGCTTGCTTTAACCGTCACCCCGGACTTGATCCGGGGTCCAGTTTTTTTGAAGTTACTTGTAAGTGAGTTGAAGACAGTTTTTAAATACAGGCCCATATGTCTGCAGCCAAAATTACAGCCTACAATTTTGCATTAATTGGCACAAGCAAAACTTGACCGGAATATCTTTACAAATTCACGGTTTTGCTATAATGTATAATATTTTATTGAAGCAGTTGAACTTGAGATCTCATCCTGGTTGCAAGTCGCAGAATTGCGGCTGTGTACAATGAACTTTGAACGTACTTGAGGAGGAGCAACATGGAAAACTCTGATATTGAATATTTTAGAAATTTGCTCAGGCAGATGCTGGCAGACATCCAGCAAAAAGGAGAAAGCACATTAGAAGACATGACAGAAGACAGGGAGATGCATGCTGATCCTGCAGACAGAGCTTCTGCTGAGTCAGACAGGGCTTTTATTTTGCGACTTAGAGACAGAGATAGAAAACTTATTCAAAAGATTGAACAGGCTTTGGACAGAATCGAAGATGGCCGCTTCGGCATTTGTGAAGAATGTGATGAAGACATTTCCATTCCTCGGTTAAAGGCCAGACCTGTGACTACCCTGTGCATCAAATGTAAAAGCAAACAGGAAAAACAGGAATCTCTGCAAAATGATTAAAGGGTTAGTGTCTAATGCGGGTTTTACCCGCATCCCCAAAAAAGATATTTAACCGCCCGTTCACCCCTGTTGAATGGCTTCGCCGACACTTCGTGTATTCAACATTTTTCAGGCTGAAGGTTGGAGTTTGTAGGCTGGAGGCTGAAGGCTGAAGGCTGAAGGCTGAAGGCTGGAGGCTGGAGGCTGAAGGCTGAAGGTTGGAGTTTGGAGGCTGAAGGCTGGAAGTTGGGGGATAAGGAGCGTTCTTCCATGAACCAGTAAAGTATCAATCTTTTGTATAGTACCTCGCTGGGACTGTCCCAATTTCCAGAAAAGTGACAGACTCGTAAAGTTACTTGCAGGTTCGGTCTCGGGTCCTTAAGGTCAGGCGCTTCTACGTAATCAGCATCGATCATGCGCTTCACCTGGCAGTGTATCTGTACTGCTATGCGCTTGCAGATCTCAAATTGCCTTGTGTTGATCTGAACAAATCTGATGGACAGTTATATATGGAAGCTAATTTTTTCAGATATGCAGCAGCCGAACTTTTTGAGCTAATTAAAGGCTTGTCACTGAACAAGGTCTTTTCTCCGTGCCCGGGTGTATGGACTTTTTCATTTGGTAGTGCGCGCAATTTAGTATTTTACTGCCTTCCCAAAGGGGGAGGCTTTTTTCTTTCCAAAGACAAACCTCCAAACCCCTCCAATCCTTCTGCTGAAGTAATGTGGCTGCGCAAACGTTTGAAAAACAGAAGGATTTTAGACCTGATTAATGCATGGCCTCTTCGAAAAATGGCTATATCAATGTCGGGTATGCAGGAACACTTAGTTCTGGATACGATTAAAGGCGTCAGTATCGTTTCTGATCTTGGACCGCTTGTGCATGATCCTCCATGGCCTGACCTTGATGATATTCTGTCCAATAAAGATATCTGGAAAACGCACCCCCACCTTACTCCTGTTTTGCGCAATTCCCTTGAACAGATGAACGCGCATGACGGTCAGGTCCTTTTGGATACTCTTTCCCAGGGGCAAGTTAGAGAATTTTATGTCATTTATAAAGAAACAGGGGGTCATTATCTAAGCTGTTTCAAGCCTCCTGGTGCTAAACAATATAAGAGTTTTGGAAGCGCTATAGAAGCAGCTCAGTTTTATTGTCTGCCTAAGGTATATGAGCTTACTGGAAATGTGTCTGTTAGACGTAAAGATTTATCTCGACAGCAGAAGAGGTTAGATAAAAATCTTAACAAAGTTTTAAAAGACAGGCAGAGACTCATGAATATGGTGGATGAGGCAAGACTGGGTGAATTGATCAAAAATAATCTTTACAGGCTGGATGCTCATCAGAAAACAGAAAGTATTGATTTGCCTGACTGGCAGGGTCATGAAGAAAAGATTATGCTGAATTCTGCCCTGTCCATAAAAGAAAATATGGAAAAATATTTCAAAAGGGCGGCCAAGGGCAAACGCGGACTTGACTTTGTTAGCAAAAGAGAAAAAGAACTTCGTGAGCAACTTGATAACCTTCAATCTGCTCCCTTACCTGACTTAACTGTTTTTTCCAGAGGTCCAAAATCTAAACATTTGACCCGCTTAGACAAAAAACTGACCGGCATTGCAGTAAAAAAGTTCAGATCAACAAACGGTTTTATAATCATTCGGGCAAAGAACAGTGAGTCAGGACATAAACTTCTCAGTTATGGAGCTGCTGCCCATGATTTATGGATGCATGTTCAGGGCGGACCTGGAGCCCATGTCATTATTAAAAGGGATCATGGCCTGCAGGAAGTCCCTGAATCATGTCTAAAAGAGGCTGCCACTCTGGCAGCTTTATCCAGTTACAGGAAAAATGATGACCGGGCTGAAGTATACCTGGCCAGTGTTAAAGATGTCAGAAAGGTCAAAGGTCTTGGTCAGGGCAGGGTGCTTATGGATGGAAATGTTCGGACAATAATTGTGAATATTGACCCCTTTCTGGAGTCTAAGCTTCACTTGGGGAAGGCTGAAGGCTGAAGGCTGAAGGGGGAAGGGGGAAGGCTGAAGTTGGAGAAGGGTGTGGGCAAGAGTTAAGAAGGGCACCGGCGTGTGGAAGATTTTGTGAAATAGTCGTATCTGTTTAGCGCTTTTAAGGAATGCAGGGGACAGGCACTCCGGGACCCACTTGAGCATCAATTTGTGCTCGAAATGAATTATTTTTGGGACAAGTGGGTCCCGGAAGAGCCAGTCCCCATGCCACATCCAAAGCGCTAAACAGATACAAATAGTCAATACACCGGACAGTCAAATACTGTTTTCAATTAATATATAAGGAAAAAATATGAATGGTCACTCTTTGCAAAGTATAGACGCTGCCTTGGATGAGATTCAGAATAAAATTTATGAGCAGACCCTGGAAGAATACGGTCCTGAAGTATTCAAGCGCTGGAAGGAACCTGCCTATATGGGAAAGATGGATGATCCACACGCCACGTTTCGGGTTACAGGTGGCTGTGGTGACAGTGTGGAGATCTTTCTTAAATTTGAGAATGATAAAGTGCAGGAAGCCCTGTTTTTTAGTGATGGCTGTGGGCCAAGCATGGTATGTGGCTCTGTGGCATGCGAATTGATCATAGGTAAAAATATTGATGAAGCAGCGTCACTTGCAGGAGATGATATTGTAGAAGTTTTAGAGGGTGGACTGCCTGATGACAAAATTCATTGCGCTTTTCTCGCTGCTCAGGCTGTGCAGGAGGCAATAGTCAGTTATCAGCGTCTAAACCCGGACCGAACCGACAAGTAACTGTCTTGATAAGTGGACCCTGCCTGCATCATGAAGGATATTAAAAAAAGGGGCGGAATCCGCCTCTGCATTAAAGGGCTGTCCTTTTTCTAACAATTGGGGACAGTCCCGGGCTGCGGTACTGTCCCAAATCTATTTTGCATCAACTGAAAAGCTGCACTGAGGTATTGGTTTGGAAAGGGAGATTCAAGCGGTTTTGGCTTCCTGCTCAAAGATGAGCAGGGGTTCTATACCATTTTCCACTACTGACTTATTTATGAGGCATTCCTTAACTCCAGTCAGAGATGGCAGCTTGTACATCACTTCCAGCATGATAGACTCCAGAACGTTTCTCAACCCTCTTGCTCCGGTTTTTCTTTCTATAGCCTTCTTGGCTATGGCCTTAAGAGCATTGTGAGTAAAATTAAGCTTGATATGATCCAGTTCCAGCATTTTCTGGTACTGACGCACAAGAGCGTTTTTAGGTTCGCTTAAAATACGCACCAGATCTTCTTCTGTAAGCTCATGCAAAGAGGAAACAACAGGGATTCTGCCAACAAACTCAGGTATGAGACCAAACTTGATGAGGTCTGCCGGGTGCGCCATTCTGATAAGTGACTGGGAAGATTCCTTCTTTTTGTTGATAAGATCAGCACCAAATCCCATGCTGCTTTTTTGAACTCGTTGACGGACAATGCTTTCAAGACCAATAAAAGCACCACCGGCAATAAAAAGGATATTGGAGGTGTCCAATCGGATAAATTCCTGCTGAGGGTGCTTGCGTCCGCCCTTGGGGGGTATATTTGCTTCAGTGCCTTCAATGATTTTCAGAAGTGCCTGTTGAACACCTTCTCCTGAAACATCACGGGTAATGGAGGGGCTGTCAGACTTGCGAGATATCTTGTCAATTTCATCCACATAGATGATGCCCTTGGAAGCTGCTTCCAGATCATAATCAGCGTTCTGGACAAGCTGAACCAGAATGTTTTCCACATCCTCGCCCACATATCCCGCCTCTGTAAGGGTTGTGGCATCGGCTATGGCAAAAGGCACTTTCAGTATTCTGGCCAGGGTCTGGGCCAGAAGGGTTTTGCCTGAACCGGTGGGACCAATGAGTAAAATATTACTTTTGTCCAGCTCAACATCATCCTTTTTACGCTTGTAACGAACTCTCTTGTAGTGATTATAAACAGCAACAGCAAGAATCTTTTTTGATTCTTCCTGTCCAATTACATAATCGTCCAGAGCATTTTTTATTTCAGAAGGCGGCAGCAGTACATCTCCCTCATGCTCTTCTTCCACATGATCCTGTTCAATAATTTCATCGCATAAAGCCACGCATTCATTACAGATGTATACATCCGGACCAGCTATGAGGCGATCCACCTCATCCTGGCTTTTGGCACAGAAAGAACAACAAAGATCATAAACATAAGGCTTCTTTTTTTTGTTAGCCATCATTTACCCCAAACATTTTTTAAAATCAGTAACTTATTGTATTTTTCAAAACAGTTAACAGTTTGATTCATAAAGCAGGCGGGTCCCGGAAGAGCCATTTCCTCTCCGGGCTGTATGCCTCCGGGCAGGAAGTCATGCCATCTCCCAAGGTTTAAACTATAATAGAACAGGTTGCGTGCCAAATCAAACCAGAACAGGCAGGTTTTAGTCAAGGTTTTCAATTTCAGATCTTGAACTGAGCACGCTGTCAATAAGACCGTACTTAACTGCCTCTTCGGCGCTCATAAAGTAATCACGGTCGGTATCATGTTCAATTTTGGAGAGCTTGGCACCTGTATGCCTGGCAAGAATTTCATTCAAAGTAGCCTTCAGCCTGATAATTTCTTTGGCCTGAATGTCAATGTCAGTGGCCTGACCTTTGAAGCCTCCCATGGGCTGGTGGATAAGAATTCTGCTATGTGGCAGAGAATATCTCATGCCTTTCTGCCCGGCTGTCAGCAGAAGAGCTCCCATGCTGGCGGCCTGACCCAGACATAATGTGGCAACCGGGGCAGAGATATATTGCATGGTATCATAGATTGCCATTCCTGCGGTTACCGAACCACCTGGAGAATTAATATAGAAATTGATTTCTTTTTCCGGATTTTCGGATTCCAGAAATAGAAGCTGGGCGCAGATAAGGTTGGCGATATGATCATCAATAGGGGTTCCCAGAAGGATAATCCGATCTTTGAGCAAGCGGGAGTATATATCGTATGCCCTTTCTCCCCGTCCAGTGCTTTCAATGACCATGGGAATATTATAACTCATTCAAGACTCCTCATATAAACTGGAGAGTTAAAAGTTATTTGTTGATTGTTAATAGTTGAAGTATGAAACCGTATGATTTCAAGTATTTTTTTAGCACACCTGAACAGCTAATGCGGGCTGTGCCCACAACCCAATTTTTTCAGACTGAAGGCTGAAGGTTGAAGGCTGAAGACTTAAGAATGATGATCTTGGGCATCATTGCTCTTTCAAGCTTTAAATACTTGTAACTATTCGCCATGCTGCGAGTTTATTCAGTCCTTAAGCATTGAGTCTTCAGCCTGCTTATTATGCAGATAAAAGCCCGTTTAGAATTTTGCGCTTGATTATGCATCAGCCTTTTCATCACTTGATGCCTGCATTGAAGGTGGAATAATCTTCACTTCAGCATTTTTATATATATGTTCGCTGGCTTTGTCAGCTATCAAGCTGTCCCTGATGGCAAACATCAGGTTGTTGCTTTCGTAGTATGACTTGAGTTGTTGAAAGTCGAGATTTTTGGACCGGGCCTGACCTCGAATAAATTCGTCAACTTCCTGTTCGTTGACAGTGATCTCTTCTGCCTTGGCAATGGCAAGGAGAAATAATTGGGATTTGATGAGGTCTTCAGCGTCCTGCTGGAACTCTTTTTCAAGGTCTTCCCTGGTTTTTCCCAAAGATTCGAAGTTTTTGCCCTGTCTTTCCAGTTTGTCCTTAAGTTCGGCAATTTTGTTTTCTATGGTATTGGAAACCATGGATGGGGGAAGCTCAAACTGTACTGAGTCCTTGAGTTTATCAACGGCTTTTTTTAAGGCATCGCTTTTCTTGAGGTTTTTCTGGGAAAGCTTATAGGAATCTTCAATTACCTTTTTGAGTTGATCGAAACTTTCAAAGCCACCTGCTTTCCGGGCAAGTTCATCGTCAAGTTCCGGCAGTTTTTTAAGCTTTATGGACTTTAATGTGACTTTCATATCTACTGTCTGCCCTGCCAGTACAGGGTTCAGGAAGTCATCAGGTAGAGTTACTTCTTTTTCTCCAGTCTGGCCGGGAGTAAGTCCCTTGACGATTTCTTCGAAGGATTCAAGGGCATTGCCTTCACCAAGAGTTAGCTGAAAGTTTTCCGCTTTAACTCCCTCTACAGGAACTCCACCTTGGGAAGCCTGAAAATCAATAACCACTACCTCTCCATCTTCAGGGTTACGGTCTTCCTCAACAAGTTCCAGTTCTGCCAGGTTGTTTCTGATACGGTCAATAACCTTGTCAACCTGATCCTGGTTGAAATCAATATCTTCTTCTTCTATGGTTAAACCCTTGTATTCGGGAAGATCAAATTCCGGAGCCACCTCAAAACTGATGGAATATTCAAAATCCTCATCGCGGACCATTTCATCCGCATTCAGATCAATACGTGACAAAGGTTGTACTTTGATCTCAGACATAATCTGATTGATGTGCAGGTTAATAAGTTCCTGGGCTGCTTCACCATAAATCTTTTTTTTGAATCTGCTTTCAATGACTGAGGAGGGAACTTTGCCTTTTCTAAAACCCTTAATATCAACTTCATTACGCATTAATGCTGTTGTAGCTGTAATGGACGCATTGACCTCTTCGGCAGGGACTTTTATCTTGACTTCCTTTTGAACAGGGGAAATATCATGCACAGTGTAATCCATAAAATTGGATCCTCCCTTGAAATTTATTTCGTGTTTAGTTGTTTTGCAGGCAGGGCCTGAGTTGTTGCATGTTTGAAAGGACTTCCGGGCTGGAAGGCAGATCTGGTGCGAGAGGGGGGAGTCGAACCCCCACGGATAAAACCGCTGGATCCTAAGTCCAGTGCGTCTGCCAATTCCGCCACTCTCGCTCATCAGCTAAACTTGATAATCTATCTGTTAACGCATTGTAAGTCAAATAAAAATTGGTATTTGCTGAGGGTTAATGTTACTGGAAGCTGAGCTTCATCAGGTGTCTGCCAAGTCCGCCGTAACGATCCGGGGTATATCCTAAAACACTTTTCCAGACATTGTCTGATTCCATGCAGAAATATATCTGGTCTGACATTCCGCCCTGCTTCAGTCCCTGGGCAATAAATCGGAACTGGGCAATTCTAAGGGGCAGCAGAAGCCTTGTTTTGCCATCCATTCCAGTTATGTATTCATTATATATATAGCTGGAACTGGGATGGTTGACGGCAATGATTTTTTTGAGCCAGGGCATGAACCTGAAAGATCCAAGGCTTACATAAGCAATTTGCTTTGCCTGCAAATGATCAAAGATCATTTCAATTGTGCGGGCGTAGCCCCTTTCCCAGCCAGGATAATGAATAATCGGGTCAAAATGAAGGCATACACGGAAACCCTGGTCAGCGCATGTGCGGGCCGCAATTAGACGTTCCTCCAGGGATGAGGCGCCTTTTTCTTCCGCAGCAATTATGTCAGGACTGTTGACAGACCATGCCGGCAGGATTTTTTCAGGCATGTGGGCCTGGTCCATCCAGGACAGGTTAATGACCTTGGATTTCAGTTCAAGTCGAACATTGGGATAATCATTAATAAACCTGATCAAATCAGCTGAGTATTCTGTCAAATGCTCTAAGGCCAGGGAGTCGGTAAATTCCCCGGTGCCAACCCTGAAACGTTGCTTAGGCCGGCTGAAGGCCTGATCCAGTTCAGACCAAAGATGGTCCTGATTGGCCCACACTTTCAGTATTCTGTCCTGAAAGTAAGCCTGCAAAATGCAATAGGAGCAATTAAGAGGACAGTTCTCGCCAATATGGATAATCTGATATGCACAGCATCGATAAATTTTAGTGGCCGGGCAGGGTCGTAGAAATTTTCCTCTGTAATTTTTTAGATATAGAATAGTTCTGTCTGCGGAAATGTTCTCAGAAATTATTTCCTGATTATCATTCAGAAACTTGACAGGCACATCAGGCAGTTTGTCCAGTACCCTTGTGGTTAAAGGGGTGGAAGCTACCTCGGCATCTACAAAGACCTGGTCTGGCAGGCTCATGTGATTGAGGGAATTAAAGGAGTCTAAAATCACTTTACGCATACCCTGCCGGGTGAGAGTTACTTTTCCGAGGCATTTTTCTGTTCAGCAGTATCAGCCACCGGCCAGTCTTTCATAAAATCTGACTGGGTAATTTTCTGCAGTTGAACCAGGGCCAGTTCAAGTTTTTTTATGTTGGAAACAGTTGCATTTACTACAATATCCCGGGATTCAAACTCGTCTTTGTGCTCTATCTTCCACAAGGTGTTGACACTGGCTTGGTGCAATCTTTTGTCGGTTTCCTGTTTGAGATTTGCCAGCAGAGGATACCTGACTCTGAAAAGATCCCGCATAATGGATTTGATTTTATCTGCAGGTGACAAACTGGTTTCAAGATGTCTGTTCAGGCCAGATTTAAATATTTGATCCCGCACACTGCAGTTATCCATTACAGAGCGCTCTAAGAGCCAGGTTAAAAATTTCAGGCTGTTGTTTCTGGACCAGCCCAGGTCAGAAAAAAATGGATAAACAGCATCAAGGTCAAGGCTGGGAAGCTTGATCAGCAGGGGAGCACACTCCAGTGTTATGCTGCGTTTTGCCAAGAGTATATCCCATTTTCTGGAAAGTTTGATCCAGTTGAGCCATAATCCTTGAGATTTGGAGCCGGGTGTAATATCAAGGTTTGTCCAGACCGCATCAGATAGTGCATCTATGGACGAAAAATAGCGCAGAGCAGATAATATTGAGGCTTCGCTTAAGGTCCGGCCAATATTGGAAGACAGGTAGACAAGGCCTTTTAACGGGGGATCAAGTGCAGGCAAAATTGAGCAGGCAATTTTTTTCTGGAGTTTCAAAAATGCCTTGCAGCGTTTGTAGCCGGCCACAAGCTGCAGTTTTTCATTTTCCCTGACCACTACTGCGGGCTGGATCTGGCCGATGGATTTCAAATTTTGAATGAATCGGTGGTCAGGTTCTTCAGGCCACAGAATACATGGATCACCGTGGTAGATGAGATCCGGAGGAATTAACTCAATATTTATGTTGGAGATCATAGTTGTGTCATGAGTCTTGAAAGTTAAGCCAAACTGTCAGTTGCAACTCATTTTAAAAAATGAAATGGACTGAAGCACAACTTGACATCTCTTGATTCATCTTTCAATAGAAAATATTCAGCGCGTAAAGGTATAATTCAGTGAGGAAATTACCACTGCAGCTACACTTAATATAAGCTGAAACCAGAAAAGTAGCGCACAGATTTCAGAGCTATTGCGAATCATTTAACATATATAATCTCAAAAGGGGGCTAAATTAATGCTGGATAAGTTGGAAAAGCAAAGAACCTATGCCTTGGTTGGACATGGAGGAGCAGGCAAAACTTCCGTGGCTGAAATGATTCAGTACAACTGCAAAGCCATCCAAAGGCTGGGCAAAATAGAAGAAGGAACAACCAGTCTTGATTTTGAGCCTGAGGAAATCAAAAGAAGAGGCAGTGTTCAGCCTGGATTCTCAACTTTTTCCTTTGAGAAAAATCAACATTTCATTGTTGATATTCCTGGTGACAACAACTTTATAGGTGACATCAGCTATCTTTTGAAGGCTGTGGATGGAGTTGTTTTTGTGGTGGATGCCATTGACGGTGCAAAACCTCTGACCAAAAAAATATGGTCAGAAACCAGAAAAGCCGGCCTGCCCGCAATTTTTTTCATCAATAAAATGGACAGGGAAAGAGCTGATTTTGATATGGCCTATCAGAGTCTGATCAATATTTTAGGTGTAAAGCCTGTGCCCCTTTATCTGCCTGTGGGAGCCGAATCCGCATTCAAAGGTCTGGTTGATGTTCTGGACAACAAGGCGTATTTTTTTGCTGAAGACGGCAAATTGACTCCGGGAGACATACCTGATGATATGGCGGATACTGTTGAGGAGTTGAGAGAGGCCGCCATTGAAAATATTGCCGAAAGTGATGAAGTGCTGATGGAAAAATATCTCGAAGAGGGAAGCCTTACTTCTGAGGAAATGTATCAAGGGCTTAAGGCAGGAGTTCTTTCAGGGGAGATTTGCCCCATATCTGTTGGTGCGGCACTTGAAAATAAAGGTGGCACCAAGCTGCTCGATGCGATCCAGCAGCTTCTGCCGTCTCCATTGGAGCGTCCTGAATGGGAGGGAACAGATGGCAGCACGAGAAAATCTCATCCTGATGAAAATCTTTCTTCCTTTGTGTTTAAGACAATTACGGATCCTTTTGCCGGTCATTTAAGCGTGATGAGGGTTATGTCAGGCAAAATTGCACCTGATATGACTGTTTTTAATCCTTTGAAGGATGAAAAAGAAAAACTGGGCCAACTGCTCTACTTAGAAGGCAAAAAACAGAATGCTGTCAAGGATGAACTGGGTCCTGGAGCAATAATAGCTGCGCCCAAGCTTAAAAAGACCGAAACCGGGGATACCTTGTGCAAGGATGGTGATAAATTTATCCTGCAAAAGGAAGATCTTCCTCCATGCATTCTGTCTTACGCTCTTGCAGCAGCAGAAAAAGGGGAAGAAGACAAGGTCTTTTCTGCTGTCCAGAGACTGCTGGATGAAGACGTCAATTTAACTCTGGCCAGAAATGAAGAAACTGGGGATATGCTTTTGTCCGGCATGGGACAACTGCATATAGAAACAGCTGTGGAAAAGGCCAGGAGAAGATATAAGGCAAACATTGTCCTTAAAACACCCAAGATCCCCTATCGTGAGACCATCAAAGGAAAAGCAGAAGTGCAGGGGCGCTATAAAAAACAGACTGGAGGACGGGGACAGTTCGGAGATTGCTGGATAAGGCTTGAGCCAAGATCACGCGGTGAGGGCTATGAATTTGAAGACGCCATAGTAGGGGGATCCATTCCGAGACAGTATATACCAGCTGTGGACAAGGGCATCCAGGAGACTGCCGCCAAGGGAGTAATAGCCGGTTATCCAGTAGTGGACTTTAAGATAACTCTTTATGACGGCTCTTATCACAGTGTTGATTCTTCTGAAATGGCCTTTAAGGTGGCTGGCTCCATGGCCTTTAAAAAGGCTGTTGAGCAGTGCAAGCCTGTTCTTCTGGAGCCCATAGTCATGGTCCAGGTATTTGTTCCTGACGAATATATGGGCGATGTGATAGGGGATTTGTCCAGCAAGCGAGGTAAGGTGCTGGGTTCTGATTCTGATAAGGGAATTACTGAAGTGCGGGCCCACGTTCCCATGTCTGAGGTATTAGAATATGCTCAGGATTTAAGATCCATGACGGGCGGACAGGGAACTTTCACCATGGAGTTCGATCATTACGAGGAATGTCCAGCTCCTATAGCGGAAAAAGTTATAGCTGAAAACAAGTCAGCTGAAGAAGGATAGTTTGGCTTTGGCCGGGGCCTGCGTATAGCCACGCCCCGGCCATTTCTTTGATAAGGCAGGGGACAGGCAATCCGGCGTCCACTGTGTTTATATTGGGTGGATGTCGGAAAAACCAGTCTTCATGCTGATGGTAAAGTTCAGGATCAATGCATCGCTGGACTGACTGGTCTGATATGAGAAAAAAAAGATTTATCATGAGGATAAATCTGCGGGATATATAATAATATTGGAAGATGCGCCTTGATCGCCGCTTCATGCCTGTTAGCTATTCTGGGCCTTTAATAGAAAACTGATTGTTTTTATGGATGAAGCCTGGTTTTTTCTGACTGCCGGAGATACGTTTTCGGTCAGGCATACCGGGTTCTGGGCATCTTCTGCTTAATTCAGGAGATGTATATGGATTTAGACGAAAATTTTGTCAGGCTGACCCCTCTCGGCGGCCTGGGACAGATTGGAAAAAACTGCATTCTTCTGGAAACAAATGACTCCATGGTCATGATTGACTGTGGTCTGATGTTTCCTGAAGACTCGTTGCTGGGTGTAGATGTAGTGATTCCAAGATTTGACTATGTAATAAAGAATAAACACAAACTTAAAGGTATTGTTCTCACCCACGGGCATGAGGATCATATCGGAGCCCTGCCCTGGCTCATGCCCTACGTTGATGCTCCTATCTTCGGCTCACGTTTCACGTTGCAGCTGGTCACAAACAAACTCACCGAATTTAATCTCATAGACTATATTGAGATGAATGTAGTCACTGATAATCAAAGGCTTAAGATTGGTGACTTTACATTTAACTTTTTCCCTGTTTGTCATTCCGTCATCGAAGGTTTTGGTCTGGGTATTGAAACCCCTGCAGGCAGGATAGTGCACTCGGGTGACTTCAAGATTGATCAGGAACCTCTTGATGGACATTTTACTGATATGGATGCTTTTGCCAGGTTTTCCGAACCCGGTGTTCTGCTTCTCATGTCAGACTCTACTAATGTTGAGCGAGATGGTTATGCACTTACTGAAAGGGAAATTATGTCTTCCTTGCGGGTTTTTTTTGAAGAAGCCCAGGGCAGAATTCTGGTAACACTTTTTTCCAGTCATATCCAAAGGATGCAGGAGTTTTTTGATCTTGCAAAAGAATTTGGGAGAAAGGTAACCATAAGTGGAAGAAGTCTGGCCAGAAATATTGAAATGGCCATGGAAGAAGGCTTTTTGCGCGTGGATGATGATACGTACTGTCCCCTTGAAGATATTTCTCTGTACAAAGACTCGGAAATTGTGATGCTGCTTACTGGTTCACAGGGAGAGCCGCTATCTGCATTGACCAGACTGGCCCTGGGTGAACATAAACAGCTTAAGGTTAAAAAAGGAGACCTGGTTTTAATGTCTTCCAGGATTATTCCCGGAAATACCAAGGCCATCACCAAGGTGATTAACAATCTTTACCGCCTTGGAGCGGAAGTGATTTATGAGAAGGTTAGAGCTATTCATGCTTCCGGACATGCTCATCGTGAAGAGCTCAAGGCCATGCTCAAAGCTGTCTCGCCCAGGTTTTTTGTTCCAGTTCATGGAGAGTACAGACACCTTTTCAAGCACGCCAAGCTTGCCCAGGAATGCGGGGTTGCTCCTGAAAGAAGTATTGTTCTTGAGAATGGCAATCCTCTTACCTTCAGTGCCAGGGGGCTGAAGTTTGAAGAGAGCATTCCAGTACAGTCCATTCTGGTAGATGGCAAAGGCGTTGGTGATGTAGGTTATACAGTGCTCAAGGAGCGCCATATCCTTGGGGGTGAAGGCCTGGTTATAGTTGTCATGGTCATAAGTGAAGAAACAGGGGATTTGCTCATTGGTCCCAGGATTCTTTCCAGAGGATTTATTTTTGAGCAGCATTATGATCATGTCCTGGAGGACGCCAAATGTCTGGTTCTGGATGTTTTTGAGGATATACCGCCGGGAGCAAGCAAAAAGCTTGAAGAAAAGGCCAGATCAACCCTGCGCAGGTTTTTTCGTAAAATACTGGACAGGGATCCCATTGTCATTCCCCTGATCATCAAAGTGTGATCAATATTTTTCTATCACTGCAGCTTTTTGATACAAAATAATGATATTAGTGACTTACCCATAAATTACTGTAATAAAAAACAAGAAAAATTTCAGATAAAATCGGGGATGGTCGCCCGGCATTGGGATCTCTGACCCCTGACCCCTGACCACTGACTCCTGTTACCGGGGACTGTCCCAGTTATGGTTCAGCATTCTTTTCTTGCTACTTGGGTTGCGGGAGTATCCTGCGTTAGCATTTTATTAATCCCCCAAGCATAAAAGGAGGATATATTTATGTGTGGTATTTGCGGTGAAATCAGGTTTGATGGTCAGCAGATCAATCCTGACAGTGTTTACAAGATGTCCGAAACAATGGTTCCCAGAGGTCCTGATGGATCAGGTCTAATTCTGCGGGACAGGCACTGTTTCGGGCATAGAAGATTGAAAATAGTCGATTTAAGTGAAAAGTCAGGGCAGCCCATGGTTGATTCTGAGCTGGGTTACTCCTGTGTTTTCAATGGAATGATATACAATTACCAAGAAATAAGAGAAGAGTTGGTTGGGCATGGATACAGGTTCTTTTCTAATGGTGATACAGAAGTTCTTCTCAAGGCCTATCACTGTTGGGGGCCTGAGTGTGTGGACAGGTTTGCCGGCATGTTTGCCTTTGCCATTGTTGAGCGTGATTCAGGTAAAGTCATTTTCGGCAGGGACAGGCTGGGTATTAAACCATTCTATTATGCCCGCGTTGATGGCGGGCTCATTTTTGCCTCGTCACTTCCGGCCATTCTGGCAACAGGTCGTGTGAGCAGGGAGATTGATCCAGTTGCCCTGCACCATTATATGTCTTTTCATGCGGTTGTACCGGCACCTTACACAATGCTGAAAAGTATTCGCAAGCTCAGTCCTGCGACATTGATGATGATTGACCCTGATGGAACGTCTAAGGAGATCAACTACTGGTCCCCGGATTATCCTCAGTTGCCGGAAGATCAGGGCAGATCTTTTGAAGAATGGCAGGAACTGCTCATGGGTGCCATGCGAAAGGCGGTTGACCGCAGAATGGTGGCTGATGTGCCGGTGGGGGTTCTTTTATCCGGCGGAATTGACTCAAGCCTGGTGGTAGGTTTGCTGGCAGAAGCCGGAGTCAGTGATCTGAAGACATTTTCCATAGGTTTTGAAAGTGTTGGCGGAGAGGATGGTGATGAGTTCAAATATTCTGATGTCATAGCAAGACACTTCAGCACTGATCATCATCAGATCAGGATTGGCTCGGAAGAAACTCTCAGCACCATAAGAGACTGTGTAAAAGCCATGTCCGAGCCCATGGTCAGTCACGATAATATTGGTTTTTACCTGTTGTCGAGAGAAGTTTCCAAACATGTCAAGGTAGTACAAAGCGGGCAGGGAGCAGATGAAATATTCGGAGGTTATCATTGGTATCCTCCATTGATGGAAAGCCGGAATGCTCTGGCTGATTACTCACGGGTGTTTTTCGACAGTGATCATGCCGGGTTTGCTGTGGCTGTAAACCCGGAGCTTGTTTCTGAAGACTTCAGCAGCCAGTTCGTGCGGGAGCATTTTGCAAAGCCTGGTGCTGATAGACCCATAGACAAGGCAATGCGACTTGATTCCCTGGTCATGCTTGTTGATGATCCTGTGAAAAGAGTTGATAATATGACCATGGCCTGGGGCCTTGAAGCAAGAGTGCCTTTTCTGGACCATGAAGTGGTGGAGCTGGCCGCACGCATTCCTCCTGAATATAAGGTTGGAAACGGAGGCAAATATGTTTTGAAGGAAGCTTCCAGGAAAGTGATCCCAGCAGATGTGATTGACAGGCCCAAAGGATACTTTCCTGTACCTGCTCTTAAATACATCCAGGGAGAATATCTTGCTTTTGTCAAGGAGGTCCTGTCTGATCCCAGGTCAAAAAACAGAAAGATTTTCCAGCAGGATTATATTGATGGTTTACTGGATAGTCCTGCTGACAATATTACCCCCTTGGGTTCCTCCAGATTGTGGCAGGTTGCCTTGTTGGAACTTTGGCTGCAAAACTTTATTTAAAAGCTTTAGAGATTGGTTATGGCAACAAAATACAAAAAAGATCATCGTTTTGACAGGAGCAATGTACCTTCACTTAGAAGCTGGGAGAGTAAGAATCTTACTCCCCAGATAAAAATGGAAGAAGATGTAGTCCTTGACTGTGGTTGGGGGCGTTTACTCTTTGGCCAGACATTTAAAAATCAGCAAAAGCTGGTGGATATTTTACTGAGTGAAGGTCCGGGGCGCAGGGACATTGCCTTTTATCTCAGAGATCCTCATGTGGTATTATCTCTGGCTCCCCAGGATCTATTCATGGATCCTTCCCATACCTACAGGTTATGGCTGGATAACTATCTTACAGGTAAGGCATTGCCCAAAAGATTCGTAATTCGCAGGATCAGCTTTCGCAATGACTGCAAGCAAATAAATAAAATCTACTCTACCTGGGGGATGGTAAAATCGGATGACGAGTTTTTGTGGGAAAACCGTAATTCCAGAAAGTTAGTGATTCTTATTGCTGAAGATGCTGAGCAGAAACAGATAATCGGCACTGTGACCGGAGTAGACCACAAGGCAGTATTCAATGATCCGGAAAACGGATCCAGCCTGTGGTGTCTCGCAGTTGACCCCCAGGCGCCTCATCCTGGTGTTGGAGAGGGCCTGGTGAGACACCTGGCGGAAAATTTCATGGCCAAGGGCAGGTCATATTTAGATCTGTCAGTGATGCATAACAACAAACAGGCTATTTCCCTGTATGAAAAAATAGGTTTTCAAAGAGTTCCTGTATTTTGCATTAAGCGTAAAAATCCCATCAATGAGCCACTTTTCACCAGTTCGCCAGAATGCGCCAAACTTAACCCTTACGCCATGATAGTCATTAAGGAGGCCAAGCGCAGAGGCATCAGTGTAAATATTCTGGATGAAGAGACTGGACATTTTGAGCTGACTCTGGGGGGGCGTTCTATCGTCTGTTGGGAGGCCTTAAGCGAGTTGACTACGGCCATTGCCCTTTGCAGGTGTGATGATAAATCCTTGACCAGGAGAATACTGCATCAGGCAGGTCTAAAGGTTCCAGAACAGATGGCGGCTGGTGACCAGGATAAGGAACTGGAGTTTCTGGCTCGTCATGGCTCGGTTGTAGTCAAACCGGCCAGGGGTGAGCAGGGTGTTGGAATTTCCGTGGATATTCGTGAGGGTCAGGAATTGATGAAGGCCTGCAAACAAGCTTACAAGTATTCAAATATAGTGCTTATTGAAAACTATGTACAGGGTCAGGACCTGCGCATCATTGTTATTGACTTTAAGGTTGTGGCAGCAGCAGTGCGTCGTCCAGCAGAAATTGTGGGTACTGGAAGGCATACCATAAAGCAGCTCATTCAGAAACAAAGCAGGCGCAGGTCTGCTTCCACAGGAGGGGAAAGCAGGATTCCCTTAGATTCTGAAACAAAACGCTGTGTATGCCAGTCAGGATATGACCTGGATGCAGTGCTTCCAGCCGAGGAAAAAATGGTAGTGCGCAAAACAGCCAACCTGCATACCGGGGGAACCATCCACGATGTAACTGCAGATTTGCATCCTGAGCTTGTGGATGCTGCACAAAAAGCTGCCAGGGCCATTAATATTCCGGTTGTGGGGCTGGATTTTCTTGTTCCAGACGTTAAAGGACCGGATTATGTTATTATTGAAGCCAATGAGCGACCTGGGCTGGCTAATCATGAACCACAGCCAACAGCAGAAAGGTATCTTGATCTTCTTTTTCCGCAGACTGCGAGTTGAGAGTTCATTGTCGATTTAGCTCTGCTACGCCCCTGGTTTAGCCCTCATGAATGGAGTATTTTTCAGAGGTTAAAGTACATGCAACATGAAAATCGCGAATTAAAGCTTGCCGAAGATTTTGTTCATTATACTGATTGCAACCTTTTTCTTACCGGCAAGGCTGGAACAGGCAAAACAACTTTTTTGCACAATCTTCAGAAAAAAACACCCAAACGTCTCGTGGTTACTGCTCCCACTGGAGTTGCTGCCCTTAATGCAGGTGGAGTTACCCTGCACTCACTTTTTCAACTTCCATTTGGCCCCTATATTCCCGGAAGCTCTGAGTCTGTTCAGGACACGCAGCGCATGCATCGTATGAGCAAGCAAAAACGGGCTATAATCAAAAATCTGGATCTGCTCATCATTGATGAAATAAGCATGGTCAGGTCAGATCTTCTGGATGCAGTAGATGCGTCCTTGCGTTTCCATCGTCGCAGCAGTCAGCCATTCGGAGGCGTGCAGCTTCTGATGATCGGAGATCTGCATCAATTGCCGCCGGTGATTAAGCGTGATGAATGGGATCTTGTATCAGATTATTATGAAACACAGTACTTTTTCAGCAGCAAGGCTCTGGCCCTGACTGAGATGGTATGTATTGAACTGAAGAACATTTACCGTCAGTCTGATCCTGTTTTTATCCAGGTGCTCAACAAAGTCAGGGACAATTGTCTGGATTCCTCTGCCATTGAAATTCTTAATCAACGCTATATCCATGATTTTGATATAAATGAAGATCAGGGTTACATTACCTTAACCACTCACAACCGGGGTGCGGATCAGCTCAACCAGGCCAGGCTCGATAACCTGCCGGGCAAGGAGTATTTTTTTGAGGCCAGAGTTGAGGGTGACTTTCCTGAATTCATATTTCCTGTCCCTGAGGTCCTTGCCTTGAAAAAAGGGGCACAGGTCATGTTTACCCGCAATGATCCCGGACCGGATAAGCTATTTTTCAACGGACGCATCGGCATTGTTACTGACATAAGTGAAGAGGAAATCAGGGTGACCTGTCCTGGAGATAGTCACGAAATTCAGGTCAAGAAAATGACCTGGGAAAACATCAAGTATGAGGTTAACAACGCAAACAATGAGATTGAAAGACGACTTACAGGAGAGTTTGAACAATATCCCCTGAAGCTGGCCTGGGCCATTACAATTCATAAGAGTCAGGGACTGACATTTGAACGGGCCATTATTGATGCAGGCGCTGCTTTTGCTCATGGCCAGGTTTATGTTGCTCTGAGCAGGTGCAAAACTCTAAATGGAATGGTTCTCAGCACCCCCATAAATGCTTCCAGCCTGAAAACTGATTATACTGTCATAAATTTCAGCCAAAGTATTGCTCAAAATCCTCCCAGTACTGAGAGGCTTAATGTTGCCAGAACAGCTTTTCAGCAAAAACAGATTAAGGGCTGTTTTGATTTTTCCAGAATTGCCCGCCAGATTAGCTTTCTAATAAAATTGCTCAGGGAAAACGCATCTGTAATTACCATGGCAGGAATTGAAGATCTTCAGGGATGGAGAGCCAGCACAGGAGAGATATTCAGGGTAAGTGGAAACTTTCAGCATGAACTGGACGGGCTTTTTGCGAAAAATAATCTGCCTGAAGAGGATACTCATCTTTTGGATCGCATTAATAAGGGGTCAGCCTGGTTTCAGGGCAGATTTCAGGAAGATCTTATCCAGCCCCTTGAGAAACTTGTTGTAGAAACAGACAACCGGGAGCTATCCAAGAGAATTGACTCTGTTCTTGATGAACTTGTTCGTGAGGTTTCAGTCAAAATCGCCGGCCTTAAAACTTGTGAGCAGGGTTTTTCATCTCTTGCATACATGCGTTCTCTGTCTGAAGAAGGTCTGATAACCCGCAAGAAGCCTGAAAAAACGCGACCTCAGTATAGCCACTCGGATATATCTCATCCAGAGCTTTTTGAAATTTTAAAGTCCTGGCGCACCGAGACAGCCAGAGAACAAAATATTGCCCCATATCAGGTAATGCATCAGAAAACCTTGATTCAGGTTGCTACGCGCATGCCGGATAAGCCCGCTGCTTTGCGGGACATAAGCGGGATAGGTGCTAAAACCATGGATAAGTATGGTCGGCAAATTCTTGATATTATCAGGGATTACCGTAAAAAATTGTGAATAGTTATAGTTTTGTTGCAGGTGCAGATCAGGCAGGCCAGAGGTTGGACAGGTTTGTTTACGAACATATTTTTTCAGCAGGGCTTACCAGATCAACTGTCCAGAACCTGATCAGGCAAGGCCTGGTTGAGGTTGATGGTCTGCCGGTGTCCAAGCCCTCTCACAAGATTGCGGCAGGAAAAAATGTGATCATACACTATGAGAAGCAGGATAAAACCCTTACCCCCCTTAAAGGTCACTTGAGTATAGTTTATGAGGATGAAAGTCTTGTTCTGCTCAACAAAAGGTCTGGAATAAGTGTGCATCCTGCTCCTTCAGAAAATGACCCCACCATTGTTCACTATCTTCTGGAAAAATATCCCTGCCTGCAGAATTTGTCAGATAATGAGCGACCGGGTATTGTGCATCGCCTGGATAAAGATACCAGTGGCCTTATGCTGGTTGCCCTGAATGATGCGGCCCGGCAATACCTGTCCAATGCCTTTCATGATCGCATAGTTGGTAAGTGGTATCTGGTCATGGTCCAGGGATGTTTAGAGAACCCAACTGGCGAGATAAATAAGCCCATGTGTCGTGATCCAAAAAGCAAAACAAAGATGGCAGTGTCTTCGCGGCAGGGACGTCAGGCCAGAACACGATATTATACTTTATATAGAGGCAAGGGTTTACAATGGTCGTTGCTTTTGATCCGGATATTTACCGGAAGAACTCATCAGATCAGAGTACATCTGGCGCATGTCGGCCACCCTGTTATTGGGGATTTGCTTTATTCAGCATCAAAACCCGGCTTTTCCCAAACCAGAATCTTCAAAGACAAGCTTGTGAAAAGGCAGTTGCTGCACTCCGGTAGAATTGACTTCCCACATCCTTCAGATGAAAGCAGAAAAGTATTTTGTCAGCTTCCTTCAAAGGATTTTACCAGGGTCTGTTTGAATCTGGAAAGCAGGGTGCAAAAAGTTGTATTGACCGGAAGCCTGGGTTCGGGCAAAAGTTCTGTTAGTGCTTTGTTTAATAAACATGGTGTCCCGGTTTTCAGCGCGGATGAATGTGTAGCCGAGCTTTATGAACCTGGTCAGGATGGCTGGCATTTGATTCAGCAGCGTTTTGGAAGTCGTTTTATTGACTACCCTCATGGGCCTGTTAATAAGAAAAAATTGAGCAAGGCAATCTTGAATGACAGATTCATGCTGGATGAGCTGAATCACCTTATTCATCCATTAGTGAAACATAAACTGGATGAATTCTGGCAAAATCACAAAGATTGCAGGATGGCTCTGGCCGAAGTACCTCTTTTTTTTGAGGCTGGAATGGATGATCCTTCAATTATCACAGTTGGAGTTTTCTGTCCTGATGAAACACGTCTGCAACGGGTTTGCAGTGTAAGAAAAATAACTGCGGAAAATTTTCTTTTTTTAAATAAAGCCCAGTGGCCACAGCTTAGAAAAATCAAATCCTGTCAGCTTGTTATTGATAATTCGCTTGATAAACAGTCTTTGATTTGTAAGGCAAAAGCCTTGACCAGAGTGTTGCAGTACTTAAGAAGACATAATATCATAAAGATTAAACACAGCTTTGAATATGTGATGAAAGCAAATTTGCGCAACCCACCGGAATATTTGAATGATCCCACTTAAGGACAGCATCCCCAATGTGTTCAGGCCCTATACGGTCTGGGCACTGATAAGTGTCAATGCTCTGGTATTCATTTATACCCTGGGTTTAGACACAATTCATCTTGCCCGGTTCTTTCATTTATACGGTGTAGTTCCTGCCAGACTGACTCACCCTGAACTGGCAATGATGGCTGGGTATCCTGACGCAGGCTATTATACATTAGTCACTCATATGTTTATCCATGGCGGTTTTTTACATTTTCTGCTCAACAGCTGGATGATGTGGATCTTTGCAGACAATATCGAAGATGTCATGGGGCCTGTGAGGTTTTTGCTGTTTTATGTTTTATGTGGAGCAGGAGCACTTACAACACATATCCTTTTTAACTTTGACTCTCCAGTACCTGTGGTGGGTGCTTCCGGAGCCATAGCAGGGGTTATGGGGGCCTATTTGCTATTATACCCTCATTCCCGGGTCATCACTGTTTTCCCGATAATTTTTATACCCTACATAATCGAGATTCCCGCAGTGATTTTTCTGGGAGTCTGGTTCATGATTCAAATTGTTTCCGCGTTGTGGTCGGATGTGTCCGGAGCAGGCTCAGGCGTGGCCTGGTGGGCGCATGCCGGTGGGTTTGTGGTTGGCATGGTTCTGCTTCCTCTTTTCAAGAATAAAAAAAGGTGCTATCATTGTTACGAAATGGTGCGCAGAAAAAAGAACTTTATTTTAGAGTAAACTGGTATTACAAAGCATGTAATTGTTTCCAGTATTTCTATATATATCTGTTCAGCGCTTACAAGTAACTGGAATCGTTTTGCTAATAAAATCAGACGGTTATGTTTTTCACATTTTCACGATTTTTGCTTATGATTGATGCACATTTGCCAGAAAAGTTCCGTCAAAGATGGAAACTTTGCGCCTGGCACAGGGACTGTCCCTCGCTGTGAATATTTTTTCATCAAAGCAAATTTCTTACAGGAACCAATGCAGCATCAATCTTTTTTAAAGTACCTCGCGGGGACTGTCCCAATTTTCAGAAAAGTGACAGATTCGTAAAGTTACTCACAGGTTCGGTCCTGGTCCGCCCAGGTGAAGAGCTTTTAAGGAAACCAGGGGACAGGCACTCCGGGACCCACTTGATCATCAGTTTGTACTCAAAATGACTCATTTTTGGGACAAGTGGGTCCCGGAAGAGCCAGTCCCCCTCCGGGCTGTATGCCTCCGGGCAGGAAGCCGTGCCACATGCAAAGCGCTAAACAGAAACCTATGTTTTTAAATCTCAAGTTATTATTTATTCACAATCAACCAATGGAGACTGCTATGTTGAAAATTGAGGACCTTCACGTCAATGTGGGCGACAATGAGGTCTTGCGAGGGCTCAACTTAGAAATAGAGCAGGGAGAAACATTTATTTTGTTTGGTCCCAATGGATCTGGCAAGACATCTCTCTTAATGACTCTGATGGGCTTTTCTGGATATGAAGTGACTAAGGGCAGTATTTTTTTCAAGGGAGAAGATATTACCAGCGCCACCACCTATGAAAGAGCCAGAATGGGAATTGGCATGTCTTTTCAACGTCCTCCAACAATTCACGGACTCAAGACCAGGCATATGGTGGGCCTTTGCGCTGGCGATAAAAAGGTGGATGTGGATGCCCTGGCTGAAAAAGTTAATATGTCTAACTTTTTGGACAGGGATATTAATTCAGGTTTTTCCGGAGGGGAAATCAAACGTTCAGAATTACTGCAATTGATGGCCCAGAATCCCAGCTTAGTGCTTTTTGATGAGCCAGAGTCAGGGGTTGATCTGGAAAACATGTCTCTCATCGGCAATGTTGCCAGGTCCATCCTTGATGGACCGCAGGAACCTGATAACAGTGCATCCCTGAAGCAGTTGCAATCAAAATACAAAACATCAGGTCTGATTATTACCCATACCGGGTACATACTTGACTATATCAACGCTGACCGGGGGCAGGTACTATATAACGGAGTGCTTTGCTGCGAGTCCAGACCCAGGGATATCCTGGATCATATTAGTAAATTCGGATACAAGGAGTGTGTCAGATGTCTAAATTAAACAGTATAGATGCTGAACCTAAAGTTGATCTGAGCAAGTTCAGCTTTGATCAGGGAGATATGCCTGCTTTGGATGATTTGCGACTGTTAAGTGATGAGGATAAGGCCAGATTGCGAATGGCTGGTGTTGATGCTGATGATTCCCGGCGCAGCGGAAGCTATCTTCATGTAAATCACTCCAAGGTTCATTGCAGTTCCTGCAGTGAAGGTGTTGAAATCTTAGACACACGTGACGCTTTAGATAAGTATGACGGGTTGCCTGAGTATTACTGGCAGGCTGTAGATAAAAATAAGGATGAGTTCACGCGGGCTGCTGCTGAAAAAATTCATGGCGGATACTTTATCAGAACAGCCAAAGGAGCAAAAATCAAAGAGCCTGTTCAGTCTTGTCTGTTTATCAAGGGAGAAAATGTTGGACAGAATGTTCATAATATAATGGTAATTGAAGAAGATTCAGAACTGCACATTATTACCGGATGCACCACTTCTACAGATGTGAATTCAGCTTTGCACCTTGGAATTTCTGAAGTTTACATAAAAAAAGGGGGCAAGCTGACTTTTACCATGGTACATAACTGGGGTGAGGAGGTAATGGTTCGTCCCCGGACAGTGGCAATTGTGGAGGAAGGAGGTGTTTTTGCAAGCAATTATATATTGTTGAAAAAGGTAAAATCCGTACAGTCCTACCCTGCAGTTTACCTTAATGGCCGAGGAGCAGTGGCCAGATTCAATTCCATACTTGTAGCGCCAGAAGGCTCATACATCAATTCAGGAAATAAAATCGTACTGAATGCTCCAGAGACCAAAGGTGAAATCATTTCCAGGACCATCACCACTGGAGGAACTATCATTGCACCCGGAATTATCGAAGGCAATGCCATCCCAGCCAAGGGACATCTTGAATGTAAAGGTCTGATTCTGACAGATGGAGTCATCCATGCCATTCCTGAGCTCAAGGGGACTATTGCTGGAGTGGAACTTTCTCACGAGGCTGCAGTGGGCAAGATCGCTCAGGAAGAAATTGAATACCTTATGGCCCGGGGATTAGATGAGGATCAGGCTACATCAACCATAGTGCGTGGATTCATGAATGTTGATATCATGGGCTTGCCTGCCGAACTGCGCCAGAGTATTGATAAGACAATAGAAGAGACGGAAGAGGATATGTTCTAAGGCGGAACGGGATGGCAGTTTTTAAGCTGCTGAAACACGACGAAAAAAGGCTTCAAGAGTTTATCTTGAAGCCTTTTTTATTGCTTGTGAGCTCCTCACCCGGGCATACCCGGGACCGAACATGTGAGTAACTTGAAATAGCCTTAGCGCGTATGAGATTGCCGCGCTCGAAGACTCGCTCGCAATGACACCTGAGCTGTCAGGGATGTACTTGCGCAAAGCCTGTGGAGTCTAAGCGACCGAAGCAATCTGTAAGGTAAAGCCATAATATCTTGTTTTTATTGCCAATATGATTTTAGTTACCTGTAAGCATATTAGAGGGGCAGTTTCTGGACCGAATTTGCGAGGTAACTGCCTTGATAATTGGAGACTGCATCCTGCAGATAAGATAAAACAGGCGGCTGGAAGTCTCCTTTTTACCTTTCTCTAAGCGTGGCTATGCTTTCTTTTAGTAGTTTTTGCGGACATCTCGTGACCTTCTTCCTCTTCATCTTCCTCTTCAATAACGGGTCTGAAACTCAGCAGAATGGGACTTGCTACATAGATAGAAGAATAGGTGCCCACCAGAACTCCTACAGTCAATGCAAAGGCAAAGTCATGTATGATACCGCCTCCGAGTATAAGCAGGGCAAGAACAACTACAAGAGTTGTACCTGAAGTAACAATGGTTCTCGACAGGGTCTGGTTGATACTGACGTTGATGGTTTCTGACAGAGAGGTGGAAATCTTGTTGCGCAGATTTTCCCTGATGCGGTCAAAAACAATGATGGTATCATTTAGGGAATAACCAATTATAGTCAGTAAGGCCGCTACTATGCTCAGGTCAAAATCCTTGTTAAGCAGTGAGAATATGCCAATGACTATAAGCATGTCATGAATCAGGGCTATAACTGCTCCCAGAGCAAAGTTGAGCCTTAGATACCAGCAAAGACAAAGGGTTATGAGCATGGCCGCGAAAATAAGAAAAGCCAGCGGGATGGAAATGAGCTTTAGCAGATAGACACCGCCAGCAAGCCCGGCCGCCATAAAAGCAGCCACAAACCACTTGTGTTCAAAACGACCCGAGATGTAGATTGCAATAAACAGCACAGCAAAGAACAGGGCTTCCAGAGCGCTTTCACGCAGATCTGCCCCAACTCGTGGCCCCACCATTTCTAAACGTTGAATCTCGTATCCATGGTCCTGAAAATACTCCATCAGGACAGCATCTACCTTTTCACGGGCGTCATAAGGAGTAATGTTTTCAGCTGAAGTTCGAAACAAATATTCATTGTCCCCGCGATCTCCAAACCGTTGAACTACCAGGGATGGTAACTCTGTTTCCTCTAATACGGAAGTAAGTTCAGCAAGGTCAACTTCCTGCTCAAAGCTGGTCTGAATAATTATCCCTCCGGCAAAATCAATGCCCAGTTTGGGGCCGCCCTTGAGTCCAAGAGATATGAGACCTATGAGTATCAATGCCGCAGATAGAGCAAAAGCATAATTTCTTTTGCCGATAAAATCTATTTTTGTGTCAGGTTTGATGATTTGAAAACCCATTTTTTTCCTGCCTGTATTTGGACTGATTAGATGTTGAATGCTGTTCCGGGTTTGCGTTTAGATATCCAGATATCAAAAAGAACTCTGGATACAAAAATAGCAGTGAACATTGATGCTAAAATTCCCAGGGTCAGGGTGACTGCAAATCCTCTTATGGGGCCGGTTCCAAACTGGTAAAGAACAACAGCTGCAATGATAGTAGTGACATTGGCATCAAGGATTGTCAAAGTAGCCCGATTGTATCCTTCTTCAACCGCTGCCCGGGGAGACAGTCCCCGCCGAAGTTCTTCTCTTATACGCTCAAAGATAAGTACATTGGCATCAACTGCTATGCCTATGGTCAGAATAATTCCAGCTATGCCGGGAAGAGTCAGGGTGGCACCGAATCCGGCCAGTCCAGCTATAATCAGGATGATATTGAAGGCAAGTACTGTGTTGGCAACTACTCCGGCAAATCCAAAATAAAAGACCATGAATATAAGAACAAGTGCTCCACCAATGACTGCTGACCTGACCCCTCGTTCTATGGATTCCTGGCCAAGGGACGGGCCCACTGTTCTTTCCTCCATTACAAAGACAGGCGCTGGCAGAGAGCCGGCTCTAAGGACTACCGCAAGGTCGTGAGCTTCATCCACTGTAAACCTGCCGGTAATACTGGCCCTTCCACCAGAAATTCTTTCCTGTATGACCGGGGTGGAATAAACATTGCCGTCCAGTACAATTGCAAGTCGCTGACGAACATTCTCACCTGTAATTCTTTCAAAAATACGTGAACCCCTGTTATCAAAGGCTATGGCTACATACGGCTGATTGTACTGATCAAAAGCAGTGTGTGCGTTGGTGATGTACTCTCCAGTCATTGCTGTTTCAGCTCTTAAAACTACCGGTTCTTCACGTGTAGAGCCATCAGGCATAGTTGTCTGCTGATAGTAGAGTCTGCTGCCTGGAGGCACAACACCTTCAACAGCCCGCTGTACATCTGCATCTTCATCTACAAGTTTGAACTCAAGATGCGCAGTTTGACCTATAATGGAAATTGCTCGCTGGGGGTCGTCTATACCGGGCAATTGTACTTGAATGCGTTCATCCTGTTGTCTTCTGATATCAGGTTCAGCCACTCCGAACTGATCAATTCTATTGCGAATAGTCTTAACTGCCTGGTCAAGGGTCATATCGTTCAAGATCTCTTTGTATTCAGCAGTAAAATCAAGAACATAACGAATACGGCCATCATCATCAGAATGTCTGGATACAATTCGCAAATTATTGTATTGCTGACTGATCATGCGCTCCAGGTCTCTTTGCTGCTCCTGTCGCAACAAGCTGAACTCGAGTCTGTGATCATCACTAACTCTGGGACGAAGGACCAGAATATCCTGGAGCCGGGCTTCATCTCTTATGTCCTGTCCAATCTGGGAAAGAGATCTTTCCAGAGCTCTTTCAACTTCAACCCCGAGGGTCAGGTGAATTCCACCTCTAAGATCCAGTCCAAGATTGACCTGGCGGTCCGGGAGTATGTCACCGAGAGAAGAATTTTTTATTCCGGAAAAAGAAGGTAAAAAATAGAGCAGACTGATAATCAGAACCAGTAAAATTACTGGTATTTTCCAGCGCAGATTGCCTTTCATTATTATAGTCCTGAGGCTGATTAAAGGTTTGAGTTGGGCATTGGGTACAGTGGGCTGTTAGAAGGGTGCATCAATGACACGGTTAGAATAATTATTGCGCCCTTTGAACAGAATCCTGACTTGGGTCAGCCAGACCGGCAATATAGGCTCTGTTGGTCTTGACTTGCAGTTTGTCGCCAATTTCTATTGTCAGAACGTCATTCTGGATATCTGTAACACGTCCATATAATCCACCATTGGTAAGAACATTATCACCTCTTTTAAGGTTGGCCAGTACCTGGCGATGCTCTTTGGCTTTTTTCTGTTGTGGCCTGATAAGCAGAAAATAAAAAATAGCAAACATCAGAATCAGGGGAATGAACGCTGTGAATGGGTTGCCGGCCTGGGGATCACCACTCTGGGCCATGGCAAAAATCAAATTTTCAAAAAACATAGTTCCTCCTATAATGAGTTCAGTGGTTGGAAGTATTGTAATAGTTTAGCCCTTTTCTAAGGAAAGCAGGGGACAGGCCCGGTTTCCAGAAAAATAAAACAAAATGTCATGTAAGTTTATTGCACAGACAAAAACGAGGTTGATAACTGAAAATTATCTGATTGTCCATGTAAAAAATTATCATAAAATTGATATGTTCAGCTTAAAAATGTGCAACAGGTTACCCCTTTACCCCTCGTTCCCAGGCTCCAGCCGTTTATTCAAGCGGTAAGTCACTGATAAAAGATTTACTTCCAGAATTGTGACTGGTCCCTGAAGGCTTCTTCAAGACTGATTAAGACTGCTTTTTTTTCAGAATCAACAGCCAGTTCCCTGGCTTTTTCCCGGTGAAATGATGCCTGCCGCTTGTTGTTATTGTAAATATGGGCGTAAGACATGTGAATGTGGGCCATAAAGTTGTTTCCGCTGCGGCCGAAAATTCTGGCCAGATGTTCGTGCGCTCCAGGTTCTTCAGGAACAATCCTTAAGGCGCGTTGAAGATAGCTCGCTGCTGTGTCAAAGTGACCCTGTTCTGAGAGTATTCGGCCGTAATAGATAAGAGCCATGCTTTCCTGAGGGCGGAGCATGATGGCTTTTTGTAAAAGCCGGCCGGATTTGTCAATATCTCCAAACTGGAAGTAAAAAATACCTGCTTCCCGAAGAAAAAGCGGATCACTATCATCACAACTGATAAGCTCTTCAAAGTTCTTTCTTGCTTCAGACACTCTGTTTATGCGAGCGTTGGCAATGCCCTGGCCGAGATAAGTCAGGCATGTCTGATTTTTTTCCTCTCTAAAATACGCCAGAGCACTGGAAGGTTCAGCATACCTGGCTCTTACGAGAGTCTGAACGCGTAAAAAAGATGAATTGTCTACTTCTCTTGCCAGCAAATTTTTGTCCATTCTCTCAATACGATCGCTTAAATAATTGACACGCTCATCCATACCCGGGTGGGTGCTCAGGTAGGAAGGGATTTCACCTCCTGAAAACCACTGCATCCGCCGCATTTTCTGCATAGCCGAAGTCATGGCCTGAGGGTTGTATCCAGCTGCAATGAGGTATCCAAGGCCGACCTGGTCAGCCTCTCGTTCATCTTCACGTGAATACTTCAGTACCGCGCTCTGAGCTCCTGCTATGGAACCAACAGCTATGGCACCGCCGGCATCCGAGCCCAACAGGGCGCCGGCAACTAAACCAAGGAGGGAACCAACGCTTATAACCTTGGAACGCTCTATATTGCGGGCAACATGTCTTTGAGTGATGTGGGCCAGTTCATGGGCCATGATGGAGGCAAGCTGGTCTTCGGAGTCCATATGCAGGATAAGGCCTGAAAAGATAGCCATATAGCCAGCCACAGTGGCAAAAGCATTGACGGCGTTATGATTGATTACTTCTACCTGCAGGGGGAATGGCTGAGGAGGAGCGTTTTTATATAGATTCTGTCCTATTTCTCGAATATAATCAGTAATTTCCGGATCATCGATAATGTCAAAACGTGTTCTGATAAGTCGATGGACCTTTTTTCCCAGTTCAGCCTCATCTGATATGCTGAACTCCCCGAACAGTCTTGCCTGAGCATTGGGGGCAGGGACTGACATAAAAAAAGTCAGGCAGATAAAAAAAACAAGTCTAATTCTATGTGTCATGCAACTACAGCTTAACAAAGACAGCTATAATGAAAGAAAAAATGTCATCTGATCAATGACTATTTATTCATCATATCTAAAAAATCTTTGTTGTTCTTGGTGCCTTTCATTTTATCCAGGAGAAATTCCATACTGTCTATGGAGTTCATGGGGGCAAGCACTTTACGCAATATCCAAACCTTGTTCAAGGTTTCCGGTGCAAGGAGCAGATCTTCCTTACGTGTTCCTGATCGATTCATGTCAATGGCTGGATAAACTCTCTTATCAGCAAGATGACGGTCAAGGTAGATTTCCATATTTCCTGTCCCCTTGAACTCTTCGAAAATTACCTCGTCCATTCTTGATCCTGTATCAATAAGGGCAGTAGCCAGGATGGTCAAGCTGCCTCCTTCCTCAATGTTGCGCGCTGCGCCAAAAAAGCGTTTTGGTCTTTGCAGAGCGTTGGAATCAAGTCCGCCTGACAAAACTCTTCCCGAAGATGGAGTGACTGTGTTGTATGCCCGACCCAGTCTCGTTATGCTGTCTAATAAAACCACAACATCCTTTTTTCTCTCCACCAGTCGTTTCGCTTTTTCCAGTACCATGTCCGCCACCTGAACATGTCTCTGAGGCGGTTCATCAAAAGTTGAGCTGACCACTTCAGCATTCACAGTCCTTTCCATGTCGGTTACTTCTTCAGGGCGTTCGTCTATGAGCAGTACCAGCATGAAAACATCAGGATGGTTGGCGTTAATGGAATTGGCAATATTTTGCAGAAGAATGGTTTTTCCTGTCCGTGGAGGGGCAACTATCAGTCCTCGCTGACCTTTTCCGATGGGTGTAAGCAGGTCAATAATTCTTGTGGAATACTTTTCTGCACCGTTCTCCATCCGATATCTTTCATTAGGATAGATAGGGGTCAGGTTATCAAAAAGGACCAGGCTTTTGGACTCAGCAGGGTTGCCATATCCGACTTCATTTACTCTCAGCAGGGCGAAGTACCGTTCACCTTCTTTGGGAGGACGAATCTGTCCTGAGACAACGTCGCCGGTTCTAAGCCCGAACTTTCTGATCTGGGAAGGTGAGACATATATATCATCAGGACCAGGCATGAAGCTGTAAGTAGGGGATCTTAAGAACCCGAAACCGTCCGGTAGAATTTCAAGAACTCCCTCGCCTGAAACCTGACCGTTTTGAGAGGCACAGGCCTGAAGCAGAGCAAATATCAGCTCCTGCTTTCTGAGTCCACTGGGGTTTTCAATTTCAAATTCAGTTGCCAGCTTCATAAGTTCGTGCATTGATTTGGTTTTAAGGTCGGACAAGTTCATCAAAAAGTTCTCCTGAACAATAAGTTGAGATTAAAAAAATAGGTCATTGACAATAATTTGAAGGGGTGTATTTCGAGTTCCTGAAAAACAAAATGAGGACAGTCACAGGTTTGGAAGTGTCCCCAATTAGGGGCAAGCAGGTTAATTACAGGTAATACAGAGCTGGTTGTTCAGTTTAGTGAACAGTTTTGACAATGTAAGAGTTTTTACCCGCTAATTACGGCATGGATTTATTTATCCATGCGCTTATTTTCAATAATGATTCTATTTGCAGAAAAAAAACGTGCTGGGAGCCTGCCCCCTGTTTTGGTTAAAACCGGGGGTAAACTTATATAAAAATAATGAACACTTTAGATACTTTGAAGGATATCTGGAAATCCTGATTTGGATGGATTATCGGGACATACGGGAAAGACTTCTGATCCCTGACATGGCATTTGCCCTGACGAAAGGCAATATATGTCCGTTCTGACTCTTTGGCAAGAGTTTTATGTGTTACTGTTTTGATTTTTTCGGTTCTTCAGCATTTTCTTCCTGAGTTTCCTGTTCCTCTTCCTGAATCATAACATCAGCAAAAAGTTCTTCCACTTTGGATTTGGCCTGGCTCTGATCTACTGATAATGCGTATGACAGTTCCATGGTAATGAGCCCCATGGCCTGCTCTAAAAGCCTTCGTTCTCCAAAAGAAAGTTCTTTATCCTTGCTGATGAGAAAAAGCTCTTTAAGGACATAGGCTACATCATACAAATTATGACTCTTGAGTTTGTCTGAGTATTCTCTGTATCTACGATTCCAGTTCTGTCCGGAATAGCCAGTGAAATCAGATCGATCTTCAAGATAGTTTAGTATATTCAGCCCCATCTTTTCATCACTGACAGGGCGAAGACCTACGTTTTCAGCATTGCTGACCGGAACCATCAAGGTGACATTA
The DNA here is from genome assembly GCF_000934755.1 of Desulfonatronovibrio magnus. Lineage (NCBI taxonomy): Bacteria > Pseudomonadati > Thermodesulfobacteriota > Desulfovibrionia > Desulfovibrionales > Desulfonatronovibrionaceae > Desulfonatronovibrio > Desulfonatronovibrio magnus. The sequence goes on from NZ_KN882178.1 coordinate 121,328, forward strand.
TTGCTGAGGATTCTAACGATGTAGAGCTTGGTTTTCACACCTCCCACATCCTGCTCTTCAATCTTTTCAACCTTTCCTACACCCTGGGCCGGATATACCACTAATTCGTCCACTGAGAACACTTTCATACCTCCAAGAACCCGAGATTGTAAAAAATAATTAAAACCTTCAACTTATCCTTTCAGCTCCATGTTTTCCTGATAAGGTCTGAACAATAAACTTGATATTAGCAGGGATATTTTCCGTGCTCGTATCGCCCTTCTAAAGTTAACCGGATGCTGTCCGTAAAAAGTTATTTAAATTCACAGTGAAGCGCAAAAGATAAACTACTTATGCGTTCAGATTGATATATATCTTAAATGAATTAAATAGTCCATGAAATATCCGAGTAAATTTTCGGATATTCCAAAAGAATAGTAAAAATTTGTAAAAGATTAGTAATTACCTTTTCTATCCTTAAAAGTAACTAAAGCCAAATTAGTAATAAATTCAGAGCATTATGATTTTACCATACAGATTGCTTCGGTCGTTCTGGATCCCTCGCGGGTGACAGTTTTTCAGCAACTACATCCCTAACAGTTCAGGTGTCATTGCGAGCGAGTCTTTGAGCGCGGCAATCTCTAACGTGCTAAGGCTGTTTCAAGTTTTTTTACGATTTTTGCTCATTATTGATGCACATTTGCCAGAAAAGTTCCGTCAAAGATGGGAGCTTTGCGCCTGGCACAGCTTCCTGCCCGGAGGCTTACAGCCCGGAGGGGGACTGTCCCTCGCTGTGTAAATTTTTTCATTAAAGCAAATTTCTTCCAGGAACCAATGCAGTATCAATCTTTTTTATAGTACCTCGCGGGGACTGTCCCAATGTCCAAATACGGGACTGTTCTTCAATGTGGAGGCGGCTTCCAGTCGCCTGGACTTGAATAGCCTGCAGGATGCAGGCTCCACTCTAAAGACAGTTACTCCCAGGTTCTGTCCCCGTCCGCCCTGGCGAGACGCTTTTGAGTCTCGAGATAATTCAGGGATTGGCAGACAAAAAATCTCTTGCTTTCTGCAGTCCTTCCTGTCTGAAAACTCTGACAATCCGGGCCGACCTGGTAATTATGTCATCTCTTAACTGTTGCTCATCCGGACGAAAGTTGTTGAGTACATACCTTGCAAGATCATTTCCATCATCCGGACGACCAACTCCGAATCTAAGCCTGGCAAAGTCTCTTGTGCCTAATTCGCCGGCAATTGAACGTAAACCATTATGACCGGCAAGACCGCCCCCAAACTTTAATCGTATCTGTCCCAGGTTTAAGTCAACTTCATCATGGATAATTAAAAGATTATGTATGTCTATATTAGAGTTGGCTAAAGTTTTGGCTACAGCAAGACCGCTTCTGTTCATATAAGTCAGTGGCTTCAGCAAAAGCCACATGGACGAATCATTCAGATTCATCCACTCCCAGATTATTAAGGAACATGTATCTATTCTGAGTTTGACTGTTTCTTCAGAAATATCTAAGCTTGACTGAATGATGTGATCAATGACCATAAAGCCTGCGTTGTGCCGTGTTGCCTGGTGACGCCTGCCTGGGTTGCCCAGGCCACATATTAGCCCTGTGATGTTCATGCAGATATTAAGCAAATATTAAATTTGTTGGTTTCTACAAAATTAAAGCCCCTTTTCAGGGGCTTTACTGAAACAATATATTATGCAAATGACTTGTAATGCAATGGGAAGCACATACAATCTGCTTGAGGATCAGATTTCAAAGCATAAGAGAAATATTATCAAAAAAAACAGCTGACACAGCAGGCATAACTATTCATCTGCAGATGACTCTTCTGTTGCGCCTTCTTCCTGCTCGGCTCCTTCCTCAGTTTCCTCGTCTTCAGTCTTTTCCTGGTAAGGAGGAACAAGGCCGACAACTGCAAAATTTTCTTCGAAATCCACCCTGGTTCCTGAAGGCAGCTTAACATCTTCCATATTGATATTATCGCCTATGGTCAGTTTGGTAACGTCAATTACCACCTGATTGGGCATATTGATGGGCAGACAGGTTACATCCAGTGTTTGCCGATATATTTCCAGTACCCCTCCATCTTCAGCACCTTTGGGTTTCCCTGTGACTTCTACAGGTACAGAAACAGTAACTTCCTTGGTCAGGTCGACTCCGTAAAAGTCAATATGCATGTAGACGGTCTTGTAAGGGTGCTTGTCAACTGACCAGATCAGGGCCGGCTTTTTTACAGTTTCATTATTTTGTAAAAACTCCAGCTCTACAACGGAAGTGGTTCCAGCCTTAAGCCAGACTTTATGAAAAGTACCCACTCGTACCTGCAAAGAAATATTTTCTCCTTCAGGGCTGTAAAAAACAGCTGGGATATAGTCATTGGCACGAAGCTTTTTCGCTGCTTCTTTGCCTCTTTTTTCTCGTGTTTGTACTTGTAAGTTGACAAGCTGGGACATCCTTTTCTCCTTGAAATTATTTTACTGCACAGTGAAATGTTCTGTTACAGTTAAGCTATTGGCATGCAAAACAGTGCCTGTACCATTCGTTCAATAAAAATTGCTAAACTGTTACAATATTCTTTATTTTATTTAAGTTAGTTTACCTGGACAGTCAAAAGTCCCCACGCAACACATTGCATTTATTGCCCTTTTTAAAACTTCGGGTGTCCAGACGTCCTCATAACCTAACCATTTTAAATCATAATTATTTTTCTTCAACTAATAACAATTAACTGATAACTTTTAACTCTCAAGATATTACAAAATAACTCTTAATGGGAAAATAGTACACTTACTGAGGACTCAGTATGAATGTTGTGAATGGCCTTGGCCAGCAGACTTGCAACTGAAATGACTTTAAATTTGGAGCAGGCACGTGCTCTTTCAGACAGAGGTATGGTGTCGGTTACCACAATTTCCGCAAAGCTCGACTTTTCCATTCTTTCCACAGCAGGTCCGGACAGAACTGGATGGGTTGCGCACGCTACTACCCGGTTGGCTCCTTTTTCTGAAAGAACTTTGGCTGCTTCAACCATTGTTCCACCGGTATCAATCATATCATCCAGCACTACTGCTACTTTCCCCTGAACATCTCCAATAACGCGCATAGCCTGAGATTTATTCGGGGTGTCACGTCTTTTATCGATAATTGCCAGATCTGCTCCAATGCGCTTGGCGTAAGCTCTTGCCCGTTCAGTTCCGCCGGCATCCGGAGAAACAACTACAGCCTGGTCACCGAATTGTTGAAGGTAGGTTAGTAGAACTTCTGCTGCAAAAAGATTGTCCACCGGGATATTAAAAAATCCCTGGATTTGGCCTGAGTGCAGGTCAATGGTCAGCAGTCTGTTGACTCCGGAAATATTTATAAAATCAGCAACCATCTTGGCGCTGATGGGCACTCTCGGTACAACCTTTCTATCCTGGCGGGCATACCCATAATAAGGGACAACTGCTGTAACTCTTCCTACACTGGCTCTTTTGAGAGCATCCAGCATGAGAAACAGTTCCATGAGGTTATGGTTTACCGGGGCGCAGGTTGGTTGAACAACAAAAACATCGTCGCCGCGAACATTATCGCCTATTTCTATCCGGCTTTCACCGTCACTGAAGGTACAGACAAGAGTTGGGCTGACAGTCATACCGAGGTGTTCGCAGATTCCCCTGGCTAACTGGGGATTGGCATTGCCTGTGATAATTTTCAGTTCTCCGTGCCCGGGCATGGAATAAAACCTCGATTTTTTGGCTGGGGCGGAAGGATTCGAACCCTCGAATGACGGGACCAAAACCCGTTGCCTTACCGCTTGGCTACGCCCCAGCATAGAAAAAAATTAAAAGTTATAAAAATAAAATGGTATTGATTGAGTCTTAAGTTCAGTACATGACTCAAAAACTTGATCTTGGTGCCGGAACAGAGCCAGAAGGCTGGAGCCTGAACCGCTCATTACGCAGGCTGAGGCACCATTTTTCAGCATCATTGTTTTAATTTTGGCCAGTTCAGGATAAAATCTGAATATCACGCTCTCAAAATTGTTGCTTAAGACCAGCTGTTCCTCAAGAGGGGAACCTTTATCTTTTGAAGGCCTGCTTGTCAAGCCAATAGTTTGATCATCAGAAATATTTTTCTTCAACAAGTCCCATTGCCCATAAGCCCAACCGGTATCAATATGGATTCCGGGACAGATTAAAAGCATTTTCAAGCCGGTCAAGTCAACCTTGACAGGGGACAATCTTTCCCCCATTCCTGTAACCTGGGCAGGCACATTGGCCAGAAAAAAAGGAACATCTCCTCCTATTTCAGAAGCCAGGTCAGTAAGTCTGGCTCTTGATAAGCGACGACCCTTAGCAAGGCGATTGAGCAGTTTAAGCATAACCGCAGCATTGGCGCTGCCTCCACCAAGCCCGGCACCTACTGGAACCTGTTTTTGCAAATAGACTTTCATGCCAGGCCTGAATCCTGTGGCCAGGGCGAATTTTTCATAGGCTCTGAAAACTATATTTTGATTGTTTTCCAGTTCAGGTGGACAGCACTTCATGCTCAGGCTGTTGTTGCGGGTGACTATAACATCAATGTGATCTGCAGGATGTTCCAGGGGATAAAAAATTGAATCAATATCATGGTAACCATCAGGTCGAGCATCAAGAATTTTGAGATTTAAGTTTATTTTGCATCCGGATTTCAGGTGGAACTGATTGCTCATGGGCGGTAGTCCTTTGCTGAAGTGGTCTTGACTGGAAAAATTTACGCATTGGTAAATGATTACTTCTATTCATGTGGCAAGGGGACCGGTCTTTCGGGACTATTCTTGTCCCAAAATATGATTCACTTTTGCAAAAATGTGCTCAAGTGGATCTCGGAGTGCCGGTCCCCTGCTTTAGTAACTTACCGTTTCAATCCTGTAGAAAAAACAAGAAATTGTTATCAGTTAATAGTTAATTGTAAATTGAAAATAGTTAATAGCTCTCCACCCGGGCGGACCGGGACCGAACCTACGAGTAACTTATAACCCTCGTTCCCAGCCTCCAGCCTGGGGACGTTTAGTTCTTGCGGCTCCAGCCGCTTCTTCAAAAAGTGGCTTGAGTCACAAAAAAACAGGTGTTCCCAGGCTGGAGCCTGGGAACAAGAAAAACAGCCTTAGCGCGTTAGAGATTGCCGCGCTCGAAGACTCGCTCGCAATGACACCTGAGCTGTCAGGAATATAGTTGCTCAAAACCTGTCACCCACGAGGGAGCCTAAGCGACCAAAACAATCTGTACGGTAAAACCATAATGCCCTGATTTTATTGCCAATATGATTCCAGTTACTTAGAAGCTAATAGTTTATTGTAAATTGTTGAAGAACAAAAGGCTGAATTCACTGTCTTACCCTGATAACAAATAACAAATAACAAATAACTGATAACAGATAACTGGGTTGCGGGTATAACCCGCGTTAGTAATAAAATCAGTTAATGGGTATTGTCCTGAACATATTATTGCCCTGACGGTTAATAAGAAGCATAAGCACTTGTTTGGGGCGTGCGTCATCTTCAAGGATCTTGTGAAACTCATCTCTGGAGTTTACAGCCTGACCATTGGCCTGAAGGATCAGGTCTCCGCCTACAATATCGGCGCGATGAGCAGGAGAGCCCTGTTCAACCTCTGTTACAATAAGCCCTCTTGGACTGTCAAAGCCAAGTGCTGATGCTTCCTGATCTGTTGGTTTTCTCAAGGTAAAGCCCAGTTCAGCTTCACTGAATTCCTGTTCAGGTGCAGTTCCTCTGGCAATTCTCTGCAGATCTCTTTGACCAAGGGTAACCATCACATCCTTTTTTTCACCATTTCTCCAGATGGTTATGCTGGCCTCGGAACCTGGTGCAATTCCACCGATTGTTCTGGTCAAATCTGAAGAACTGTCCACAGGTTGATCGTTTATGTATAAAATTACATCTCCTGCTTCAATTCCAGCCTTATCCGCAGGATCATTTCTGGTGACTCCGGCCACAAGCGCACCTCTGGAATCATCCAGTCCCAGAGCCTTGGCTGTATTATCATCCATGTTTTGAATGGTTACGCCGAGCCATCCCCGTCTGACGCTTTCACCTGTTTTAAGCTGTTCAATTATATCTTCAGCCATGGTGCTGGGAATAGCAAAGCCAATGCCCTGACCTGAGGCTACAATGGCTGTGTTTATGCCTACTACTTCGCCGTCTAAGTTGATTAGCGGACCACCGCTGTTGCCCGGATTGATGGACGCGTCAGTCTGGATGAAATTATCATATGGTCCAGCTCCAATAATTCTACCCTTGGCGCTGATAATTCCAGCAGTGACAGTGTGATTTAAACCAAAAGGATTGCCAATGGCCAGTACCCATTCTCCAACTCTGGTTTGGTCTGAATCTCCGAAACTTAGTACAGGCAGGTCAATATCTGCTTCAATTTTAAGCAGGGCAAGGTCTGTTTCCGGATCAGTTCCTATAACTTCAGCGTCAAAAGATCGTTCACTGCTGCCGATTTGAAATGTGGCTTTAATTTGATCGGCATTTTCAATAACATGATTGTTGGTCACAATAAAACCATCCTTGGAAATAATAAAGCCTGATCCAAGGGAGCGCTGTTCTCTCGGCCTTTGTTCCTGTCTCGGGCCTCCAAAAAAACGTTCAAACTGATCAAAAAACTCTTCAAAAGGATGTTGCCTGTCAGGGAATCCCCTGAAAAACTGTCTCATGTCCGGCTGCTCAACCATTTTTACAGTGCTGATGTTAACTACTGCCTTTCCTGATTTTTCAGCAAGATCAGCAAACTGGGGCAGGGATGCCCAACTCAGGCAGGACCAGGTGAGTACTACCATAAATACAATTAAACCAGAAAAATATTTTCGCATTTTTAACCTCCGTGAGTCATCTCCTTAATGTGGAAATGATTTGTTTGTCTTGAAGCTCAGCTCCGGGCTCCGGGCCTGTCAGTAAGTCATATCAGTAAAAAAGGCCTGAAGCAGTTCGGTCTTTTTTCCGAAAAAAAAGGGGCTGAATTCAAGCTTGAGCCTGGCATCATGAAAGATATATTCGTGATTCAGCACCATTGGCAAAGAGTTAGTATCATAATACTCATGGCGTATTTGTAAAGTGTTTCCTGTTCTGCCTTTTGAAAAACTTGTAATGCTTTGGAGTTGATAAATGATGGCTTATATTGTATCAATATTTTCAGCGCCGTATCTTGTTTTATCATGAAAGAGCACTGGTTCGAAATGATTCGTTAATGGCAGAACATGCGGCTTTTCAGGCAATTATTTAGAAACTTGAGAGTTGAAAGTTATCCGTTTTCTGTTAATTGTTGAAGAACAAAAGCCTGAATTCACTACCCACCTTGATAACAATTAACTGAAATCTGACCTCTGACTCCTGATAACTGGGTTGCGGGCACAGCCTGCATTATAGAGTATATGGTCTGATATTTTGCAAGAACCCCCTGTGAAGGCTTAACATTAAAAAGGTTATCTATGCTCGAAAACAACACCCCAAGACCATGGTTAGAAAATTATGATCCAGCTGTAAATCCTAAGCAAGATTATGAAGAGGTTCCTGTTTATGAGTACATGGACAGAATCGCGGCCCGGTACCCCAATAGAAAGGCTATAGTATTCAACAACTGGAAAATAAGCTACAAAAAACTTAAAGAGCTGTCCGAAACAGTTGCAGCCAATTTGCGCAGCTATGGTATGAACCCAGGTGACAGGGTCGCCATTATGCTTCCCAACCTGCCCCAGACAATTATTGCGTACTGGGGTGTTCTCAAGGCCGGGGGCGCTGTTGTCATGACCAATCCTTTATACATGGAAAAGGAAATGGTCCATCACTTTACTGATTCTCAGGCAAAATTTCTCATAACCTTAGATCTTTTGTGGCCTAAAATATCAACTCTGTTGCCCCGGCTTCCCCTTCAGAAAGTTTTTATTACCAGGATACCCGACTGCCTGCGTTTTCCTCTTACTTTTCTGTATAAGATCAAAATGCACCGTGAAAAAAAGGTGCCTGATATACCGTACGACAATAACAGGTTTATCCCGTGGAAAAAACTGGTCCGCAAGGGCGAGGTTTATATCAAGTATAATCCTGATCCTCACAATGATCTGGCAGCTCTTCAGTATACCGGCGGAACCACAGGCGTTTCCAAGGGTGTCATGCTTACGCATTACAACCTGTCATGTAATGTCAAGCAGGCTGTAGCCATACTCCATGATGTGGGCCCTGAAAACACCGTGCTGGGTCTTCTTCCCTACTTTCATATATACGGGCTTACTGTATGCGTGAATTTTGCCACAGCAATAGGTGCGACTCTTGCGCCTTATCCCCGTTTTGTACCCAGAGAGGTGCTAAAGGCCATTCAAAAGGTCCAGCCCACAATTTTTCCCTGCGCACCCGCTGTCTTTATGGCTCTTTTACAACAAAAAGACATTAATAAGTTTGACTTGTCTTCCATCAATTACTGCGTATCCGGTTCAGCCCCTATTCCTGTGGAAATAATCGAAAAATTCAAAAAGATGACAGGAGCGGAAATAATTGAAGGTTACGGGCTGACTGAAGCTTCACCCATCACTCATCTCAATCCTTTAAGGGGAAAAAGAAAACCTGGCTCCATCGGGATGCCTTTTCCTGATACTGATGCGGCCATCGTTGACATGGAACTGGGAACTGTAAAGCTGCCACCGGGCAAAATTGGTGAGCTGGTCATCAAGGGGCCGCAGGTCATGAAAGGATATTGGAACAGGCCTGATGAAACCGCTGGTGCTGTCAGAAATAACTGGTTGTACACCGGTGACATTGCCTATATGGATGAAGAGGGTTATTTCTATATTGTTGATCGCAAAAAAGACTTGATCATTACTGGAGGTTACAATGTATACCCTCGAGAGATTGATGAGGTCCTGCATGAACATCCCAGGGTCAAGGAAGCAGTTGCTGTGGGTATTCCCAATGAAACCCGCGGAGAACTAATCAAAGCGTTCATTGTACCAAAAGATGGAGAAAACGTCACCAAGGCAGATATTATTTCTTTTTGTCGTGAAAAACTTGCAGGTTTCAAGGTTCCTAAACAGGTTGAGTTTCGAGATGAATTGCCCAAGACCATAGTGGGAAAAGTTTTGCGCAGGGCGTTGCGGGAAGAAGAAATGCAAAAAATGAAAAAAGGGAAAAACGGTAAATAGATTGTATTGCCCAAAATGTAAGTATACTTCATTTGATTATTATGCCTCCTGCCCCAAATGCGGTCGAGACTGGACCAGCGAGAAAAAACAGCTTGGCCTGGAATGGATCAAGGAAGGGCAGGGCAGCTGGATAGATTCTGATACCGGACATGATTCAGACCAGGAAAATATGGAAGGTGTTGCCAGGCCTGAGAATTTTGATTTTCATTCATTACAGGAAGACCCTGTATTTGATGAAGAATTTGATGTTCTCAAGGATTCTGCTCTGCCTGACACAAAACAGCCTGATAATGACAAAGCACAGGTTGAATACAATTTTCAACAGACAGAAGAAGTAAAAGGGGATATTGTTGTTCCCGGCAAATCTGAACAACACCACGACTCAGGGCTTGATCAGGAAATAGAATACCCTGATCTTGAGTTTATTGAAGAGAATGAAAAAAAATAAGGGGCTTCTTTACCTGTTTATTGTAATCTTCACTTTCAACTACATTCTTCTTCTAAGTAACTAAAAACAAATTAGTAATAAATTCAAAGCATTATGCTTTTACCATAAAGATTGCTTCGGTCGCTTAGGTTCCCTCGTGGGTGACAGGTTTTCAGCAACTACATCCCTGACAGCTCAGGTGTCATTGCGAGCGAGTCTTCGAGCGCGGCAATCCTTGTTGCGAGCGAAGCGAAGCAATCTCGTGCTAAGGCTATTACCTCTTTTTTTGTGGCTTAAGCCACATTTCAAAGAAGCGGCTGGAGCCGCAAGAACAAGACGTCCCCAGGCTGGAGCCTGGGAACGAGTGGTGTATGTTACTCACACGTTCGGTCCCGGTCCGCCCGGGTGAGGAGCTTTTATGAAGCCTGAGGCGAGTAAGTAGCAATTTCAGATTGTTATGTTTTTGCAAAATAGATAGAAAATAAAATCTTGACGATTAAATAGTAAATGTTTATAAATAAACCCTTATGCGCCCGTAGCTCAGTCGGATAGAGTGCCTGACTACGAATCAGTAGGTCGCAGGTTCGAATCCTGCCGGGCGCACCAATAAAATCAAGGGGTTACAGCTTAATTGCTGTAACCCTTTTTTGTTTGTGTAACCATAGTGTAACTTTTTTTTGCCAAAGGTGAGCAAGAATTAGCAGGCTTAAGTAAAAAAGAGAGAATGTTACTTTTTGAGTTTTGGTTTTCGATTTTCTTTCTCAAAATAATTTTTTGCCAAAGTCTAAATTCAGAAGTGAGGATATGTACATATTGACATCTTGACTTTATGCTACCTGGTAGTATATTTACAGTTATGACCTGGATTGTTCGAGTTAAAAAGAAAGCTATCAAGAAGGCAAGACAACTTCCAAAAAATAGCCAAGAAGAATCTTTTTGCTCTAATGATAGAAATGGAAAAATCTGGTCTAGTAAGAGGCAATTGGCCAAACTATTCTAAGCTTGGCAAAAATAAACACCATTGTCACCTAAAAGGCGGCAAGCCAACGTATGTGGCTGTTTGGGAAGAAAGAGAAGAAGAAATAAACCTTGTCGAGGTGACTTATGCAGGTACTCACGAAAACGCACCATACTGAAGATATTGAGCTTCGTATCATTGGGCCTAAGCACAAAAAGGATGATGTCCTTCGAGAGATCAAAAAACACGGATATGCTGACTCCAGTGACTCTATTCACTGGCGAGAGCTTTTCCCGGAATTTGAAAATGAACCCGATTACAGCATGGTGTTGCGTAAAGTTCGGAGTAAAGAAGGGTTGACTCAAAATGAACTTTCAAAGATGACCGGTATCCCCCAGGGGCATATTTCCAAAATGGAGAATGGAAAGCTGGCAATAGGCAAAGATAGGGCTAAGCGTTTAGCTGAAGTCTTGAAAGTTGATTATCGAATTCTTTTGTAGAAAGATTAGCCCTGAGTCAGCTCACAGGCTGTCGTATTCTTCAACCAAAATATCACCATAATTTCCCTGCTGCAACTGAAAGCTGTGGTCATAGTTCATTGTGGTCTGGATAGAATTATGCCCAAGAAGCATGGACACAGCCTTAACGTCAACATTTCTTGCCCTGATATGAGTCGCATAGGTGTGCCGAAACCAATGTGGGCTAATCTGCTTACCCAGTGCTTCCAGTCCATATTTTCTTACCAGCTTATACAACGAACTCACAGTCAACCCGTCAAAACGGGTAGTGAGGATGAAAAGACACCGGCAGAATTTACAGCGTTTCTTGGCCATACAACCTCCATGAACAGTTGTTCACCAAGGTGGTAGGCTTGCAAAGAAGAAAAATGAATAGAAAAAGTCAGGGGGGTTTAAGAAAAAAACCGGACTCAATGTTCGGGACTGATTATAATGTTCTGATGCCTGCTTGAAAAGGGCGGGGTATGCGGGGTACGTTAAAACTCAAAACCTAAAGAAAAAAACAGGCGGGGTGGGGCTGGGTATTGCGGGATACTGGCAACATAACCAAACTGGCAACATAATGTCCCTTATGTTGCGATTAATGGCACATGAAATCCAGCTTGTTTGAAATGGATGTCAAATGTCAGAGCAGTAACAATTTGGTGCTGTTGCATGATCAAAAATGAAAAACAGTCAACAACTCCCCAGGATTTATCCACTCTTTCCTGGTAAAAAGTTAGAACTTCCCGAAACGTCAGGGTATGCCAGGGAACTACTTCTGTATTTTTGTCGCACAAAATCCGCTGGATGACGGCTGTTGCAGCCTTACGGTGGGGTGGCCTGGCAAGTGCGGATGCCAGCTCCATTAAAGCCAGTTCAGTGGTAAGATATGGTTCCGGATAAATTCTTGCACCGTTAACAGCTGCGAGATGGTACTGGTCGCTCTTCCTGATCAGAGCCAGCAGAAAGCCTGTATCCAGGAAAGTCACTCTGTTCATTTTTTCGGTGTCCCGTAGTGATAATGATCAAGGTGAAGGGCTAAATCACTGGGAAGATCATCAGATTCAGACAAAGCCGCAAGATCCTCAAGAAGAGATGGTCTGTAAGTTGTATCAAGAGTGCGATTCTTAATGCGAACAATAGCCTGCTCTACCTCCAGCAGCATTCCTTGAGGCATTTGTTCAAGCTGTTGAGTAATTTTTTCAATGGTTGTCATCGAGATTTCCTCTTGCGTATTAAAGCGGTGTGATATTCTTTTTTTGAACTGGGTGTTCGAAGACTTATGTAAGGCAAAGAGAAGATTAAGGCAAAGAAAATTTGAACCGCCCGTTCGAAGATTTACCTCGAAGATTTACCCTATCAGGGTAGGCCGCTTTGTCAAAACTTGCAATCACTGTTTGTCTTTAAATCCATTAATGTCATTGCTCAGGATGGCATGACGATGCAAATGAATTCATGCATCCCTCTGTGCCAATGAACCTGAACCTTTTAGTAATGGAGTCAGCCATGTTTAAAAAGCTTGCCTTGTTTTTTATCGCTATTATGTTTGCTTTGTCGGTTGGTATGATACATGAAGATTATGTAATAACTTGATAGCAACACCTAAGAGTAACTTTTATCCTAAATTTAGCAACGGAATAAGGAGTGGAGAGATGTCTCAAAAGACCACGATTCAGAAGCATGCGTTTGTATCAATATTTGGCCTCGGAATTTGTGTCGGCGCCTTGAGTACGGTTGTCTCTCTTCCCGCGCTGGTTATATTTAGTGTTGGTATAGGCATTATGCTCGGAGGAATTTTTAACGCCCTCTATATCCTCGCTGAAAGAGTCAAATGACAGAAGTTGAAATAAGCAACCCGGAAACTGAAGAGCTCAGGGATCTGAGGGATGAGGATTATGGAGCCATAACTGCCCTTGCCAGGATTTCTTTTCCCGTTTCCCAGTCCAGTCGGAGTGTTTGGTTACCGGGTTTCACAGAGATGATGGAGCAGTAGTTCTGGCTGTACCAGATAGCAATTTACATAACGGGGCTCGCCTTGCATAAATGTCATACTCCCCTCTGCGTCATACTCCCCTTTGCGTCATACCCCTTCGCTTTGCGCCAGTTTTGCCACCAGTAATAATGGGCATTGGGATCCTGACAACGTCCATGTGTAGGCATAGTCCCGTTCAATTATTTTGGAGACTGCCGGAATAAAAATTGATAATCCTGGCAGCTTTGGACTTCTGCAAGTAAATGCTCGCAGTCTTACCTTGTCTATACACTATATACAGGTCCAATTTTTTTGGATTCTTTTGGTTTCAAGTGGTTTAGCTAAGACCATAGGCTGACCTCTTTTTAATCTATATGGGATTTCCCTTTTCGTATATCCAGTGACCCTTTTCTTAGCACGCTCCCATTATACTCTATGTTTCTTCTGAATAACCCCCAGAAAATAAACCGAAATTTTATTTTTTAGATCTTGCGAGCAGATATTTCAAAGTGCACCTCACACATCTAAGTTAAATCCGACAGGAATCCTCAAATCATTACAAGCAATTACTGAGCGTCAAGCTTTGTTGACACTTATCAAAAACTGTCAATTTTGATTGCAACCATCGCTACTAAAAGAATTCAGGGTACTATTAAGCCTTCCCCTGTCAACTTTTGTTGACAGGCAATTTTTGGAACCAAATTTAGTTAGTACTTAATTAAATATCTCATAACCATATTCCGTAATAGCCTTCCCGCATCTGAACTTTAGTTCTCAATGTGCCTGGCACAGTAAGTGCTGAACAAAGTGCATGATCAACAAAACCATTCTTCTTGTGGATGACGAGCCTGATTTCCGTTTTTCCATGAGCCTTATTCTCAAGGGGCATGGATTCACGACTGTTGAAGCTGGAAACGGGATTGAGGCTCTGGAAAAGTTAGCTGTTTTAGAAAAACAGGAATGCCCTGTTGACCTTATAATTACGGATTTAAGAATGCCTGAAATGGATGGTCTTGAACTTCTTAAAAATCTTATAGAACAAAAAGCTAAAGCAAAGTTGTTAATCATAACCGGCTACGGTGAAAGAGAAACTATCAAAAAGCTTACTCAAATGGGACTCAGTACAATTATCAATAAACCATTCAGCGCTGATATCTTGATCAGTAATGTAAAATCGCTTTTAAGTGAGTAAATTTAGATCGACCATTTAAGTTTTGTAACAGTTTAGCCATTTGCATGTGGCACGGGGACTGGCTCACCCAGCCCTTGTTTTATTAAGTCTGTGTTTTACATCAACAAAAAACAAGGGCTGGGGTGCCTGTCCCCTGCTTTCCTTAGAAAAGGGCTAAACTATTACTAAGTTTTTTTAAGGCAATAGCAGTTTTTTATTTTCAAAATGCAGCAGGAGGAGGAAAACAGATGAAAAACATCAAGTTAGGCGTCAAGTTGCTGGGCGGATTTGTTATTGTCGCCCTTATCGTGCTTATTGTGGGTTTTTTTGGCTGGAGAGGCGCCAACAGTCTGTCAGGACATATTGAGTACGTTGGCACTGTAAACCTGCCAAGTGTCCAGGTGCTTATGGAAATTGAAAAAGACTATGAGTCCCTGCGAGTGGCACAAAGGACTCTTCTTATTCCCGGGCTTGGTCAGGCTGAGATGGAAAGACAGCAGGGCATCCTGAACAGACTTAGAAGTGATATAGCTGCGCTCAGAGAACAATTTGAGGCTTTACCTGCCACTTCTGAAGAAAGAGCGCTGTGGCGCCAGACAGTCGCAGCTATTGATGAATGGAGAAGGGTCAATGACGAGTTTATCGAGAGATCCAGGCAGCTCATGCGAACCGGCATTGACAATCCTGCTCAGCTGAGAGCCAACTTTGAACAGTTTAGAGCTGATCACTACGCCCTTATGGGTGATGTATACGGCTTGATAACGAGAGGCGAACGCTTTGAAGGCGGAACCGATCCCACTGCGTGCAATTTTGGCAGGTGGCTGGCTACTTTCCGCACTGAAAACCCAAGGCTTCTTGAAATCCTGCGTCAGATGCCTGCTTCTCATGATCCTTTTCACCACTCCATTGCCGAAATTAGAAGCTATGTACAGGCCGACAATATCGATTCAGCAAATCAGGTTCTGGAGGATGTAACTCTGCCCATGGCCGACCAGACTTTTGCCAGATTTTATGAACTTCTCGCTGTAGCTCAGGAGGCTGAAAACTTATTTGACAATATGACAGAAATGGCCATGGTTGAAGTAAGGGAACGTCAGGCTGAAGCTTTACGTTTTCTTAGCCAGGTTCTGGAAATAAATGTTACCGGAGCAGCTGCTGCTGTGGAAGAAGCCCAGACTGATGCAGCTCAGGCCCAGGTTATTGCCATGGCTGGCATGGCCATAGGTGTGGTCCTGGCCTTAATGCTTGGTGTAATCCTGACCAGAGCCATAACTACCCCGGTAGCCAAGGGTGTTAATTTCTCCAAGGATATGTCTGACGGAAACCTGACTGCTCAATTAGATGTAGTCCAGAAGGATGAAATTGGTATCCTGGCCTCATCCATGCAACGCATGCGCGACAAGCTCAAAGATGTTGTTGTGGAGGTCAAGTCAGCCTCTGAAAATGTAGCAGCGGGTAGCGAAGAACTGTCAGCATCATCAGAGGAAATGTCTCAGGGCGCTACTGAACAGGCTGCTTCCGTGGAGGAAGTATCCTCAAGCATGGAGCAGATGGCAGCCAATATCAAGCAGAATACAGACAACGCTGCTCAGACTGAAAAGATTGCCATTCAGGCATCCAGAGATGCAGAAGAAGGCGGCAAGGTAGTTTTTCAGGCTGTTGATGCCATGAAGCAGATAGCTGACAAAATCTCAATAATTGAAGAAATTGCCAGACAGACCAATCTCCTGGCCCTGAATGCAGCCATTGAAGCTGCCCGGGCAGGAGAGGCAGGCAAGGGCTTTGCAGTTGTTGCGTCAGAAGTGAGAAAACTGGCAGAAAGAAGCCAGACCGCTGCCGCTGAAATTATTGATCTTTCGGGATCAAGTGTTGAAGTTGCTGAAAAAGCTGGAGACATGCTCAGGAAGATAGTTCCTGATATTCAGAAAACAGCTGAACTGGTCCAGGAGATAGCTGCGGCCAGCCGGGAGCAGAATTCTGGTGTTGAGCAGATCAACCAGGCCATCCAGCAGCTGGATCAGGTTATTCAACAGAACGCTTCTGCTGCTGAGGAAATGTCCTCCACTGCAGAAGAACTGTCCAGTCAGGCTGAGCAGCTCCAGGCAACCATGGCCTTTTTCAGGGTGGGTGATGATGCCGGTTTCAGCGGCCCCAGAATGCGTAAGGTTACTGTAAAGAATCAAGGCTCAAAGCAGGCAGCTCCCAAAAAGGCCCTTTATAATGAAAAAGGTAAAAAGGAAGGCCGTTTTGCCCTGAATATGGGTTCTGACGATCTTGATAAGGATTTTGAAAAGTTCTGATTCTGACGATAGGGTCATGGGCTCTATAAACAGCCCATGGCCCTTGAAATCATGTAAAAAAGCTTTGCAGAAATCATTCAGACCTTAATTCAATTCAGAGATAGGAGTCATCATGGCTGAAAAACAAAAAAAGGCAATAGCTGCCAATCAATATCTGACCTTTACCCTGGCAAAAGAGCTTTATGCCATTGATATTGCCAATGTCTGGGAAATTCTGGACTATACTCCGATTACGAGAGTGCCCAGAACACCAGAGTTTCTTTTGGGCATCATCAATTTGCGGGGAAGGGCGGTTCCAGTGGCGGATTTAAGGCTTAAGTTCGGACTTCCAAAGACCGAACGGACAGTAAACACATGCATTATTATTACAGAAGTTCAGTTTGAAGGCGAATCAACCATTATGGGCGCCTTAGCAGATTCGGTTCAGGAGGTCTTTGAGATCGAAGAAAAGAATATTGAGCCTCCTCCCAAAATTGGCACAAAAATCAACATTGAGTTTATTCAGGGTATGGGCAAGCAGGATGATCGGTTTATCATTATCATAGATGTAAACAAGGTCTTTTCCTCAGAGGAACTGGCCATTGTCCAGGATGTGGACCTTAAAGAAAAGGTAAACACGGCTGAAACCAATCAAATTTAAGTTCAATAAAAAGCAGAATCCACCCGGCCGGTGACCTTGCATATCCCGGCCGGGAATTGATACCAATAACGCATATTATGTATACAGAGCGCTATCTGCCTTTAGTATGACATTCAATGCAATAGGTTCAATCATCAAGGTGAAGATAACTTCATTACTGGGCGAAAGGCTGGTTCATTCGTCTGAATCTGCTTCCAGGATATGGGCATTGGTATGTTTGAGAAAGATATCTTCACAATTTTTCTCGTGATAAATGGAAAAGAAAATATTGCGTAGACGGAAAAAGGAGAGCCGCCCTGGCGCTTACAAGTAACTAGAATCGTTTTGCTAACAAAATCAGACGGTTACAATTCTCATATTTTTACGATTTTTGCTTATGATTGATGCACATTTGCCTGAAAAATTCCGTCAAAGATGGGAACTTTGCACTTGGCACAGCTTCCTGCCCGGAGGCTTACAGCCCGGAGGGGGACTGTCCCTCGCTGTGTAGATTTTTTCATCAAAGCAAATTTCTTCCAGGAACCAATGCAGCATCAATCTTTTTTATAGTACCTCGCGGGGACTGTCCCAATTTCCAGAAAAGTGACAGACTCGTAAAGTTACTCACAGGTTCGGTCCTGGTCCGCCCAGGTGAAGAGCTTCTAAGTAACTAAAACCAAATTAGCAATAAATTCACAGCATTATGGTTTTACCATACAGATTGCTTCGGTCACTTAGGCTCCCTGTCTCCCAGAGCTGCTGAGCCAGCGGCCATGCTTCGGGGCAGGCACAATATCCGTCCCTGGCGCTGCCATCATCCTCACTCCAGTCAAAATATATTTCTTGTAACTTCCCCACAAAGCAGGGTATGTCCAACTAAGGGCAGAACTCTGGCCTGTTTCGCAATTCAACACCCTGGACCACAAGCTAAAATGCCAACTGCTGCCAACCTTGTTGGCGCAAACTTAAAAGTCAGTTCTGTTGGCAATGTTGGTAATATGCTGATATTTAAAGGTTTTATTGTATGGCATAGATAGTGCTTAATAATTGAGAAATATCAACACTCAACCATGGAGGAACTTCATGAGAAAAATGTAAATAAAGCTTTTCACAACAGCGGCTTTGGCATGCATGCTCTGCCTGACCGGACTGATCATGTCCGGCGAAGCCCAGGCCCAGAGATTCGTTGACAATGGGGACGGGACGGTGACGGATACAGTGACCAACCTAATGTGGACCAAGGATGCCAACCCGTTCGGCAAATTGAATTGGCATGACGCCATGTCCAGATGCAGTTCTTTCAGCATCTCCGGTATTGGCGGCTGGCGGCTGCCGAGCATGGATGAGCTCCTGTCTTTATCCTCTGCAATGCAAGGCGGACATCCCTTTACCGGGATCCAGTCGTCCTTCTACTGGTCCAGTACGACCAACGCGGACGTCGCTTGGGGAGTGCCCATGTACACCAGCTTCATGATCACTTCCAGCAAGACCGACACCCTACCCGTGTGGCCGGTCCGCGCCGGACAGTGATGTAGCTTTGGATCTTTGGCCTTTAGGAACACTTGGCAGTTCAACACTTTTACACTGACTTCACCACAAGGGGATTCGAAATGAAAAAACTATTCCTGACCACCTTCCTGGCCCATGATTTCTGAAGACTGGCAAAAGAAGGCTTGACAATTCAGGCAGTTTTGGACTTCAGTAAGTGAATGCTAGTAGTCTTGACCCTGCCGTGTCATTTTTCCCGCTCCAAAAAAATATGTCCTCATTCGAGTAATTGTTGCTTTCAGCGACAGAGTATTTTATCCAAAAAAAACGATCAGACATCAAAACATAGTTGTTTTCTCCAGCAGAGTCATTTTTTAATCATTATGGAGTTGAGTATGCCCCGACCTTCATGGAATAAGCCCACCCCAATCAGTTTTTCAGGTCATCAAAGTATCCTATCGTTATCATTGCCATAGATAAAACATGACTACAACAAATAAACATTGGAACAAGATATTCTGTACCACAATTGAGTCAGAATTGGGTTGGTATGAAAAAGATGTTTCACAGACCTTGAAGTTTCTCAACTCAATTACACTTGCCCAGTCTGCCCGGGTATTCATTGTAGGAGCTGGAACATCAATGCTGGTTGACGAGCTTATGCTCAGAAACCAGCAGATCATTGTAAACGACATAAGTGACGAAGCCCTGGCAAGACTCAGAGGTCGAACAGGTCCAAGCAAAAAATTAATATGGTTGCAGCACGATATTTCTAAGCCACTTCCTGAAAATTGCCCTAATGCTGACATATGGATAGACCGTGCTGTTCTTCATTTCCTGCTTGAAGAGGCAGATATTCAAGGATACTTTGCCAACCTGAAGGCAATAGTCAGGTCCGGAGGCTATGCATTGTTGGCACAGTTTTCAACTAAAGGTGCTAGGAAGTGTGCGGGACTAGATATCCATTGCTATTCCATCCAAGAAATGACCAAAAGAATGGGACCAGAGTTTGAACTTCTAAAACATGAATACTATACATACATCAACCCCTTCGGTGCCCCCCGTCCTTATATCTATGCACTATACAAGAAAAGTGGCTAAGACGAACTGTACTCGAAACTCTCACGAAAGTCATTTTTTTTGAAACTTAAAATAATTCCTACCTATTTGATGATTTCCCTGCAAAAAGTCAGGAAATGAGGCGACTCAGCAAAAAGTATCTTTATAACTCTTTGTTTTTACTGTCTCCCCTCCGGGGCGTAGGCCCCTATGGGCCGGAGGCTGACCCCTGTCTCCTGACTCCTGCGACTGCAAAAAAAGGTTTTTGCAGTCGAATCTTTGATCTCATAATAAAAGGCTTGCTGTATATATTGCCTTGCTCATGTGATTACCGCTTTTTCTCCCAAGCACAAAGATTTTTTAGCCCGATAGTCATCTTTTGGTGACAGTTGTTTATCCGAAAGTCGTTGATCAGTCACTGCGAAACATGGCAGTGGATGTTGACGTGGTGCTGTGCATTGGCTTTGATCACTCTTATAAACATATGTAGCAATCTTTGAAAAAAATGAAAATACTGCTTGCAATGTTGAAATTATCCCCATAGAGTTTAACTAAAATGTTTTAGTGTCCAACAAATTAAGTGGGAGGTGTTGAATGCAGGCAGAAAAAATGAGGCGTCGCAGATTCCTGAAAAGGGCTGCAGCATCAGGGGCTTTATTACTATATCGGCCCACTTTGGCAGATTCAGGAGCTGCCTCATCACGGCAGTCCGCTTTTCTTTATGACAGCATTAAGTGTATAAATTGCGGGGTTTGCGAAAAGGCCTGCAAAAGGGTCAATGGCCTTCCAGAGCATGCAAGCGTCATCTATATGAGCCAGAATGCTGCTGAACTTCCAGTGCATATCACCAGGCGCAACTCCTGTATGCAGTGCATCAGGCCTGCCTGCGTCAGAGCCTGTCCCACAGGGGCAACTTTTCTCAGGGGTAACGGTCTGGTAAGCTATGATCCTCAAAAATGTGCTGCTTGTGGATATTGTGTTGATGCCTGTCCCTTTAAACACCCCAAAATGTCCAGAACAGCCTATTTTAACCTGCGTAACGTATGGGTAAACAGGTGCACAAGTTGTGGGGCCTGTGCCCAGGCATGCCCAGAAGACGCCCTGCACTTCAATTTCAGGGAAGGCATACTGGACATGGCCAAAGAGCGTCTGGTCCAGATTAAATCGAACTATGCCCTGCCTGATGCCCAGCTTTACGGGGAAGAAGATCTTAACCTCATCTGGATACTGGCTGGCAGCCCTGACAAATATAATCTGCCCGGCCCAACCGCAGCCGCTGTGGTAGATACTTCACTTGCATTCTGGAAGGATATTGTCCGCCCGACTACTCTGCTTCTCTCCCTTATGGCCACAGGTGTTCTTGGAGTGACTTATTTTTTTGCCCGCCGCAACCATCTTAAAGAGCTGGCCAGACTCAAGCAGAGCGAGCAGGAGGAAAATGATGTCAAATAACAGCACGGAAATCACAATCCAAAGATTTAATAAGAGACGCAGATTTGTTCACTGGCTTCATACCTTTGCCTTTTTCGGACTCCTGTGTACAGGCGTTCTCTATACTACTCCCTGGTTATCCCAATGGGCTGAGAGCGGCCTGGCCGGTACTTTGCACAGAATTTTTGCTGTAATTTTTCTTTTGACCCCTTTTATCTATATAATCATTGATCCCAAAGGGTTTAGAGAGTTCATCAGTGATACCCTAAAATTTGAAAAAAGCGATATCGGATTCCACCTGGCCATGCCCAGGTACATCCTGGGCCATACCGGAGGCATACCACCTCAGGGAAAACTCAATGCCGGGCATAAAGTCCATCATATTCTGATGGGAATTCTTTATATTGCGCTGGCTATATCCGGGCTGTCCATGTGGCTGGGAGTAGGATATATGGGGCCGCCAGTATTCAATTTCATGGGTGTGCTTCACAATATCGCAGTATTCATTATTGTAATTACAACCCTGGGCCATGTGTATTTCACCCTGGTTTACTGGGCCTTGCCAGGCATGATCAGCGGCAAGGTCAGCGAGACATATGTGAAGATGGAGCACAAAAAATGGTGGGATGAAGAACTGGATCCAAAACTGAAAGACTCAGTACCCAAAGGTGGATCATGACCGATGTTAACGGTTTAGTCCTGATGAAATTACCAATAAAAAGGCACGGGAGGCAGTTCAATGAAAATAAGCTGTAAACATATATTTCTCCTGATTGTGGGGCTTTTTGTCCTTAATCTGTTGATCATGGTCCAAAACAGGGATGCCGGCGCAAGGGCCAAGTATGATCCTTCAGGATACTGGATAGCTCCCATTCTTCCTGACGGGCCAAGGATACTTTTCAGCGAAGGGCACGTCATTGACACCCCTGAGGCTGTTAATGCCACAATCACAGATATTTACATTAACAACAATGCAGAAATCAAGGTCACCTTTGTAATTCCGGGATATGAGCACGACACAGCCCATGTGGAATTAACCATGGCCAAATGGCTGGAAGATGAAAATACATGGATGAGCATGCTGCAAAGGACCAGAGAGCGTGGTCCTCAAGGCGATCCCAGGTATGGAGACGGAGCCAAAGTTATCCGGGGGGCCAATCTGAGGCTGGAAAACGGTACGGCATTGACTGGTGGTGAGCCGGTCAGCGGAGGCATGCGCTTTTCAACATGGTTCAAGTCAGGGCCGGGTGATTTTGGAAACCTTTCAGGCGAGCTGACGCCCATCAGTTTCAGTGATGGAGTAAAATGGCGCCGCAGCAGCGATCATAACCCGGCAAGCTATGGCGATCCTGAAGATTTTCAATACCATCAATTTGCAGCTGACATTATTGACCAGATAAACAGAAATGGAGCCTGGGAAAGTGGAATCTACCGCATTGGAGTAACTGAAAGAAACAGAGGGCAGGAAGGTTATCTCAGGTTCAATGCCGTGGCTGATTTTTATTTTGACGGCAATAATGAAGTAAGAATTCTGGACAGCAATGAAAGAAAACATACTGCTGGTGAAGCTGTTGCCATGGGTTCCTGCAATAGATGCCATGGTGATGATATGCGCTTCCCAACCAACAGGGTGCACAGTGAACTCAGGCATGATCCAACTGTCTGCGCCAATTGTCATAACGCATATACCTGGGACTCCAGGAATGCCTATGCTGAAGTGGATGGCTGGCCCAGCCTGGACCTGAGAACAATGGTCCATAAGATCCACGCTGGAATTGAAGGTTATGCTGCTGATGCCTATTTTTATCAGCAGGTCAGGTTTCCGGACTGGACTTTTGGCAGGACTCCAAGGCCCAGTCAGGCAAGACCTTATCCTAACAGCCCAGGAGTGGCCAATTGTACTTCGTGTCATGTTTATTCAGGAGAAGAGGTTTACTCCTGGCAAAGACAGAATCCCGACCCCCAGGGTTGTTCAACCTGCCATGGAGAGGGCGGTATGGTGTTCTGGCAGGCTGAACCAGGTGATCCTGACTATGAATTTATATCTGCAACGTATGACTGTGGACATAATTGTGCCAGCTGTCATGGGGAGCAAAGGCCTTTCAAACATACACCGGACCATTATCATAATGTGACTGAGCAGCTGGAAAGGCTTGCCCTTGCCCGCAGTCATGTTATGGAAGTGACCAGGGTTGAAAACGCTGTGGCAGGTCAAAGGCCGGTGGTCACCTGGCGGGTGCGCGAAGGTGATCAGTACCTGGATCTCTTTTCTGGTAAACAGGGATCTTTTCTTTTTAAAGAAGATAAGGAACTTTTTGAAGAAGGAGAGGCGGTACGTCTTGGAATAGGCTGGGGGTATGGAGAAGATTGGACCAACCAGGGAGTCGGACCCAGGAGTACAGGTGCCATAGGAGATCCTTTCCATGAAATAGCACATATTGACAATACTGTTCCAGGCGATGATCAGACAACAGCAGTAACCACTTTTGATTCACCATTGCCGGAAACAGCCTTTTCAGGAAGGAGCGGATTCGTAATAATTGAATTTGGACCAGAGGAAATACAGCTGAACAGCAGGCTCAAGAGAATTTCCCTGGGGCAGGGACCAAACAGTTTCCTTGATGACCGCCGCCTGATTGTAGATGCTGAAAGCTGCCTGAGCTGCCATGCAACCATGGGCCGCCATGGGACCTATGCAGACCAGGATATCTCCTCCTGTGTTTCCTGTCACAATGCCGGTTCCATGAGCAGAGATGCCAGCGCAGTTCAGGGAAGCGTTGACTTTATGTATATGATCCATGGAATTCACGGAACAGGAGAAAAAAGAAAAAGCTTTGATCGAAGGCGAGATCATACTGTAGACGGGCACTTTATTGGAGGTTACTCTTATGTGTCATACCCCAATACAATTCTTGACTGTACCGCCTGTCATGTCAATGACTCGCATAATCCTGTTGGAAAGGACTTCAAAAGATTGGGGTTAATCGCAGACAATGCCAGGGATATGTTTCTGGCCGGTGCAGGTGTTGCTGCACCTTTGTCATCAGTCTGCTATTCTTGTCATGAAGATACTCAAAGCATGCGTGTCAACAAAGAGCTGCAGCACCACTTCTATCATTCAGGCGGGAACATTTATGGTGAGCATGACCATGCTTACTTTACTGACAATCGTGAGCAGTGTCTAACCTGCCATCAGGAGTAATCTGGTTCGTTTTTTTGCATGTTAATTCCCAGGGTGGGGCTGGATGATAAAAAACCGGGGCCTTGAATATAATGCCCAGGCCCCGGTTTTTGTTAAGGTTACAGTGTGATGAGATAATTCAGCAGGGCCTCGCGCTCAGCATCGCTCAATTCCGGTCCGAAATTACCCTTACCTATCATCCTGTCAACAGTACTTTTCCAGCCGTCCAGATCGTGTCCGGCTCTTTCAATCCTTCCTGCTCCATGACAGGTTGTGCATCTGGTTTCCATAATTGCCTGGCCATCCCCGGCACTGACCTCGCTGCTATGCAAACCGGACATGAATAGTCCGGCCAGCATGGCCAGACATATTGTGGTCAGGATAGTTTTTTCAATTTTTCTACTTCTTTGTTACTGGTTTCAAATTAATGCAAACCATAACATCAAGCCAGTGATTAAGCAACTCTGTTATTTTTGTATGATCTTCCTTTAATGTAGTCTAGTCTCGTCGAGCCATGACAATAAATTCAAAGGCATATAAATACATGACTTTGAAGTCTGGCAAAAGAAAGCTTGACAACTCCACTATGTTAATATTTCTTTCTGAACCTGCACGTAGTTATGGAAAGTGCTTATCCTTTGTCAGAGGTCAAAGTAGTTGCTCATTTCTGGTACTTGGGGTGAACTTTGTTAGGTATTTTGCCAATAAAAAACTAATGCAACTATTCAGCAAGATCAAATAAGAAGATCTGGGCCCCGGATCTGGTCCGGGGGTGACGGTTAAAGCAGGCCGATACCCTTTTCCGTCATTCCGGCGAAAGCCTGAATCCAGTGCATTTGCATAGTCACATACCAAATGTGGTGAACAGTTACTTTTAATGAAATATTTGGAGAATATAAATGAGTCGACATATTTGTCTGCGTAAAATGGCAGTTAATCAGAAAGGCATTATCAGGTCTGTTGGCAGTTATGGTGAAATGGGGAGGAGAATCAGGGATATGGGGCTTGTTCCTGGGGTTGAAGTCCAAGTGGTGGGGCGCGCACCTCTTAATGACCCGGTAGCCCTGCGCCTGAGAGACTTTACCTTAACCCTTAGAAACAATGAAGCAGACCATATATTTGTAGAGATTGAAAATGGATAGTACTAAGAAAACAATTACTATTGCCCTGTCTGGCAATCCCAACGCAGGAAAGACTACTCTTTTTAATATCCTTACCGGTTCAAGGCAGCATGTTGGTAATTACCCGGGTATTACAGTAGAAAAAAAAGAAGGTTTTGTGGAAACCAGTGGTCATATGCTGCATTTTGTGGACCTGCCTGGTACATATTCCCTGACAGCCTATTCTCAGGAAGAGCTGGTGGCCAGAAACTATATGATACAGGAAGGACCTGATCTTGTGGTGGATGTGGTTAATGCTTCCTCTCTAGAGCGTAATCTGTATCTGGCTGTTCAGATTCTGGAGCTTGGTGCACCACTTATTCTGGCCTTGAACATGATGGATGAAGTCAGAAAAAAAGGCATAACCCTCAACACAGAGCTTCTTGAACAGAGAATGGATTGCAGGGTTGTGGAAACAGTGGCTCGTCAGGGGAAGGGAAAACAGGAACTTATTGATACCATTATTGAGATGAGTGAGCAGACTGAAGCCTTTAAATCCCCTCTCAAGATATCTTATGGGCCTGACCTTGACCCTGTCATTGAAGAAATGACTGCCATTATTGAGAGCAGTTCTTTTCTGACTGATACTTATCCTGCAAGATGGATAGCCCTTAAGTATTTGGAGATGGATGAGGAGATACTGGCAGAAGGAAGAAAAAAATCTAAGGATATTTCTGAAAAAATTGAGCAGGCAGTGCATGATGTAGCTGATCATTGTCTAAAGACTCTGAAAACATATCCTGAAGCAGTAATTGCTGACTACAGGTATGGCTTTATTTCTTCACTTCTCAAAGATGTAGTTTCCAGAGATGAGCAGCGTCAGCGAATAGAAATGTCAGATCACATGGACAAATTTCTCACGCACAGGCTTTTAGGGCCTTTATTTATGGTCTTTGTATTATATATGGTCTATACTCTGACCTTTCTAGTGGGGGACGTCCCCCTTGGACTCATTGAGGACTTTTTTGGGTGGCTTGGAAATAATGTAAGGGCTGTCATGCCTGATGGACTTCTTCAATCGCTTATTGCATCTGGCATAATTGATGGAGTAGGTGCTGTACTTAGTTTTGTTCCCCTGTTAATGATTATCTTTTTTTGCATAGCCTTTCTGGAAGATTCAGGGTATATGGCCAGAGTGGCTTATATGCTTGATCGTGTTTTCAGATATTTTGGCCTGCATGGTTGCTCCATCATGCCGTTTATTGTTTCAGGCGGGATTGCAGGGGGTTGCGCTGTACCGGGGATCATGGCCGCCAGAACCCTGAGAAGCCCCAGAGAAAAATTAGCTACCATACTTACTGCTCCTTTCATGACTTGCGGAGCAAAGCTTCCAGTTTTTCTGCTTCTTGCTGCAATATTCTTCCCTGCTAACCAGGCTCTTGCCTTGTTTCTTATAACAGTTCTGGCCTGGGCCTCTGCTCTTCTTGTATCCAAGCTTTTACGTTCAACTATAATCAGGGGGCCTGCCACACCCTTTGTCATGGAGCTTCCACCCTACAGACTTCCAACCATGCGCGGTCTTCTAATTCATACCTGGGAGCGTACCTGGCAGTATATCAAAAAAGCCGGAACCATCATTCTGGCCATTTCGATAATTATATGGGCAGCCATGACTTTTCCGCAATTACCTGAAGAGCGTCTTGCATACTATGAATCCCTCTCCATGAAAGTGGAAAGCATTGATCAAGGGTTTGAAGACGATCTTTATATTGGACCAGGAGCAGGTCATGAAATTTCCTTTGAAGAACAGGTAGAATTTTCCCTCGCTGAAGAACAGTTGGCATATTCTTACGCTGGACGAATCGGGACATTTTTAGAACCAGTAACAAAGTGGGCTGGTTTTGACTGGAGAATCAATATATCTCTTGTAGGCGGCTTTGCAGCGAAAGAAGTTATAATTTCCACTTTGGGCACGGCATATTCCCTTGGAGCAGTGGATGAAGATGATCCATCATCCCTTGCAGGACGAATTGAACAGGATCCCGACTGGGATGCCAAGCGGGCGATCAGTCTTATTATTTTTGTTCTACTATATGCTCCTTGCTTTGTAGCGGTTGTGGCCATTGCAAGAGAGTCTGGTTCCTGGAAGTGGGCATGTTTTGCAATGGTTTTTAATACAGTTTTTGCCTTTGCATTTTCAACTGTTGTTTATCAAACTCTAAAAGTTTTTATTTAATTAGATTTTTTATAGTTTTCATTCAGGATAGAGCAATAAAGTCTGTTGATGAGTTTTCTTCAGGCAGCATTGTAAAGATAATTCTCCTCACACGGGGGGTGGAACCGAACCTGTGAGTAACTGCCTTGATAAGTGAAGCCTGCATCTTGCAGGCTATAAAAGAACAGTCCCATATTTGTAAGTTGGGACAATCTGCATTCGTTTGAAGGGGCTTTGATTGACAAGCATTGGGATCAAATCGGTGAGCACAGAAAACAACAGCTCAAAGCTCAAATCGGCTACCCCAATACGTACTACCGGACGGCAGTTCAGCTGCTCTTTATTGCATGAGGTTGAGTTTAAAAGTTGGGCTCATTGAGGACTGGTAATGACAGAAATTGAAATAAGCAACTCGGAAACTGAAGAGCTCAGGGATCTGAGGAATGAGGATTATGGAGCCATAACTGCCCTTGCCAGGATTTCTTTTCCCGTTTCCCAGTCCAGATTCGTCGTCCCAGGCGAGGCTGGCGGCAAGGTTGTCACCATCAATGGAAACCTCGCGGCAGTCTCTCTGTTACGCATAATCGATTTGCCAAGTGGTCGCAGAACTGGTTTTATTGCCTGGTTAATGACTCATCCAGACTATCGCAGACGAGGGTTAGCCGGGAAATTAGTCAAAGCCAGTACAGCCCAGCTACGAGCTCAAAAATGCGATGATATTGTCACAGATGTGGAAGGATACAATTCAGGGTCTGCAAATGTTTTTTTTGGTGCGGATTATCGGCGCCTTTCACTATGGCAACAGCTGAAGCGCTGGAATCCAGTCGATATGATTTGGCTCTGGATTAGAACCGGCTTTGCTGTCGATCCCGGCCATTTTCTCTGGGTTTTCAGGGGCCAGAATGAAAGGGTTCGCCCTTGGATAAGAAGATTTTGCGCTGTTTTCCTGAACACTTTTCTTGGGGTACTGGCGTTCTCCTTAGGTGGCGGAATTATTCTTTCCGGCAGCTCTTCTGTACCAACAGTTCTTATCGCAGTCGCCTTTCTTGCAGGCACAAGTACTCTGCTGGCAGCTCGGGAAATTGGGATGCGCATGCTTTCCTGGTTTTACAAGCAGCCTCTGGAGTATCGTGCCTGGTCAGGTGGCTGGGCCATGTCTTTGTTGATTGCCATTGGCTTCGGCAGAACTTTACCATTGCCAGGGAATTTCTATCCACCTGGCGATGGCTGGAGTACCCGTCATTTTCAAGCCCTGTTAGGTCAAGGCGCCATGGTAAGCACGTTATTTGTTGCCTGCTTAATCATACTGGGATCTTTCATCAGCGCAACCGGGGCAAATGAGTTGCTCTCCCGATTCGCTATGGCCCTGGTGTTTGTGGGAAAACCCTTGTTGGTTTTTGATACCCTTGTGGCTGTGGCACCCTTTGAGGGGTTCAACGGGCGTCATTTAAGAGACTACAACAGATTAATATGGCTGGCGTTATCAGCAGTTGCAGTCATAATCTTTATATGGGCCTGAGTAACTTATTCCCCCGTTCCCAGGTTCCAGCCTGGGACAGTTTACTCTTGCGGCTCCAGCAGCTTCTTCACGATGTGCTGGAGCGACGGAGCGAGGGACGAGCGAGTGTGGAACGGGTAGGAAGTCGGATGTGCTTGCATAAAGGGCACTAAGTAGCCTTGGGTAAAGATAGTTTATGGATTAACGTCACGTTCATAGGGCAGGCAGTTTATGGGGTATTCATACTGTCTGCCCTATGATATTTTCTACCTTACAACATAACCAAACTCACAACATAACGGCTATGGATCATGTATAGTCCAAGACATTTCTTTTTGAGGACTATCTTCACAATTCTGACCCGGGGCTATGAATTTACTTAGCCCCGGGATTAGTTTTATCTGTGGATATTCTCAATCCACCTGATGACTTCGATATCGCTTACTTTGCCCAGATACCTTTGAGTTGTTGATATGTTTGCGTGGCGAGAATCACTTTGCTGACAATTTCAAGAGGTGCACCGGACCTGGAAGCAAAAGTGGCTGCGTGACGTCTTAGATCATGAGGATTAAGGTCGATACCAATAATTAGCCCGGCTTTTTTAACTACCGCCCTGGCTGCTGAGTAGCCAATGGGAAAAACGGTGTGATCTTGCTCTATGTTCATGGTTCTGATATATTCTCTGAGCCTTTCAGTAACCTTCTTGGGGGTATATGCTGCTTCACATATTCACGACCGCTTTTGGGCTCAACAATATGTAATTTTCTGTCGTCAACGTCCCTGGCACGAGGTTATTATCCGAGCATGTTCTGATTCATCATCCTGATGAATCAATAAACAATATCCATAAGGAGGTTACTGAACATGAAAAAACTCGTTCTTCTTATAGTCCTGATTCTGGGACTGTGTTTGGCCTTTCCGGGAAATATCCTTTCAAACGACATGACGTCCCAGGATCAAAGCCAAAAAATTACCAAAATCGTCGGAGGCAAGCCTGTAGAAGATGACTCTAAGTACCCATGGATGGTTGCATTGGTTAAAGACGCAAATTTTCCTGATCTTTACGCCGGCCAGTTTTGCGGAGGGACCCTCATCGCGCCGGAATGGGTACTTACCGCCGCCCACTGCGTCACAAGTGTGTTCACAAATTTTCACGCTGTCCTGGGCACCACATCTCTTACAGCTCCTCCCGGCAGATATGAGCGCATTGCCATCCGCCGGGTCCTGCGCCATAACGATTATGATCCTCACACCAATGATAATGATATCGCTCTGCTCCAGCTTGTATCGCCTTCTTCCATGACACCCATTTCCGGACTGGTGCAAACTGACAATTATGTACCTTTTGAAACCATGTTCACATTAATCGGCTGGGGCTCCACTGAATTTCAAGGTGATTTTCCGGAACAACTTCAGGAAGTCAGCGTTCCCTATGTTGACAATCAAACATGCCAAACCACTCTGGAACAGGTAAACATAGCTGTCACAGACAATATGCTCTGCGCCGGCGCCTGGGAGGGAGGTAAGGACTCTTGCCAGGGGGACAGCGGTGGGCCGCTCATCGCTCAGGTAATGGGCAGGGATGTTCTGGCCGGAATAGTAAGCTTCGCCTATGGATGTGCGGTCAGGGCCAAACCAGGAGTGAACACAAGGGTCTCCAGATACAATGGCTGGGTGAAAAGTACTGCCCGGAGCGAATGCGTCTTTGATGCCCTGGAACAGGAATTCCCTCAATACTTTACCAGACCGACTGAGAACAGTATATTTATGACAACTGAATCAGAAGATATGAAATACCGGTCATATCCTCTATCAAATTCATTCCTTGGACTGCAAGGCG
>NZ_KN882179.1:0-85319 GCF_000934755.1 Desulfonatronovibrio magnus
TACTCCGTAATTTCAGACACAACGCCTGCGCCCACTGTTCTGCCGCCTTCACGAATTGCAAAGCGCAGTCCTGGTTCCATGGCTATTGGCGCTATCATCTCAACATCAAATGTTGTATTGTCTCCGGGCATTATCATTTCCACACCTTCAGGCAGTGTCACTACACCGGTTACGTCGGTGGTACGGAAATAAAACTGGGGACGGTAACCACCGAAAAACGGCGTATGACGTCCACCTTCTTCCTTGCTCAGTACATATACTTCGGCCTTGAAACGACGATGAGGGGTTATGGACTTGGGCGCTGCAAGAACCTGCCCGCGTTCTACATCATCTCGCTTGATGCCCCGAAGAAGTACTCCCACATTATCACCAGCCTGACCCTGATCAAGAATCTTGCGGAACATTTCAACACCTGTGCAAACTGTCTTGGTGGTGTCTTTCATGCCCACAATCTCAACCTCTTCGCCTACCTTGATGATGCCACGCTCCACTCGGCCGGTCACTACCGTACCGCGACCGGATATGGAAAAGACATCTTCAATGGGCATCAAAAATGGCCTGTCAATGTCGCGCTCAGGCTCAGGTATAAATGTGTCGCAGGCTTCTACAAGCTCATGAATGCACTTGGCTTCTTCTGAACCGGAATCTTCTGTCTCAAGAGCCTTCAGGGCGCTGCCGTGTATTACAGGTGTATCGTCTCCGGGAAATCCATACTTTGTCAAAAGTTCGCGCACTTCAAGTTCTACCAGTTCAAGAAGTTCTGGATCATCAACAAGGTCTACCTTGTTCAGAAAAACTACAAGACTGGGAACACCTACCTGACGGGCAAGAAGGATGTGCTCTCTTGTCTGGGGCATAGGACCATCTGTGGCTGCTACCACCAGAATGGCACCGTCCATCTGTGCTGCACCTGTAATCATGTTTTTGATGTAGTCGGCGTGACCCGGGCAGTCCACATGAGCGTAGTGACGATTGTCGGACTCGTACTCTACGTGAGCAGTTGCTATGGTGATGCCTCGTTCCTTTTCTTCAGGGGCCTTGTCAATCTGATCAAAAGCTACAAAACTGCCTCCGCCCTTCATGCTCAAAACCTTAGTTATGGCTGCTGTCAGGGTGGTTTTACCATGATCGATGTGGCCTACAGTGCCGATATTAACATGCGGTTTTTTCCGCTCAAATTTTGCCTTTCCCATCTCTTCCCCCTGTTAACTTTTTTTGGGATTGTTGCCCAAAGGTTACTGTTCAGGCCCGGCTGCTTCAGAATTACATTGCCAGCAGCCTGTCGACAAAAAAACTATAAAGATTTATTTCCTGAAAAAAGTCTTTCATGCGTTTTCAACCTGAATATTGCGCATGAAAATATGTTTATACATCAAATATATTATGGCTTGCCTGAAGGACAAGCATTAAAAGCAAATTACCGGAAATCTTATGCATCAACACCCAGGCTGCATGATTTGCCGCGCATCACTTGATTTGACTGTATCAGGAATATATGAGGCTGGCCTTATGCCTGACTGGAGCCCACGACCGGACTTGAACCGGTGACCTCTTCCTTACCAAGGAAGTGCTCCACCGACTGAGCTACGTGGGCTTGCCTTAGACTGGAAATATAATGGAGCGGGAAACGGGACTCGAACCCGCAACCCTCAGCTTGGAAGGCTGATGCTCTAGCCAATTGAGCTATTCCCGCTAATTATACTGTAGTCAAGCAACAGGTTTAACCTGCCTCCTACAAATTGCAAGCCTTGAGCACAAAGAAGGTCCGGACTTTCCCGGACCTTTCGCGCTAATATTTTATGGTGGAGGGGGGAGGATTTGAACCTCCGAAGGCATACGCCGACAGATTTACAGTCTGTTCCCTTTGGCCACTCGGGTACCCCTCCATGGAGCTGGCGATGGGACTTGAACCCGCAACCTGCTGATTACAAGTCAGCTGCTCTACCAATTGAGCTACGCCAGCCAAAGGAATTGGGAGATATATATGTTCGAATTTTAAAATGCAAGCTTTTTTTTGACTTTTTTTATTTTTTTTGATCTTTCCAGCTAACTATTGATTTAATTAAATCAGCCAGACTGAATTTTCAGGGATGCTTACGATCAATCCGCCCTGTTAACCTGGGTAAAAAACTTCTTTATTCAGCCCTCAGCCTTGAACTTAAGCCTTCTTCTTTCTTCTTTCTTCTTTCTTCTCCCTTCAACCTTCAGCCTTCTTCCTTCTCCCCTCTTCCCTCTTCCTTCTTCCTTCAGCCTTCTTCCCTCTTCCTTCCTCCTTCAGCCTTCAGCCTTCAGCCTTCTTCCCTCTCCATTCAGCCTGAAAACTATAACTCTCCAGGATTACGATCCTTGTTTCAGCTGGGTTGTGGACAAAGCCTGGTTTAAGAGTAAACAATCTATGCAATCTATTTATGCACAGTAGAGACAGCTTCAAGGCTGTCCTTTGCTGCCTGCTCAACTGTCTCGGCAAGCTTTTTAAGTGAGTCTTTGGCTGGGGACGGCTCATCAATGAGCACTACAGGCTTTCCGAGGTCTCCAGCCACCACGCTGACCGGGTCAAGAGGTATAGCTCCAAGAAAAGTCAGGCCATACTTCTCAGCCAGTTCTTTGCCGCCGCCTTTTTTAAACAGACTTACTTCTCCCTGACAATGAGGACAAATCAGACCGCTCATGTTTTCAACAATGCCTAAAATATTTGCTTTGGCATACTGTAAAAAGTTAATTGACTTGCGCACATCAGCCAGAGAAATCTCCTGTGGAGTTGTAACAACCATACACAAAGCATCTGGAATGGTTTTAAGTACCGTCATGGGCTCATCACCAGTTCCGGGAGGGGAGTCAATGATCAGAAAGTCAAGTTCCCCCCAACCTACATCTGAAACAAATTGTCGAATGGCAGATGTCTTCATGGGGCCTCTCCACAAGATGGCCTGATCCGGATCTTTAAGAAGTGACTCCATGGACACAACAGACAAATTTTCGTTGTATTTTTTTGGTTTTACGATACTCCCTTTTTCCACATCAAGCTGTCCTTTGATACCTAACAGATGAGGCACAGATGGACCATGAATATCAACATCTAAAAGCCCTACTTTTTTTCCCATGTCAGCAAGTGCAGCAGCAAGGTTAACGGCAACCGAGCTCTTACCCACCCCTCCTTTGCCGCTCATTACAAAAATCTTGTAATGAATTTTGGATAATGTAGAGCTGATGAGCTCATCCTGAATAGTCTTAGCGGGGCTTTTGGCGCTTTTTCCCTGAGAAGGACAAGTTTTACATTCCTGTTTATCTGTCATTTTATACCTCTAATATATATTTGTCTGCAAAGTCATTATTGGCTCTGTTTTGATGATTTAGGTGGAAGTTTAACCATTTTTCACGCAAGCAGGGGACAATTATCAGGCCCCAGGAATCATAAGTGGTGGTACTACCAGCCAAACTTTCCCACCAGGTCAACAAATGCCACACTGCCCATATCATCCTGTTTTGTGTCACGGCCATCCTTGATCACTCTGATAAGCTTCTGACTTCTTTTAGACGCGCCCACCGGTATGATCAAAATCCCATGGTCCTCAAGCTGATCAACAAGGGGGGGTGGAACGTCAGGTCCTCCTGCAGTTACAAGTATCCGGTCATAAGGTCCTTTTTCATGCCAGCCCATGGTGCCGTCATCCAGCTTGGTCTTAATATAGTGATATTTTAAATTGGAAAACAATTGTCTCGCCTTTTGATAAAGGGCTTTTATCCTTTCCACTGTGAATACGTCAGCGCCCATTTCGGCAAGCACAGCAGCCTGATATCCCGAGCCTGTACCAATTTCGAGAACTTTTACTCCCGGCTTGATCTGCAGCAGACTGGACATCAGGGCTACAATGTAAGGCTGAGAAATTGTCTGGCCATGCCCGATAGGCAGAGGATGATCTTCATATGCCTGAGCCTGCAGGGCCTCATCCACAAACAAATGCCTCGGTACGCTTCTCATGGCTCTCAAAACCTCAGGATCAGTTACACCTCTGGCCTCAATCTGTTCGCGCACCATCTTTTCTCTTTTTCTTCTGGGATCAATCACAAACTCTCACACTCCATTCTGGATTTGCAATCATTTAACATTTCTGTGCCTGCTTTGTCGATACGCTCACATAAATATTTTTCATCAGGCTGTCCACGTAATTTTCAAAGCCTGAAAAATCGCTTCTGAGCATCGTCATTTAAAGCTCCTTTCCAGGGCGGCCCGGGACCGAACGTGTGAGTAACTTTAAGAATCTGTCACTTTTCTGGAAATTGGGTCTCGGAGTAACCAGTCCCCGTGCCGCTTCCAATGGTCTAATCTGTCCATTGACGGAAATGCAGCAAAAGTATATTAATCAATGACAAAACAATAATTATCAAGTCAAACACTATAAAATCTTCTGACTTGGCCTATAATGACAGATGCTAAAGCCCTCTTAAACAAACTTTAAAGGAAATCTCATGTTAAAAGTCAGTGATATTATGACCAGAGATGTTTTCACATTGAAAGAGACCGACAACCTGGCCCTGGCCAGATCAGTCATGCACCTTGCCAGAATAAGGCACATACCTATTGTCTCAGATTCCAACGTTTTCATTGGCCTGCTCACACATAGAGACATTCTGGATGCCACAGTGTCCAAACTTGCCGATGTTGACAGCCAGACTCAGGAAGAAATTGATCGGGGCATTCCTGTAATGGAAATTATGAACATCAAGGTAAAGACTATCTCTTCCGGCGAAACTCTGAAAAACGCTGCCACAGTGCTGCTGGAGCACAAATTTGGCTGTCTGCCTGTAGTTGATGACAATCAACTTGTTGGCATTATTACAGAAGCTGACTTTCTCAGCCTGACCATCAATCTTTTGGATGCTCTGGATGATGACCCTCAGGCTTAGCAAGATACTGCTTAAGACCTGCCCCAAGAGACAAAAAGGAAGTTACGGGCGATGGCACGTAAGGAAAAAAATATGTAACTGTTCACCACATTATGTATCTGTTTAGCGCTTTTAAGGAAAGCAGGGGACAGGCACTCCGGGACCCACTTGAGCATCAATTTGTGCTAAAAAATGACTCATTTTTGGGACAAGTGGGATCCGGAAGAGCCAGTCCCCCTCCGGGCTGTATGCCTCCGGGCAGGAAACCGTGCCACATCAAAAGCGGTAAACAGATACCACATTATTCTACTTTCAGATAAAGCCAGCATCCTGGCTTGTTTGACCAGCCCGGAACGCGTTAGTCAAAATCAAGGATATGAAGACGGAATCTCCGCTGCTTGAACAAATTACTGGTTTTGACTCAGGCGGTCATGCTGGGAGTTTGCAGCAACACAAAACTAATCAGGATGCTGGCTGACTTAGAAACATGGTAAATAGCTACGAAAATATCAAAAAAAAAGGTCGCAGCAACTGCAGCGACCCTTAATCCAAAATGTGGCAGCATAAAACTATAATTCATACATCAGGCTGCCCTTTTCGTCACCCAAGCCGAGCAGCCAGCTCAGCTACATGACGCCCCTGGAAACGGGCTGCGTCAAGCTCATTGCGGCTGGGCATCCTCTGACCTTCACCTCCGGCTATGGTGGTAGCACCATAGGGAGACCCGCCTGTTACCTCATCAATGCGCGTCTGCCCCTGAAAGGAATACGGAAGCCCGACTATAACCATTCCATGGTGCAGCAATGTTGTGTGAAAGCTTAGAATCGTTGACTCCTGACCTCCATGCTGTGTAGCTGTACTGGCAAACACACTGCCCACTTTGCCGATAAGTGCTCCTGCAGCCCATAACTTGCCTGTTGCATCAAGAAACTGACGCATTTGACCACACATATTGCCAAAACGTGTCGGTGTGCCAAATATAATGGCTGAGGCTTCATCAAGTTCATCAACTGTACAGACTGGAACTTCATTCATTTTATCCTGGGCCTGGACAGCTCCCATTTTTTCAAGGATATCCTTAGATAATGTTTCCGGTACCCTTCTGAGGTCCACTTTAGCACCTTCAACCTCTGCAGCTCCCTGAGCAATGGCCTCGGCCATAGTGTGCACATGTCCATACATTGAATAGTAGATCACCTTAATAATCATTATTTTTTCCTGCCCATTCCCAGTAATTTTTTAAGCTTTTCAATCATATCCTTAAGAGCACTTTTTTTGACAGGCGTAGAAACAGAGTTTAAACCCATCCATAGACCGTATTTTGCAGCTATCTGAAAATCCTTGTTTGCAGCGTAGCTCTTGCCAGCTTTGAGCAAGGCTACTGCACGATTGTGGTAGGCTTCAGCAAAATCACTTTTAATGGCTATAGCTGCAGTGAAATCATCAAGAGACTTGTCAAGCTGGTACTCATCAAGATAAGCTAACCCTCTGTCATTGAGCACTTGTGGCCAATTGGGCTTTAATTCCAAAGCTGCGTTAAGATAGTATATAGCCTTTTGTGGTGCGCTGTAAGCTGTTCCATCCCACAAGGCTCCGGCCTTTTCCCTCCACTGTTCAGCATCTGTTTGTTTGGACTCCCCTGCTGATACATTTTCCTGTGCAGAAATTTCTTTTTTCATATTACCCATTTCTTCCATAAGTTTGATTTTTTCCTGATTTAATACGTATAATTCACTGTCCTTATCGTTCAGTTTCGCCTTGTAGGCAGATTCCAGCTCAGCTACATCGCGAACTCTGGATTCCAGATCAGAAAACCTGCCTAACAGATCCTGTTTTTCCCTTTCCAGCGTCTGGTTTGCCAGCTCTTTCTCTTGCATCTGTGCAGAAATTGCCTCATTTTCCTTCTGTAGCTCCTGTATTTTAGCAGCTAACTCCTTCTCTTTTTCATTGACAGCAGCAGAGGCCTCTTCTTTATTCTTGAGTTCTATCTCAATAGCAGCCTTCTCCTGCTTGACTTTCTCCATGTCCGTGAGAAGATCCTGTCGCGATTTTTCATACTTTTCAGCTTCCAGATCTTTCTGCTCAAGCTTTGCTTCAATCTTATCCAGCTCTGCTATGAGCTTTTCCACCTTCTTAATCAATTGGGCCTTGGTCTCTTTCATGGTCGGAGGCTTGCGGATTCCAGCAGGTTGAGCCCTGGTCTGAGCCCCTGAACTACTGGTGTCTGGCTTGCTCTGTGTTTTATTCTCGGCTTCGCTTCTGGAAATGTTGATTTCCTTTTTCAGCCGAGCTTCTGCCTGGTCATTGATTAGGCTCTGCAACGCTTCGCTGTCCTTGCCGGGTGCATTCTGTCTGGTGGTTTGATTTGTAGGCATGTCAAGTCCTTTTGATTTTTTGTATTGGTTCAACCTTTCAATTAAGTTCAAGCCATCTGCAAGTTTAAAAATGTCTGACAACGTAGCCCCTGAGTTACTATAAAACAGCAGGTCAGGCACGACTGCCCACCTGCAGCATGCAATGGGCTGATTGTTACAAGCCAGTAAACTCTAAGCATAGCTGAAAAAGACTTGATCTTCCTTGAACAGGGCTCAACCAACACTATTTTTTACTTCCCTGAACCGATTCTAGCGACCAATTCCTTGGAAAAAGCCTGGTAGTCTAAGCAGCCTGATGATTTAGGGTCAAGGTCGCACACACATCTATTATTTAAGTTTGCCTTATTAATTGTAGTATTTCTGCGAATAACTGTATCGAAAACCATGTCGCCAAAATATTTGTTAATGGCCTCCATCACGAGCCTGCCCGCATTGGTTCTGGTATCCACCATAGTCACCAGGGCACCCAGCAGCCTGATGGATGATCCGGTATCCTCCCTGATGAGATCAACAGCCTGGACAAGGTGATCCACTCCCTGCAGAGCATAAACTGATTCTCCTTCTATGGGCAGAATATAATAGTCTGAAGCTGCAATTGCATTGGTTATCAGCGCTCCCTCTATCTGGGGAGGACAATCTATAAGAATGAAGTCATAGCTTGCATCAGCTTCACTTAGTTTATTCTTAAGCCCGTAAATCCTCTTGGCGGAATTGGGAGGCAATAAAGAAACCAGTGGGTAAGAATTCAGGTTTGTTGGCACCAGATCAACCCCAACAGGTGTATTTACAACACAACTCTCGAGGTTAACATCCTTGTCTGACAACAGGTTGCCAACAGTCATCTCGTGCTCAAAAGGATTTCTGCGACTGAGTGTCAGAGTCGAGTTACCCTGCGGATCAAGGTCAACCACCATAACTTTATGGCCGTTTTGTTGAAGGGCCCGGGAAGTATTGACCACGCTGGTGGTCTTGCCCACACCACCCTTGTAGTTTGCAAAGGCCACAATTTTCATGTTAGAATCCCTTACACAGCAGAAATGTTATCATGTCAGAATCAGCCCTTTGCATAGTTATTGGGAATTTTTAATTTGCTCAACTCTTTTTAAAATTCTCACATAAACTCAAACATACTGTCTCGTCAATATTTTTAATGAAAAAATCGTAACTATTCACCACATTTTTTCACTTTTGCGTACAGCCTGTACCCTGATTGGTTTTTGCCATTGCTGCTTGTTTGACCAGCCCTGAGCCCGTTAGTAACTTACCGCCTCAACGCCTCAATTCTGCAGAAAAAAAATGTTATCAGTGAATAGTTGATTATTAATTGTTAAAGAATAATAGCCTGAATTCACTGCCTTACCCTGATTACAGTTAACAAATAACAGATAACTGGGTTGTGGGCACAGTCCGCATTAGTCAAAATCAAGAATATGAGGACGGACTCTCGGCTACTTGAATAAATTACTGATTTTGACTTACGGGCTCATGCTGGGTGTTTGCAGCAACAGAAAACCAGTCAGAATACAGACTGTTCTCACAGCATGGTGAATAAATCCAAAAAATAAATCATAATTACTTTAGACCCCATGGATTGACACCTCAATCCATGGGGTCTAAAGTAAATTTATGAGGACACTGTCATTAATTAAGCCCCTGAAATAAGGACAACCAATGAAGAAATTTTATATCTTCACAGTCTTGCTTGCCTCAATTCTCATCCTTCAGGCCTGCTCTAAACATTCCGGTACAGTTCCGACAAGAGGGCCTGCTCCAGAACGTGAAATAGCCAGAATGCAATACAGCGTTCAGGTCGGAGCCTTTGCTGTATTAGACAATGCTGTTCGCCTGATGAGCCAGCTGGAACGAATGGGGGTTGAGGCTTACTATTTCAGGGATCAGGACCAGCTTTATAAGGTACGTTTTGGCAATTACCCATCTTACCAGGCTGCGCGATCCAATGCCACAAACCTCCAGGCAAGAGGCATTATCAGCAATTTTTTCATTATTCTTCCCGAGAGCTACTCCGTTGCCAGGATACCCAGAACCGGTGTCAATCATGTCCGCCAGGAAATTGTCAGAACCGCTCACAGTTTCATAGGGGTCCCCTACAGATGGGGAGGTGAAACCAGAGAATCAGGCTTTGACTGCAGCGGATTGACCATGGTAGTTTACAGACAAAACGGACTGAACCTGCCGAGGGTGTCCCGATATCAGTTCCGGGCTGGACGCCCAGTAAACCTGAGATCAATTCAAAAGGGCGACCTTGTCTTCTTTGCCACCGGCAGCCCGGGCAGAGTATCCCATGTGGGGATATATATTGGAAGAAACAGATTTATCCACGCCCCGTCTACAGGCAGCAATGTAAGAATAGAACAGTTATCCAATCCTTATTTCAGCTCAAGGTTCATGGGGGCCAGAACCTATCTCTGAGTATTACCAGACCATATTACAGATAGACCAATACACGGGAATCATAAAAGCTTATCCACCTTCATCATACACGCAAACTCCCTGGCCATATCTGGTATACCCTGCCTATAGCTTTCTTTTTCTGTCTCAAAAACGTAAAGGGTCAGATTTTTGCTTTCATCCCTGTTCAAAAATAGACTTCTTTTGGATATACATGTTTCTTCAGTCATAATGCTTTGGCCTGTCTTGGAGAAGAAAGGCATGGCATATTCTGCTTCTGCAGATGACCACTTGTAAAGAACCCCGTCATCATTGGGAGGCGATTGATCTTTGTATTTTTCTTTCCAGCCTGAAGATTCAAAAAGTTCCACCAGCGTTTTTTCTCCCTGACACCTATTCATGGTCTCCTCCTTGCATTTTTCGCTTTGCCCGTTTATCCTTGCCAAAAAACATTGTCCGTATTAAGAATAAATGTTTAGAAAGTAATGAAACCCAAGGATACTAAAAAATGAAAGTTGTCAATAACAAGAGTTTCCCTGAATTGCCGGTAACCATTCACATAAACCCTGACAGGTGTGATGGCTGCGGAATTTGCAAGGATGTATGCCCTGTAGAGGCTCTCAATGTCATAAACAGTGCCCGGAGGCCTGGAAAAAAACTAATTGTTGTTGATCCCCAGTTATGTCATGGATGCGGAGTTTGTCAGGCTACCTGCCCCAAGGAGGCCATAGCGCTGCCGGGACTTGGGCCTGATGAAATGCGTGAATATATTGCACTGGCCATAGCCGGATAAAATGCCTTTTTCTTTTTTTATCAGAACCCTGAATGACCTGATATGTATCCCCGTAGCAGAAAAACACTGAGGGATCTTTGGCACTCCCCACAGCAGTAAGCATTTCTTAAACCATATGACTGAAGCAGATAAGAAATATGCCTGCTTGTCCCCTGACACAAGTGCTAACTTGCAAAACTCTGCCAATGTACTCTTGATTTTTCAACTTTTCAACCGGCAGATGACTGTCAGCATGACATAAATCCGGGCACACTGAATTTTGAACCCGCAGT
The DNA here is from genome assembly GCF_000934755.1 of Desulfonatronovibrio magnus. Lineage (NCBI taxonomy): Bacteria > Pseudomonadati > Thermodesulfobacteriota > Desulfovibrionia > Desulfovibrionales > Desulfonatronovibrionaceae > Desulfonatronovibrio > Desulfonatronovibrio magnus. Next base: position 10,734 of record NZ_KN882179.1, read on the forward strand.
AAAACCAGTTAACCATTAATCTTTAAGGATATAAACAAAAACAACTTATGGAAACCATTAAATTTGAATCCCTGAACCTCACTACTGAAACCCTCAAAGGCATTGAAGATATGGGCTTTGAGGAAACATCTCCCATCCAGGCCCAGTCCATACCGGCCATTTTGCAAGGCCGAGATATTATTGGTCAGGCCCAGACCGGAACAGGCAAAACCGCTTCTTTCGGAATCCCACTTCTGGAAAAGATTGATACGCAATCAAAAACCATCCAGGCAATAGTGCTCTGCCCCACAAGAGAACTGGCCATTCAGGTGGCTGAAGAGATCAGCGCTCTTGGAAAATTTCATAAAGGACTGAATGTATTGCCGGTATACGGAGGCCAGCCCATAGAAAGACAGATCAAGGCCCTGCGTCAGGGGGTCCAGATCATTATCGGCACACCGGGCAGGCTTATGGATCATATGTCCCGGAAAACCTTAACCTTAGACAACATCAGATATGCAGTTCTGGATGAAGCCGATGAAATGCTGGATATGGGCTTTCGCGATGATATTGAAACAATTCTGGCAGCCACCCCAAGACAAAGACAGACCATTTTTTTCTCAGCTACCATGCCAGTGGCCATCACCCGCATGGCGGAAAAATATCTTACAGATCCCAAGATAGTAAAAATCTCACACAAGGTTCTTACCGTACCTGGCATTGATCAGATTTTTTTTGAAGCCCACAAAGGCAAACGCATGGAAGCCCTGTCCAGAATAATCGACTATTACAACCCCAAACTGTCCATTGTATTTTCAAATACCAAACGGGGAGTAGATCATATTGTCCGGCACCTGCAGGTGCGGGGATATCTTGCTGACGGCCTTCATGGTGACATGAACCAGAACCAGCGAGATCGCGTCATGGCTGCGTTCAGATCCGGCAACACTGAAATACTGGTTGCTACTGACGTAGCAGCCCGAGGCATAGATGTTGACGATATTGAAGCTGTCATCAACTTTGATATCCCCAATGATGTGGAATACTATGTCCACCGCATCGGCCGCACCGGAAGAGCTGGAAGACAGGGCAAGGCATTTACTTTTGTCTCAGGCAAGGAAATGTATAAAATCAGGGATATTCAAAAATTCACTAAATCCAAAATATCTCAGCAGCGTATTCCGAGCATTGTGGATGTTGAACAGGCGAGAAGCGAAAAGTTCATGGGCCTGATAAAAGAAACCATTGCAGCCGGAGGGCTGGACAAATACCTTGGTATTGTTGAGCGCTTCATAGAGAAGGAAGAAGACTCATCCTCGCTGGAAATGTCTGCTGCACTGCTAAAAATGCTGATGGGTCCGGGCTTTGAAGGAGAATCCCATGAAGAACCTCTTTCAGATACTATGACAGGCTCCGAGCGAGGCATGGTTCGCTTAAGCCTGAACATCGGCCAGGAAAATGACATTGCCATCAAGGATATTGTGGGTGCCATTGCCGGTGAAACAGGTATTCCCGGCAGACTTATCGGCAAAGTTGATGTGGGCAGAAATAACAGCTTTGTAGACGTGCCCGGGGAATACGCTTCCAATGTCATTGAAGTTATGGATGGCAACCAGATACGGGGCAAACGCATAAAGATCAGAAAGGCTGGACTGGATGAAAATATTCCTTCCGTCAGACGCAAGCCAGGTTTTCATAAATCACGCAAAAGCAGGCCCAAAAAACCGCGTCAAAGATAAAAAAACAAGGAATTTTTCCAATATCCTTGATGGCCGCCCACTGGCCAATGAATAAAGGAATAATTTTCCAGCAACAGTTCAGCATAAAGTATTCAATATTTTAGCCGATACAGCTGAACAGGTACTGTTTTCGCTCTAATCCACCGGGGAGGAAGTATGGAAGTACAAAACAATGCACAAATGAGCTGGTCGTTGGAATCGGTTCAGGCTAAAACCAGGACCGAGTTTGACGGTCAGCTGGTTACAAGTACTTTAGACAACTATAACCAGAATGTTAAGACCGGCTCAACAGGTAATGCTGACTACGATTTCCAGAAATCGGTTCTCGAACCTGCCTATCTGGGCGAAAGCTCAATAGTTAACCAGAAAGTATAAGTGATTAAGCCGAAAACAGTACCTTATTTTTCTTAAGCGGTTACTCGTGCGTTAGTCTTATTGCTCATGAAAACCAGCCTGTCCTGCGATAATTTTCCAATTCCTGAGGCAGTCAAAAACAATAAATTTTGTAACAGTTTAGCCGTTTGCATGTGGCACGGCTTCCTGCCCGGAGGCATACAGCCCGGAGGGGGACTGGCTCTCCCAGCCATTGTTTTGTTAAGTCTGTGTTTTACATCAACAAAAAACAAGGGCTGGGGTGCCTGTCCCCTGGTTTCCTTAGAAAAGGGCTAAACTATTACTAAATTTTAAACACAAATTCGCATATGAAACACAATAAACATATCCTGCTCGCAACCGGCAACGACCGGACCCATCAATATGGATCAAAATTTCTGGGCTATTTTTTTCAGGACAAGAAAAATGTGCTTGTGGACATTTTATGTATAGCCCCGGTCAGACCTTCCAGCCAGGGACAAATTTCAAACAAAAAATCATCAGCAAAAGATATGAATTCATTTCAATCTGTAGTTGATTCTGTTAAGTCCAAGCTGGTTGATCTGGAATTTCCCAGTGAAAATCTAAAAACAGACGTTAAGGTTAACTCGCTCTCCACTGTAAAAGATATTGTGGCGTATGGAAGAAAAGGTTTGTACGATGCACTTGTTCTTGGAAGACGGGGGCTTACCCTTCTCGAGAACCTGATTCAGGACAGCGTCAGCAGCAAGATATTAGATGAGCAGTGCGACATTCCCATCTGGATATGTCGCATGCCTGAAAGAGAATACCATAATGTTCTTCTTTGCACTGATGGCTCCCTGCAAAGCCTCAATACTGCTGATCACGTTGGCTTTATGCTCAACAATGATTCCCGCCACAGTATTACCATAGCGCACGTTCAGGAACAATCAGGCAAAACAGACCAGATCATCAGCAATACTCTTGCTCAAATCACTGATAATGGTTTTCCAGAAAACAGGGTTTTCATTGAAGTTCTTGAAGGCAAAAACGTTTCTCAAATTATCCTGGACTATGCAGATAAAAATAAGTTTGCGGCCATAGCTATGGGTAGAAAGTGTTCAAGTTCTCCGGCCAAAGGACTGGCCAAATACTTTGTAGGTTCAGTCAGTGAAAAAGTCCTTAATAACTTCACCAGCTCAAGCCTCTGGATATGCAAGTGAGCATATTTTTTGCTTTCTTTTTTTTCCCAACACCTTGGTCCAGGTCCGCCTGGTTGAGACGTTTAAAATATGCTCAAGCAGTTGATTTCATGTTTTGACAATTTTTGACTTGATTTTTTTTTTCAAAGCCATTAACAAGCAATCTCTTTACGGCGAGGTAGCTCAGGTGGTTAGAGCATGCGGCTCATATCCGCAGTGCCGGGGGTTCAAGTCCCTCCCTCGCTACCATAAAAACTCAAAGGGTTCAGGCTGATTGCCTGGACCCTTTTTTGTTTTAGATTTAACTCTCCCCATTCTCTCATCATTTGCTGCCAAGCTGATTGTTGGCCAAATCTGGCAGGCCTGTTTGAGTCTCAAATTGCTTCTTGCTTGACAAGAATCTGTTACTGGAGTCGTCCCAGGTAAAAGACAAAGGCCCTGCCTGAATTTGATCCAAGGCGACATCTATCCTGACACATGGGGCTTTGAACTTCCCCAAAGAGTACAAATTTTTGCACAGTAAAAAAATTTTAACTTTTTCCATTTTTTTGACAAAAAAGACTTGCTTTTTTTTTTCGACCTCTTTAGAAAGGGTGCACAAGCCGATTACAGGTATGAGGCGTCAGGTATTTTTTTAAATTTTAACTTTTCTCAATGCAAAAGGAGAAAGACTTATGAAACGTTTAGTAGTAATAGCCATTATGGCTGCTTTTCTGCTTGGCACAGTGGGCGCAGCACAGGCCATTCAGTTCCAGGCCAAAGGTGACTGGCAAATGAGTGCTAACTATGTTAAAAATCCAGGATTTGATAGCGATGTTAAGGATGACCCTTTTCAAGCAGTACAACGCGTAAGAACAACTTTTGAGTTTATAGCAAATGAAAACCTGAAAGGTGTTGTACGCTTTAATACTGGAGATGTAAGATGGGGAGCCCGTAGCGATAGAGCTGGTGGATTAGATGTTGGAAACAGGTTTAACTGGGATTTTGACAGGGCTTATCTTGATTTCATGATCCCTAATTCACCTGTTAATATCAAAGCTGGTCTCCAACCAATCACTTTGCCTAACAATCTTGGTTCTTTTATTTTAGATGACAATGTATGGGGTGTATTTGGATCAACTCAGTTCAATGATATGGTTGGAGTGACCGTAGGATGGGCAAGATTAGCAGATGATGAAACCTCAGGACCTGCTGCAGGAGATCCGGGAAGATATAGCAAGGATGAAATCGATATGCTAGCCTTAATTGTACCCGTATCTTTGGATGGTGTTCAGCTTAACCCATTCGGTGCGGTCGCTTTTGCTGGCAAAAATGCTTTCAATCAGGTTGGTGGTAACGCAGATCCTACCTCCTCTACTCACTACTGGGTAGGTTTAAGTGCATCAATGGATATGTTTGATCCTATCACAGTAATGGCTGATTTTAATTTTGGTGGAAATTCCCACTTTGGTGAAAATGCAGCAGAACAAAATATTGGCAAAGCAAAAGGCTGGATTGCCAATCTTGCAGTTGCATACAACATGGATATGTTCACACCAATGATCTATGGACTGTATGAATCAGGTGAATCAAGAACCAGCACAGATGCTGGAAATACAAGCAGGGTTATGCCAACACTGAGTGGTGACCTTTGGGGATTCTCAACTTTTGGATTCTCAGGCTCACAGTTCAGAGGAAATGGACGCGCCAGACTTGGCCAGGCTAATGCAAGTGCGTTTGGACCATCAGGTAAGTGGGGAGTTGGATTCAAACTCGTTGACATAGCTTTCATTGATAAGCTCACACATGAATTTCAAGCTGGTTACTATCAAGGCACAAACCATAAAGACAACCTCGGTCTTTTCACCACAGCAGATAAAGCTTGGGAAGTTAACTTCAACAGTCAGTACCAGATGTACGAAAATCTGGCAGCCATTCTTGAACTTGGTTACATGGCAGTTGATATGAGTGCTCGAGGTACTGATTGGAGAGGTGATCTTGCTGATGACGCAGCATGGAAAGCAGCAGCTGGTTTCCGTTATCGCTTCTAATTAATCACAGTTAATAAATATACTGACGCCACAAAGGCCGGTAGAGTAATCTGCCGGCCTTTTTATTTTGGTGCTGTATAGATTTAGAAGTTTAGGAATTTAGGGATTGGGGGATTGGGGGATTGAGGGATTTGGGGATTTGGAATTCCGAGATCCAAAGTCCTTAGCCCGCAGAAAAACGCAACCAGTAAATAGCAAGATGACCCGCCCTCACCTGTCATTGCGAGGAGCGCCAGCGACGCGGCAATCTCAAGCTCAAACCGCATTTTTCCTGATATCACTCTCTTTACCTGTTTTTATTCTTCTGCTAACCAGATGAACATGAACGGGCACAACTATTACGTTTATATTCTGACCAACGAAAACAATACTGTCCTGTACACAGGAGTGACCAGGGATCTTATCCGTCGCTTAGATGAACACAAGAAAGGTGTGGGTAGCAGGTTTACAAAAAAATACAATCTTCACAAGCTGGTCTACTTTGAACACTTTTACCGGATTGAAACTGCAATTGATAGAGAAAAGCAAATCAAAGCAGGGTCAAAAGCTAAAAAAAGTTGCCTTGATTGAATCTCTTAACCAGGAGTGGAAGGATCTTACCGAAGATCTGAGATAATGTCAGTCAGGAATGGTATAAATCAGGCACCCAGCTTAAAGTGATACAGATTGCCGCGTTGCTGGCGCTCCTCGCAATGACAGGTAAGGTGTTCATCATTAAGGGCCAAATGACGCAATAATCTTTGTCTTCAACCCTTGACTGATCGGCTACTGGCTCAATATGTTAAAGGTTACTTCAGCCGGTTCCCTACTGCTTCGAAATGATCAGCAGTTCCTGCATTGACAAAACCTGATTTCATATCCAATATGACTAAAAATTTTAGAAAATTGGAAATACTGTGGATATATCAATCATTAAATCCAGTATCAAACTAAATAAGTATGAATATTCAATGCACGCTGATATTGAAAGAAAGGCTGATGACCTTACCCTGGAACAAGTGGAACAGGCATTATTACGTGGCCGCATCCTTGAAGCCTACCCTGATACTGGACGGGGTGAAAGTTGTCTGATTGTAGGATTTTCAGCTGACATTCCTATACATATCGTCTGTGGATGGAGAGGTGACAAGGTAGTTCTTATTACCGTCTATGTTCCTCACTGAATAGTTGGGAAAGTACATAGCAACAGTCAGTTCAAAAACCCCAAGTGCAAGGAGCACAAAAAGTTCAAGGTCGAAGCGTATTTATCCATACGTGAGAGTTTGAACTTTTTGTAGCGACGCAGCAATTGGGAGTTTTTCAACTGACTGGTAAACCTCCCAAATTCAAAGATCCATGAACCAGGGGAATCAAATATGATAGAAAAAAAATGTAACTTCTGTTCCTCAACTTCATGTGAACGCAAAAAAATTGATTACCTTTATTCATATAAGGGTAATTATCTTTTAGTTCCTGGCACTCCAGTAGAAATTTGCTCTGAATGTGGAATGATCTACTATGATGCAAAAGTTCTCAAGAGCATTGAGGAGCATTTTTTTGCGATTCAGTCCCAAAAGACCCTTCCTGATAATTATATTGAAATTCCAAGCTGGGCATACACAGGATAGACAAGAAGGTTTTTAATCAAGGAGATGTTTTCATGGCTGAAATCTATCCTGAAATAAAAAAACTTTTAGATCAGTACATTCAGGTGCTTGAAGATAACAGCATTCACATCCGAAAAATCTGATGCTCAAGCAGGTGCAGCACTCGCAATGACAGGTAAGGTGTTCATCATTGCTAGGAACAAGACAGAAAAGGTACAAATGTTGCGACTATCCCCGCATTCCCTTAACCAACCTGTACCATCAAAGCCTGTCATTGCGAGCGAGTCCCCGAGCGCGGCAATCTCAAGCTCAAACCAGAAATATCCTGACACCTGACTCAACACGCTACAGATTGCTTCGGTCGCTTAGGCTCCCTCGAGGGTGACAGGTGTTGCCGGATCTCTAAATGGTGCAACTATAACAAGCGCATTCCCAAGGAGAAAATGTTCGATTACCAGTCAACACTTGACGACAAATGCTCAAGTCATTAATTTTTCATACCATTGACAGAACAGCTCTTCTTACTCTAAAATTTATAATTATCAGAAAGGAGTTTCAGTGTGTCCTTTTTTGAAATTCTGGGTGAGATCAGCCAAATTCAGACCATTGCCCGGGAAAAGGGATTAGAGAACGCCAGAGACTGGTAAAACATTATGGCCCAGGAAACTGGATGAAGAAAAAAGGCATAGCAAGAATCATTTTTAATGATGGTCGTCATATCTGTTCAGCTGAAATTCACTGGTATGAAGCCCATGGCACTGGCAGAGTTGAATTCAAAATCAAGGAATTATTATGAAATCAAGTTTTTTTGTTTGCATATCCAATGATGAGTACCCAGCAGCTCTGGAACTCAGAAAAATTTACGAGGTAATTCCGGATGAAATTTCCTTACAAAAAGGTCTGCTCAGGGTAATTGACGAATCTGGAGAAGCCTACCTGTACCCTGGAACAATGTTTGAACCGATCCAAGTCCCAGACAATCTCGCCTGCACCCTCCACAGGCTGGCCTCGTAATTTGACCAACAGATCCTGGACTTAAGATCTCGTGATAAAAGTTGGACCGTCATTGCGAGGAACAAGGCAAAAAGCCGGGACAATTCTCGCATTCCCTTAACCAACCTGTACCATCAAAGCCTGTCATTGAGAGGGAGTCCCCGAGCGCGGCAATCTCAAGCTCAAACCACAATTATTCTGACACCTGCCTCAACACGGTACAGATTGCTTCGGTCGCTTAGGCTCCTCGCAATGACAGGTAAGGTGTTCATCACTGCAAGGAACAAGACTGAAAAGGCACAAATGTTGCGACTATCCTCCCATTCCCTTAACCAGCCTGTACCATCAAAGCCTGTCATTGCGAGCGAGTCCGCGAGCGTGGCAATCTCAAACTCAAACCGAAATTATCCTGACACCTGCCTCAACACGGTACAGATTGCCGCGTCGCTGGCGCTCCTCGCAATGACAGACAAAATGAATGTTTTGCAAAGGGCGTCAGTAAGATTGAAGCTTCCCTATGATCAAGTCGGGACAAACTGATAATAGACAACTATAACCTGACACCCTTAAATACCTCTTGCTATTAACATCACTCCACTATCCCCCTGAAAATTCCCCATCCTTTACAAAAAACTGACTGCCAGGGATGAAAATCACCTCTATACCCTGGACATTAATTGACATTTCCAGCTCATTATTGACCACATACACTTTATCCGGCTTATAAGCCTCAATAAAACTTCTGAGTGATCTGCTGAGCCTTGGTCTTTTCATTGCTCCAGACTTGACTTCTACGCCCACAAGCTGGTTCCCGGATTCCAGGACAAAATCCACTTCAGCACCTGAAGTGCTCCTCCAATAATAAATCTGATCATTAAGCATGTTTAAAGATTTGCATAGTTCAGAGAAAACCAGGTTTTCCATTAGCTGACCGCTATCCCCCCTGTTTGCCAGGTCATCAAATCCTCCAAAAAGATAATTCCTTATCCCATTATCCAGAAAGAAAATTTTGGGACGGGAAGTTATCTCCGCTCGCTTGCCGCCTGCAAAAGGAGGCACAAGCCTGATAATGTGGCTTTCTTCGAGGATGCTTAGATACTGGGTGACCGTATTTACGCTGATACCCAGATTTTCAGCAAAACTGGAATAGTTTGTCAGATTACCAACTTGAGAAGCCGCCAACTTCATCAGCTTCCTGAATGCCGATGAATTTTTGATATGATAAAGGTCTGACGCATCTCTGAGTACAAAGGCTTCTGTTAGTCTTCCCAGAACATCTTGTTTGCTTGTGCTGAGCCAGACTTCAGGGTAACCTCCGTAAAGAGCAAGCTCACTCCAAATTTCCTGAGCTTTCATTCTGACCACTGTTTCAGACCTGTTTACTGGAACAAGCTCTCTGAATCCAAAAGGGAGCAGAACATGCCTGATAGCACGTCCGGCCAGGGATTCCCTGGTTTTAGACTTAAGGTGGTAACTGGATGAGCCAGTAACCAGTATTTTTTTCCCAGGCTTCAGGTCAACTAACCCTTTCAAAAAAAGTCCAGCTTCCTCAAGATGCTGTGCTTCCTCAAAAAAGTATCCTGCTGCATCAGGAACCAGCTTATCCATCTCATCTAAGAATAAGGCTGGAGATGAGCAGGCTTCTTTCAGAATTTGTTCTTCGCAGTTTATAAAGATAAAGGGATTATGAGAGTTGCTGATGGCTTTCCAGGCGAGAGTTGACTTTCCTGCCTGCCTAGGTCCGATAATCAAGGTCACCTTGTCCTTACTTAATTCTGGACCAAGAGCTCTAACAATGTAATTTTCCGGTAAATGACGGACAGCATATCCAGGCCAGGCAAATTTGTCTTCGATCCAGGGATTAAGGCGCAGCATGACTCTGTAGGTGCTCATATCCATATTAGTGCCTCCAGTGCTTTAATATGAAATTAAGCCTTATCAATTCACTCGTCAATGAAAATTACCAGGGTTAATGCTAGATGCACTATGGCAGCCCTCTGTCTCAAGTTTCAAGAGCAACCAATGTTAGAAACATTTCATTTATACTTTACTGTCATTGCGAGGAGCGCCAGCGACGCGGCAATCTCAAACTTAAACCGCATTTTTCCTGATACCAGCCTCAAAAAAGTAAAGATTGTTTCAATCGCTGGGGCCTTACACATATTCATTTTGAGTATTTTTTGTTGACCTCATTTTAAATATAATTTAACTTTATGCATTGGTACATATAAGGTATTTTAACTGTGAAACTCTTTATGGTTTTTTGAGGTTTATTGTTAACTTAATTTTATATCATGTGGATGTTATTGACGTAAACGACGTAACCCCTTATCTGGGATTGGGATGGGGAACGAACTTTGGAGTTGATCGCAACTGGTTCTTCACATTTGACCTGGGAGTATTATACCATGGCTCACCGAGCATAAGTCTTAAAGCTGAAAATCCTTTGAACTTAGACATTCTTAATGAAGACATCAGAAGAGAAATAAAGGACATTGAAAGTGATGTTAAAAACTATCGCTGGTACCCGGTAGTTGCATTAGGTTTTACCTATAGATTTTAAATACCTTCGTTATAATAGCTTATAATGTTTGCAGATCCTGAAAAAAAAATAAGCCTGATAAATTCATTCATCAATGAAAATTACCAGGCTTATTTTTTGAAGTCTTTACCACTACATGGACACTTTGTTTAGTTTAATTGTAACAGTTCACCACATTCTTTCACTTTTGCGTAAAGCCTGCATCCTGGCTGGTTTTCGCCATTGCTGCCTGTTTGACCAGCCCTGAGCCCGTTAGTCAAAATCAAGGATATGAAGACTGACTCTCGGCTACTTGAACAAACTACTGAATTTGACTTACGGACTTTTAAATCCTGTCAAGGCGCCCCTTATCAAAACTAAAAGTTTAAAAATTAAACAGATCAACCTACCTCACATAGACCCTCAAACTGTCACCCGGCCTGATTATCTGATTCCCTGAGATATTATTCCACCGTTGCAGATCACGAGGTTCAACCCCAAAGCGCCTGGCTATCCCCCAGATAGTGTCTCCTCTTCTAACCTGATATTCAACCTGCCGGCCCTGCTCCTGAGCAGCCTGGGTGGGCCCTGGAATGTAGAGCCTCTGGCCGGCTCTTAAGGATCTTGGATTATTAATACCATTGGATGCCATCAGGGTTGCCAGATTGACATTAAACTTTGATGAAATTTCTGAAAGAGTGTCTCCACGCTGCACAATATACGTTGCTCTGCGCTGGGCGTGGTCTTGTGTCGTTGAGGAAGCAACCTGAGCTCCAGATCCTCCAGCTGGAACAATTACATACTGTCCCACCCTCAGCAGATTGGAATTGGTGTTATTTACCGCTTTAAGCACATTGACTGGTACACCAAAGCGGTTGGAAATACGCCACCATGAATCACCTCTCCCGACCTGGTAACGCTGATAACCGGCAAAAGGACGTGAATCCGGGCTTTGTAAAAAGTTATTTGCCAATTCATACTGAGCAGCCGGGACCATGACATCAACCGCAGCATTAGATGGGCTGACCTGTCTGCGAAAAGCAGGATTGAGATGCCTGAAATCATCCCAGTCCATATTGCAGGCGTTGGCCAGGGCCAGAAGATCAGTTCCAGGCTGAACCTCAATTTCTCGCAGATCAGGTGCATTATCCCAGTTTATTGGCTCAAAGCCCAACTCTTCCAAATTATGCACAATCTTCAAAATAGCCAGAAACTTTGGAACATAGTTTCTTGTTTCTCTCGCAAGGTATGGTCCCTGAATCAGATCAAAATAATTGTCATGACCGCTCCTGACCATGGCTCTTGATACCCTTCCTTCACCAGCGTTATAAGCGGCCAGAGCGAGATACCAGTCATCAAAGTCATTGAACAGCTTTTCCAGATAGTCGGCTGCGGAATGGGTGGAAAGATATGGATTGCGACGTTCATCCATCCACCAGTCCACGCGCAGTCCATAATGTCTGCCTGTAGCAGGCATGAACTGCCATAAACCGGCAGCTCCAGCCCGGGAGTAGGCCCAGGCATTAAAACCACTTTCTGCAAAAGGCAGATAGATTAAATCAGTAGGAAGACCCCTTTCCTGAAAAACGCCCTTTATATAAGGCAGAAATGTTTCAGATCTCTTGAGCCAGTTTTCAAAGGTGTGCCTGTGGGTATGTGTGAACATCTTGAAGTAATTTTCCATAGCCTGGGTCTCCTGGGCATCCAGGAAAAAATCAAAACCTACCTCTGCATCCAGAACCTTTTCTTCAGTTTTAGTAAGGGATTCCTTCTGAAGTTCCTGCAACCTCTCAGGAGTCAGGTCCAGATTATCATGGTCCAGCATTCTGGATGCCAGATCAGCCTCAAAGGATAATCCATCTGTATCAGTTGCACGAGAAACCGAAGGATCGTCCGTTTTTTTGGACTTGTCCGCAGAAGTAGTCGCGCAGGCCATCAGCATAAATGTACTGATTACAACCAGAATAGTTCTTAAGATCATGGAAGTGTACTCCTCTCAGAATATTTATTGATATCTGTTTTCTGTTGTTGAATTATATTTTGAAAAAAAGATTACAGATTAGTGCTTCTAAGTAACTACAAACGTATATATAATAAATTCATAGCATTACGGTTTTACCATACAGATTGCTTCGGTCGCTTAGGCTCCCTCGTGGGTGACAGGTTTTCAGCAACCACATCCCTGACAACTCAGGTGTCATTGCGAGCGAGTCTTCGAGCGCGGCAATCTCAAACGCGTTAAGGCTATTACCTCTTTTTTTGTGGCTTAAGCCACATTTCAAAGAAGCGGCTGGAGCCGCAAGAACAAAACGTCCCCAGGCTGGAGCCTGGGAACGAGGTGTATGAGTTATTCACAGCTTCGGTCCCGGGCCGCCCGGGGGAGGAGCTTACAAGTAACTACAATCGTTTTGCCAATCAAATCAAATGCTTACACTTTTCACATTTTTATAATTTCTGCTTATGATTGATGCACATTTGCCAGAAAAGTTCCGTCAAAGATGGGAACTTTGCGCTTAGCAAAGGGACTGTCCCTCGCTGTGTAAATTTTTCCATTAAAACAAATCTCTACCAGGAACCAATTCAGCATCAATCTGTTTTATAGTACCTCGCGGGGACTGTCCCAATTTCCAAAAAAGTGACAGTTCTTCTGTGTGGAGGCGGCTTCCAGCCGCCTGGAATTAAACAGCCTGCAGGATGCAGGCTCCACTATAAAGACAGTTACTCACAGCTTCGGTCCCGGTCCGCCCAAGGTAAAGGGCTTTTAAAAAAGCATTGGACAGTCAACTTGACACAGGTGTTTGGTCTATTACATAAACACAGTACTGCTATTAGAAACCCGAAGAATTTGCAACAGATATTTTTTTCTCAGGTATGAAATGGTGACGCTCCCTACTGAGAGACAAGTTCGCCATTTATATTTTATGATATTTTTACTTACAGCTGTAGGTTACTAAAAAACAACCCTGGATTAAACATGAAAAACGACTTTCTCCCTGGCAGAAAGCCAGTCTATGAATTCATTTCAGCATCACCGGAACAAGTAGATCTCGTACTCGTCAAAAAGCCGGTTTCTAAGGAGTTCAACCGCATACTGGATAAGTGCCGCCAGCACAATATCAAATACCGACTGAGCTCTGCCCAGGAAATGGACAGAATTTTCAAAGGACATAATGGCATACTGGCCAGATTAAAAACAATTAAGAGTGCTGACGCAGATATGATTCGACTCAAAAGCTCAACCAGTCTTTTTCCAGTTGTGCTGGCTCTGGATCAGGTTCAGGATGCCGGAAACTTAGGAGCTCTTTGCAGGACAATGACGGCTTTTGGGGGCATGGGAATAATTACTCCCAAAGATAGAAGTGCTCATCCGGGTGCCGGAGCCATGAAAGCTTCTGCAGGAGCCATGACCCGCATAGATTTGGCTCAGGTCACCAATCTGGCCAGAACACTTGATGATTATAGAGACAATGGATTGTGGATTTATGGAGCAGTAGCCCGTGAGGGTACAAGCTGTTTTGAGATGGAATTTAACTTTCCTGCAGTATTGGTTTTGGGAGGCGAAGAAAAGGGCATCAGACCCAATGTTTTAAAACGCTGTCATGAACAGATACATATACCCATGCCTGGCGGATTTGAATCTCTTAACGTGGCTCAAGCCGGTGCCGTTATTTTAGGACAAATGCTCAGAATGACAACAGTTGCAGGAATATAGTGAGCAGCTTGAGCCTGGAATTTTCACTTCAACTCCCAAGCTTTTCACGCAACAGTTTCTCAGCCCATTCTGTATTCATTTTCTCATTAGTCCATATCCTGAATTGCTCGGCGGCCTGATGAACAAACATGGACAGCCCGGAAACAGCAACAGCTCCATTTGATGCAGCCTGTTTAAGCAACACTGTCTCTAAAGGATTGTATACCAGATCATAGACGACCTTAAAGGGCAGATTTTTAATTTCCCATGGGCTCAAATCCTGGTTTTGATTAGATGTACCGAGGGGGGTGGTGTTCACCAGCAAATCTGCTTCATATTTGTGTCGATCTTCCCATAATATATGATCCACCTTAAACTCTTGCGCCAGCTCCGCTGCCTTGCCAGTGCTGCGGTTGCAAAGACATATGGATTCTAAACCAAGTTTTTTAAGACCATATATTACAGATCGAGCAGCTCCTCCAGCTCCACAGACTAAGGCTGAATGCAAAGGCAAATGCTTTATTGGCTCCATAAAGCCGATAAAGTCGGTATTTGCGCCAACAAGTATTCCATTGTTATGGTATACAGTATTTACTGCCCCCATTGCTTGAGCTTCAGGAGTAATTTCATCCAGGAACTTTATTATATTTTCTTTATAGGGAATTGTGACACTGATTCCAGAGAGTGGCAGGATGCGCACTGAACGCATAAATGCTTCCAGATCATCCTGCCTGATCTCCCACTTGAAATAGCAACGCTGCATATTGTGAAGCTCAAAAGCACTATTATGCAGGTAAGGACTCAGTGAATGTCCCAAGGGGTAACCCAGCACCCCATAAGCCTGGTACATAAGCTGTATTACCTTGAGTGATTGTTATGTTTGTAAGAGTTTATCAAAAAGTTTTCCCTGTCCCGGTCCAGTTATGGTGACTAATTAGCCTGTTTGATAACTTCTGCACCTGCTGCAAGGGCTTCAGCATTTTTGGGGATAAGGTGACTGTAATGGGCTGATATAACATTGGTCAGACTTTTCTGCATTACATCCAGTTCAATGATGCCTGTGGCCGCAGCATAGGCCCCGAGAGCCACCATATTGGCCATGCGGGTATTGCCTATTTTATCAGCAATTTCATTGGCTGGCACTGCAAATGTTTTCACCCGGTCTTTGTCGGCAAGTTCCATATCCACGAGTGAAGAATTGATGATCACCAGACCCTGATCCTGCACCATGGGCTGAAATTTATCCAGAGACGGTCTGTTCATGGCAATCAGGCTTAACGGATTCTTAATTATGGGAGAACCGATATCCTCATCTGAAACAACTACTGTACAATTGGCTGTGCCACCGCGCATTTCCGGACCATAAACCGGTATATATGTCACGTTGAGACCGCTTTCCATGGCGGCATAGGCCAGAAGGTTGCCGATCAGCATAACCCCCTGCCCTCCGAAGCCGGCGATTATCGCGTCATTATATACTCCCATTATGCATCTCCTTCTAAGTCTTTATACACGCCAAGAGGAAAATACGGAATCATTTCTTCTGTAAGCCTTTTATTGGCAGCCGGAGAGGTCATTCTCCAGTTCGTTGGGCATGATGCAAGAAATTCAATAAAACCAAATCCTTTGCCGGCCATTTGAATTTCAAAAACCTTTTTCAAGGCTTTTTTGGCTTTCTTAAAGTTTTTAATATTATTTACCGCCACTCGTGCTGAATAAGTAACTCCTCCTAAACCAGCCATAATCTCTGCCATTTTCATAGGCTGCCCTTCACGCTCTGCACATCTGCCTCCGGGACAGGTGGTAGTTTGCTGACCGATCATGGTGGTAGGAGCCATCTGACCACCGGTCATGCCGTAAACGGTATTATTGACAAAAACTACAGATATTTTTTCGCCTCTGTTGGCTGCATGCATAATTTCAGCCAGCCCTATGGATGCAAGATCTCCATCACCCTGATAAGTGAAAACAAACTTGTCAGGACGGCTTCTCTTGACTCCGGTAGCTACTGCAGGTGCCCGTCCATGCGGAGCTTCTACAGCATCCAGCAGCAGATAATTATATATAAAAACCGAACAGCCAATGGATCCAACACAAATAGTGTTCTGGCCAAGGTTCAGTTCTTCAAGACATTGGGCAACAAGTTTATGTACTGTTCCGTGGTGACATCCCGGGCAATAATGGCTGAGCTTGTCAGCCAGAAGGCGCGGGGATTCATAAGCTAAAACTTCTTCCATTGTTCTCAACTCCTCAAAGCATCCCTGATGGGTTTTTCAAAATCATTGGGGGTAGGCAGATTGCCTGGAAGCTGTGCAAAAAAATCACTTTTGGCATATCCGCAGATAGATAGTCTTACGTCTTCAACCATCTGGCCCATATTATGTTCAATAGTTAAAAACTTCCTGCCCTGGTGAGCCAGGCTTTCCAGTATTGCCGATGGGAAGGGAAACAAAGTGATGGGCCTTACCAGCCCTGCTTTAATGCCTTCCTTGCGCAGCTTGCGAATGGTAGACTTAACTATGCGTCCGATGGATCCATAAGCAACAACAATCAGTTCTGCATCTTCTGTGAGAAATTCCTCGTAGCGACACTCTTTCGCTGCTCTTTGATACTTTTCCTGCAGCTTGAGATTATGCCCGGCCAAAGCTCCATCAGTAAGATGTAAAGATTTGAGAATTCTGGGTTCTCTGTCCATGGCACCTTCAAGCCTCCATGAACCCCCTTCAAAGGGATCTACAGCAAGAGGATCCCTGGGAGTAATGGGCTCCTGCATTTGCGCAATAATTGCGTCTCCCAGAATAAGTACCGGGTTGCGGTAGGCAAAAGCCAGCTCAAAAGCCAGAAAGGTCAGATCATAAGCTTCCTGAACAGTACCGGGAGCCAGGACTAAAAGCTTGTAATCTCCGTGACCACCACCTTTAACTGACTGAAAGTAATCACCCTGGGACGGCCCGATATCTCCCAGTCCAGGACCACCGCGATTCATATTGACAATTACACCGGGCAGTTCACTTCCTGCCATATAGGAAAGAGCTTCCTGCTTTAAAGACATGCCTGGGCTTGAAGAAGACGTCATGGCCCTTATTCCGCATGCAGCAGCTCCAAGCAGCATATTGGCTGCAGCAACTTCGCTTTCCGCCTGCACAAACTCTCCTCCTGTCTCGGGCATGGCCTTGGACATAAACTCTGGTATGTCATTCTGAGGGGTGATGGGATACCCGAAATAACACCTGCATCCAGCATCGAGAGCCCCTTTGGAAACAGCTATATTCCCTTTGATAAATATTCTACTCATCTATTTCCTCCGACAGATCATTTTCCTTGGAACTCTTTTTGGTCCGGTAAACAATAATTGCTTCATCCGGACAGATTTCTGCACAAAAGGCGCAACCTTTGCATCCTTCCATGTCACCATTCTTGACGCAAACAACTTTGTATCCCTGCTTATTGAAATTGTCCGACTGAATAAGGATTTCAGTAGGGCAAACCTCGGTACAGAGAAGACAACCTTTGCATCTCTCCTCACGAAACACTACTCGCGACATTGAATACCCCTATTTTGGTTTGTGGTTGAAAAAGCAAACTTTGGACAGGATTGATTTGCCCTTTCCAGTAACAGCTTAGACCTGTGCATGAAATACAGTGCCTGAGTCTCTTTTGCTCCTTAAATAACTTACCGCCTCAATCTTAAAGCAGAAAACAAGATTTTCTAAACCCTGACATGGGCCATAATACCCAAATTCCTAATTCTTCAGCCTACAGCCTTCAGCCTGCAACCTTCAGCCTGCAACCTTCAGCCTTCAGCCTTCAGCCTTCAGCCTTCAGTCTTCAACCTTCAGCCTGAAAGTCAGATAATCAACATGGCATCACCGTAGGAATAAAACCTGAAACCTTCATCCCTTGCTCTTGCATAGGCACCCATTACCATTTCTCGCCCGGCTAATGCCGATATCATCATAATAAGTGATGATCCTGGTAGATGAAAGTTTGTGATTAATTGATCAACAACCTGAAATTTATAGCCAGGATAAATAAAAAGATCAGTCCAGCCCTGGAAACCTTGTCCATTTGTAAGCTGAGCACTGGCGCTCTCGATAGTTCTAACTGTGGTAGTGCCCACAGCTACAACTTTCCTGCCCTCATGCCTGGCCCTTTTCACAGCTTGAGCTGAAGCAGCTGAAACCTCAATATACTCTGGATGCATCTTGTGCTGCCTGATGTCACTACTTCTAACCGGACTGAAAGTACCATAGCCAACGTACAGTGTTACTGCTGCCCATTCATAACCGGCTTTAATCAGGCTGTCCTTAAAGCCTGGAGTAAAGTGCAGCCCGGCTGTCGGGGCTGCAACTGATCCAAGCTTGCTATTACTGGAATAAACAGTCTGATATCTATCAGCGTCAACATGACTGTCAGGGCGCTGAATATATGGTGGTAAAGGCACATGTCCGCAGTCTACAAAGTAGCTCGCCAAATCACCAGTCCAGAACAGTCTGCCCTTTGTCCTGCCCATGGACAGATTTTGCAACACCGTGAAGCTGACTCCATGAGCAAAAAAGATCTTTTGTCCAATTTTGGGTCTTTTGGAAGCTTTCAGCAGACACTCAACCACTGCTGATTTTTCATAACCACTTTCCTGTGGTTTTATCAGTGGCAAAGGCGTTAGCAGCAAAAACTCCACCTTGCCCCCTGTATCCTTATGGCCATTGATTCGAGCTGGCAGGACTTTTGTGTCATTTACCATCAAAAGCGAACCAGGCTCAAGATGTTCAGCAAGTCTGCTGAAACTTGAAAGACTGACAGTAGTATTCTGCCTGTCAAGGACCATAAGTCTTGATTCAGACCTTTCAGAGCAGGGATGTTGTGCTATCAGCTTCTCATCCAGATCATATTGATAGCTTTCAAGCTTAAAATCTTCAGCATCAGGCATAACAAATACTTATATTCCAGAATTAAAAAAAAATCCATACATAATTCATACTAATGTTGGCTATATGCACAAGACTTTGAAATTCAGCACTATTAATTGGAGATTTGTAGAAGGAAGGAGGAGGAAGAAGGCTGAAGGCTGAAGGAAGAAGGCTGAAGGAAGAAGGGAGGAGGGGCGAGGGTGGTTGGTGAAAGTGGAAGGTGGAAGAAGTAAGAAAGAAGATAGAAGCACCTCACCCGGGCGGCCCGGGACCGAACCTGCGAGTAACTTATACCCCTCGTTCCCAAGCTGGAGCCTGGGAACAAGTGTTAATATACTGAAATTTGTAAGTGCCTGATTTTATTGCCAATATGATTCCAGTCACTTAGAAGCTCTTCACCCGGGCGGACCGAGACCGAACGTGTGAGTAACTGTCTTTAAAGTGGAGCCTGCATCCTGCAGGCTATTTAATTCCAGGCGGCTGGAAGCCGCCTCCACCTTGAAGAACTGTCACATATTTGTTCCCCTGGGGCGGCCCGGGACCGAACCTGCGAGTAACTGTCTTTAAAGTGGAGCCTGCATCCTGCAGGCTATTTAATTCCAGGCGGCTGGAAGCCGCCTCCACATTGAAGAAAAGTCCCATATCTGGAAATTGGGACAGTCCCCGCGAGGTACTATAAAACAGATTGATGCTGCATTGGTTCCTGGAAGAAATTTGCTTTAATGGAAAAATTTACACAGCGAGGGACAGTCCCTGTGCCAGGTGCAAAGTTCCCATCTTTGACGAAATTTTTCAGGCAAATGTGCATCAATCATAAGCAAAAATCATAAAAATATGAAAATTGTAACCGTCTGATTTTATTATCAAAACAATTATAGCTACTTGTAAGCTCTTCACCCGGGCGGCCCGGGACCGAACCTGTGAGTAACTCATACACCTCGTTCCCAGGGGATGTCTTACTCTTGCGGCTCCAGCCGCTTCTTCAAAATGTGGCTGGAGCCACAAAAAAATAGGTGTTCCCAGGCTGGAGCCTGGGAACAAGAGCAAATTTACTGAATTTTGTAAGTATCTGATTTTATTGGCAATACGATTGCAGGTACTTGTAAGCTTTGATCTGGAACTTTAGTGATGGCCCTCGTTCATGCCTTCCTTAATGCGGTAAATGGCGGCAGCCACCATGACCACAAAATACAGATAAATCCCGGTTACGCCAAAAAAACCTTCGGTTGTACTGCTCATCATGTCTCGAAAAAGTTCTACAAGCATGTCAGCCTCCTGTATTGACTTAAATGTACGTTACTTATTTCACTAAATAATCATCAGACCTGATCAATGTCAAGTAGTAGTTCTCATAACTGTTTATTGGTTTGCATATGGCGCGGGTAGTGGCTATTTCCAGCGCATATTATCGCCGCGCAGATACTGTTCACACCAATGGATGCATTACGCGTTTCAGAAAAGTCGATTGGGACAGTCCCGAAGCCAGGGAAATCCCTGTGCCCTGCTGTTATAATTAGATTATAACCTCACAATAAATTTTTATGTTTTCTCAAATGCGTAATGCTTCCACTCCAGGCCAGAATGAAAACTGCCACCATGCGTCACTCAGAAAGACTTACTAATACGGAAAAAAGAGTTTCTCTGCTCTGGTTCAAAACCTGCTTCCCGGATATATGACCGCAACTGTTCCATGGTCAGCCCCTTGGGAGTATCAGCACCTGCAGCATGGCCAATTTTTTCCTCTACAATGGTACCGTCAAAATCATCTGCACCATACCATAGCCCAAGCTGCGCAGCCTTTATGCCGCTGAAAGCCCAATAAGCCTTGATATGAGGGATATTGTCCAGAAATATCCTGGAAATGGCAGTCATTTTGAAAAAGTCAACTCCATCCGGCCCCTTTGCGTTTAGATCATTATAGCCTGGCTGGTAAGCCAGTGGAATAAAGCACAAAAAGCCCCCAGTCTTATCCTGAAGATCTCTTAAGGCCAGAAGATGATTAATCCTGTCTAACCATGTTTCCACATGGCCGAAAAGCAAGGTACAGTTTGTGGGAATGGATATCTTGTGCGCAGTCTCATGGATCTCCAACCATCTTTTTCCAGATACTTTTTCAGGGCATAATTTTTGACGCAGCCGGGGTGAAAAAACTTCAGCTCCCCCGCCAGGCAATGCATCTAAGCCGGCTTTGGAAAAATCCGTCAAGACCTGCTCATGGGTAAGTCCGTACTCATCTGACAAAAAAGCTATCTCCACAGCTGTAAATGCTTTGATCCCGGCTTTGGGACGCAGCTTGCGGACAGTCTTCAACATGTCAATGTAGTATTCATAGCCAAGATCAGGATTCAGGCCGCCCACAATATGAATTTCATCTATGGGTTCATCGGATCTGGCAAGAATCATGTCTTTGACCTGGTCTATACTCAGACTGAAGGCTCCAGGCTCTCCCGATCTTTTGCTGTAAGCACAGAATCTGCATTTGTTGGCGCAGATATTGGTAAAATTCAAATGCTGATTATATATAAAATAAGCTTTATTATTGTGAAGCCTGCTGCGCACCGTATGAGCTATACTGCCAAGATCGTGAATGGAAGCATTTTCCACAAGAATTAAGGCGTCTTCTGCTGAAATGCGCCCACCATCCATGACTTTCTTGATTACCGGTGTTGCACTATTCATAAGAAAAAACCCACCCTGGACCAAAAATTTCCTGTCTGAGGGAAAACTCTCCCACAATTCTTCTAAGCAGGGAAGTTTTTTGCTCAGGACCTTCCAGAAGAAAAACCTGATCTTTGATTTCAGCAAGCTCCCGCACTAAATCAACAGCATCATTCATGCCTCCCAGCTTATCCACCAGACCATTATTTAAAGCCTGCCTGCCGGTCATTGCCCTGCCATCGGCAAGAGAGGCCACAGTCTCAACATCCATATTCCTTCCAGCCGCAACATCCAGTACAAACTGCTCATGGAGATCATCCATGATTTCCTGGAAATACGCTTTTTCTCTGTCCGTCATGGGCCTGGTAACTGTACCTGCATCTTTGTATTCGCTGCTGTAAATCGCCTGGTCTTCAATCCCGATCTTACGCATAAGTTCCTGCATGTTGGTCAAGGTTGCCTTGACACCAATATTGGCTGTAAGAGTACCTGGATTAGCCACAATCTTATGCGCCGGGCTGGACAGATAATAACCGCCCGATGTAGCCATGGCACCCATGGACACAACTACTGTTTTTTCAAGAGCCAGATCCCGCACAGCTGCATATATCTCCTGCGAAGGAGCCACAACTCCGCCTGGAGAGTTGACTCGGATAACAACTCCTCTAATATGGTCCTTCCTCTTCAGCTCGCTGATCCAGTCCACAATATCCCGGGAGTCCGTTATCAGGCCGTTGACTTTGACAACACCTATTACTTGCTTTCCCCTCATCTTGGACTGTTCGCTGAAGAACAGGAAATTAAAAACGGCCATAGCCATCATAAAGATGACTACGGCCGTAATTATCATCATAAATCCAAATATAAGAGGATGCCTCTGGCTGAATTTATTGTGAGTTGTTTTCTCCATCCTCTGCTTCCAGCTTTTGTCGGATCAAGTCTCCAAGATTGCTTCCAGCAGGTGCGGCGCCGACTTTAGCTTTCTGTTCACCGCCTCGCTTCTTGTCTTCTTCTTCCTGCTGCTGCTTGATGGATAGACCCAGTCGTCTTTCATCTGCACTCACATGGATAACTTTGGCCTGAATTTCCTGGCCTTCTTCAAAGGACTCTTTGGGGCTTTTGATCTTTTTCTTGCTCATCTCAGAGACATGAACCAGCCCTTCAATCCCTTCTTCAACTTCTACAAAAAGACCAAAATCAGTGATATTGGTAATCTTGCCATTAACTGTAGTGCCTACAGGATAGTGATTAGGAACTTCAAGCCATGGATCCTCTGTCAACTGTTTGATGCCAAGGGTGAACTTTTCATTTTCCTTGTCCACCATAATCACCTTGGCCCTGACAAACTCGCCGTTTTTGAACATTTCAGAAGGGTGCCGGACTTTTTTAGTCCAGGACATGTCTGATACATGAATCAGTCCGTCTATTCCATCTTCAATGCCTATAAAAAGACCAAACTCAGTGATATTTTTGATGGGGGCTTCCAGAATAGTGTCTTTAGGATACTTTTCAGCGACCACATCCCATGGATTGGGATTAACTTGCTTCATGCCAAGAGAAATGCGTTTGCGCTCGGAATCAATGCCAAGAATGACTACCTCAACTTCATCGCCAGGCTTGACCATCTGGGATGGATGTCTGAGCTTCCGGGTCCAGGACATTTCAGAGATATGCACCAGGCCTTCTACACCGTCTCCCAACTCCACAAAAGCTCCATAATCAGCCAGATTGGTCACCTTGCCTGTGAATTTTTCACCCTCAGGATATTTCTCATGAATATTTTCCCACGGGTCAATCACTAACTGCTTCATGCCAAGAGAGACCTTTTTTTCATCCGGATCAAAACCAAGAACCTTAAGCTCCAGCTCATCACCGATCTGAACCATCTCCTTGGGATGTCTGATTCTTTTCCAGGACATGTCTGTTATGTGCAGCAATCCGTCAAGACCGCCAAGGTCAATAAAGACTCCGTACTCAGTAACATTTTTGACACGCCCTGTAACCACCTGCCCCTCTTCAATGGAGTTGAGCAGATCTTCGCGCATGGATTCTCTTTCTTCTTCCAATAGTACCCGGCGTGAAATAATTACATTACTTCTGCGGCGGTTAATCTTGAGAATCCTGAATTCAAACTCCTGATCCACAAGTGCATCCATATCAGGCACCGGCCTTAAATCCACATGTGATCCAGGTAAAAACGCCTCTAATCCGTCAAGATCTACATTATAACCACCCTTGATGCGCTTGATAATACGACCCTTGATAGTGGTCTCATTTTCAAGAATATCTTCAAGGTCATCCAGCAGCTTGACCCGTTTAGCCTTTTCACGGGACAAAGTGATGATGCCTTCTTTTTCGTCTTTGTTAGTTACAAAAACATCAATCTTGTCGCCTTCCTTGACAGTAACATTACCATCAGCATCTGTAAATTCAGCAACAGGAATCTGCCCTTCAGACTTAAAACAGACATCCACCAGGATATAGTCTTTTTCAACCTTGACCACTTCTCCTGTTACTATGCCGCCTTCCTGAACTTCACCAAAGTCTGCGTTGAGATAATCCTCCAGCGCGGATTCAAAGTCCATTTCCCCTTCAAAATTGTCGTTGTCAAAATTCTCGTTCACATCAGCCACGTTTTCTGTGTTTTGCATAAAAAATCCCCCTAACACACAAATAAATTTGTGCACATCTATCAGATAGTCCTGGAATTGACAACAAAAATAATGGGTGGTTTTGAAAATTTATATGAACATCAGCATGTTTAATCCTGCATGGCCACAAGGTCATAGTCCTTGGTCTCCTGGACCCTGGCCCTGACAATAGCCCCAGGTTCAACATCCGGACCGCTGACATAGGTAATGCCATCAATCTCCGGGGCCTGAAACCAGGTTCTGCCCATAAACAGCCCCGGCCATTCAGGATGAGGGATATCAACAAGAACTTCCACTTCTTTATCCTGATATTTTGCAAGCTTTTCACGACTGATATTTTTCTGCATGGACATAATCATTTCCGCCCGTCTGACCTTCTGCTCTTCAGGTACCTGTTCCGGCATTTCTGCAGCCCTTGTTCCCTCTTCAGCATGAAACGGAAAGACTCCAAGATGATTAAAGCCTACATTCTTCACAAAGTCGCAAAGATGTGCAAAGTGCTCTTCCTTTTCACCAGGATATCCGGTTATAAGAGTGGTTCTTAAAACAGCTCCGGGCAAAACTTGTCTAATTTTTTTGACAACTTCCATGGGATCCTGCCTGAAGGGCCTGCCCATACTTTTAAGAATATCTGGATGGGAATGCTGAAATGGTACATCAAAATAAGGCAAAAGTGGAGGTCCGGTCCGGGCCATGAATTCAAGAAAGGTATGGCTCAGCCCTGTGGGGTAAAGATACATAAGGCGCAGGCGCTGCAGGCCTTTCAATCCTGAAAGCTCTGCTATCAGCCCGGCAGCATCAGATGTTTCTGCGCTGTCGCGCCCCCAGGCTGTACTATCCTGGGCTACAACTATAATTTCTTTAATTCCCGAAGATATAAGCCACTGGGCTTCAGTTAAAATATCATCAGCATTTCGAGATTTCAGTCTTCCTCTGATGGAGGGAATGGTGCAGAAAAAACACTTGTTATTGCACCCTTCACTGATTTTAAGGTAGGCGTAGCTGTTGGGGGTACTGATGCGCCTTTGACAGGCTGAGGATGCAGGTTTGGCATTCAGGGCAGCAAGGATGTCTTGAGGCAGATTTTTCTGTCGGCTGATGGGTGCAAGCAAATCTGCTTCAGGCAACTCCATCTCTAAACTGTTTCCATATCTTGAAGGCAGACAACCGGTCACCACCAGCAGCGGAGATTTTTCAAGTCTTCTGCGCTCTTCATGAGCAGCGAAAATTACTTCAAGTGATTCCTCTACAGCAGGCTGAATAAAGGCGCAGGTGTTTATCAGTACCACATCGCAGTTTTGAATATCCGGGGCAGGCTCATAAGATTTACCCAGCCCGCCAAGAATATTTTCCGTGTCAACCAGGTTTTTTGGACAACCCAGACTTCTGGTAAAAACCCTGACTCTACTCATTTGGTATGATTTGCAGCAGCATAAGAACTTGCAATGAGATCATCAAAAAGTCCTTTTATCCACAACAGGTACGATAGCGTCTCCCTCATGCTTCATACTGGCAGGCTCAACAAGCCGGACCTCAAAAAACACCCCAAGCTCCATGGTCAGGCGCTGTTTGAGTGTCTCAATAAATCTCTGCTGCTCTTTGATCTTGTCCGGCACCAGCACATCTGCTTCAATCAGGACTGTGGCTTTGTCCAGGCGCCCCTCACGCTCAAGCACAATCTGATGGTTGAGATTCTTACCCTGCAATCCTGATAAAATGGAACTGATTTGCTCTGGAAATACATTTATACCCTGAACAATGAGCATGTCATCACAACGCCCGGCAATACGCTGCAAACGAGCAAAAGTTCTGCCGCAGGAACACTGGTCGTACACAATCCTGGTCAAATCTCCTGTTCTAAAGCGCACCAGGGGCAAGGCTTCTTTGGTCAGGGTGGTGATTACCAGTTCACCTGCCTGTCCGGGCTCTACAGGTTCTAAGGTAACGGGATCAATAACTTCGGGCAGAAAATGATCTTCATTTATATGCATGCCCTTTCGTTCAAGACATTCACCCGCAATACCCGGCCCCATAAGCTCGCTCAGTCCATAATTATCTGCAGCAGTAATTTTCAGCCTGTCTTGTATTTCAGATCTTGTTTCTTCAGACCAGGCCTCTTCACCGAACAAGCCAGTCCTTAGGTTCAGGGCATTGACATTAATGCCCATTTCATCAAGCCGGTCCGCGAGATAAAGGGCATAACTGGGCAGACAGACCAGAGTGGTAACATTGTAGTCCTGCACTATACTTATCTGCCGACTGGTGTTGCCGCTGGAAACAGGAACAACAGCTGCACCCATTTCCTCGGCCCCGTAGTGAATTCCAAAACCGCTGGTGGACAACCCGTAATTATAGGCAACCTGAATGACATCATCCTTGGTTACGCCCCCGGCCATGAGCACCCTTGCCGCGAGCTTAGACCAGCGATGTATATCATTTATTGTATAGCCCACAACTACTGACTTTCCCCGGAGACCGTATGTGCCATGCAGCCTGACTACTTCCCTCAGCGGTACTGCAAAAAGCCCGTAAGGTGCATGGTGGGCCAGGTCAGCCTTGGTTGTAAATGGCAAATTAATCACATCGCCAATAGAGTCAAAGTCATAAGGGTCAATTTTCAGATCAGCAAACTTCTGACGATAAAACGGAACATTCTTGGATACCCTGGTCAAAACCGATTGCAATCGCTCCAGTTGAAGGTGTTCAAGATCTTGCCGGTTCATGCACTCATATTTTTTTTCAAAATACATTAATCTTTCTCCATTACCAGGCCATCACCCGCAATACTGGCTGCAGACGGGTAATATGCATTACAGAAAATTTGAACATATGCAGTTGCAAAGTAAAATCCAGCCCTCTTAACTTTCCTGATCCCTTCCGAGATAAGCACGCTGAACATCATTATTGCGGGCCAGTTCCTGAGAAGTTCCCTGTACGATAACTCTGCCTGTCTCAAGAACATATCCTCTGTCAGATATTTTGAGAGCAGCTCTGGCATTTTGTTCTACCAGCAATACTGTAACATCTAATTCGTCCCGCAACTTGGAAACATGCCTGAAGATCATCTGGGAAACTGCAGGAGCAAGCCCCATGCTCGGCTCATCAAGCAGGAGCAGTCTTGGCTTGGCCATTAATGCCCGGCCAATGGCCAGCATCTGTTGCTCACCACCTGACAGGGTGCCAGCAGCCTGGTTCCTGCGTTCTCCAAGAACCGGAAACATGGTGTAAATTTCCTCAATATCCTGAGAAATAGCTCTGGATTTACCTAAGCTGTAACGATGGTAGGAACCAAGAAGCAGATTGTCTTCAACCGAAAGAGGTTTGAATACCAGCCTGCGCTCGGGCACCTGGGATACACCAGTCTTAACTATTTTATCGGGTTTTTGCCTGCTGATCTGCTGCCCATCAAATACTATTGTCCCGCTTTTGGCTCGTATCAGGCCGGATACAGTGCTGAGCAAAGTGGTCTTGCCTGCCCCGTTGCTGCCGATCAGGGCAACGATTTCTCCCTGATCCACGTGCAGTGACACCCTTTTTACCGCATGTACATTGCCGTAAAAAACATCAATATTTTTAATAACCAGCATATTACTCAGCAGTCCTTTATATCCTTTAGTCCTCGCTTCCGAGATAAGCCTTGATGACTTCGGGATTATTCTGAATTTCTCCTGGTGTTCCCTGGGCTATGACCTGACCAAAGTTAAGAACAGTTATGTAATCACTGACATTCATGACCAGATCCATATCATGTTCCACCAGTACAATCGTGATGTTTAATTTTGAACGGACATTGGCGATAACCTCGGCCAGGGACCTGGTTTCTTTTGGGTTGAGCCCTGCTGCCGGTTCATCGAGAAGCAGAAGATCAGGCTTTCCGCAAATGGCCCTGGCAAGTTCAAGAAGGCGCTGTTTTCCATATGGCAGATCTTCTGCATTTTGATTCCAGTCTCCCTCAAGACCCACAAACTTCAACTTTTCCATAGCCGCATCCCGGCATTTTTTTTCCTGGGAAAAATAGCGAGGTGTCTTGAAAACAGCATCCAGCATGGAGTAGCTGAACAGATTGTGAGCACCAGTCATGACATTTTCCAGAACTGTCATGTGCGAAAAAATTTCCAGATTTTGAAACGTACGGACCATACCCCATGCTGAGCGTTCATGAGTCTGTGCCTGAGAAATATCTTGAGACTTGAAAGTGATGGTTCCTTCTGTCTGAATAACCATGCCGGTCATAACATTGAGAAGGGTTGTCTTTCCTGCTCCGTTAGGCCCAATGAGGGCAGACACTATGCCTTGAGGTACATTGAAGCTGACCCCGCTCAGGGCCATAACTCCTCCAAAGCGGACATATACATCTTTACATTGCATCAAATCAACGAAGTCAGACATCCTTGCCACCCTTGGAATGCCGGCCCATAAAAAGGCCTGCAAGTTTACTGAAGCCACCAACTATTCCAGTGGGCATGAACATCATGCACAAAATTAGAATCAGGCCGTAAAGAATGGTTTCAAGTTCTTCGTACATACGCAAAAACTCCGGCATGGATGTCAGAAACAGAGCTCCCAGCACCCCTCCCCACACACTGGACATACCTCCCAGTACTGCCATGACAATAAGTTTGATGGAAAAATGGTAATCAAAAGACGATGGGGCCACAAAACTCAGGTAGTGGGCATACAATCCCCCTGCTGTGGCTGCAAATAATGCTGAGAGCACGAAAACGAACAGCTTGAACCTGGCCACATTGACACCCATGACCCGGGCTGCGTTCTCGCTGGAGTGGATGGCCTTCAGGGCCCGCCCCGCCCTGGAATTGATAATATTTAAAGATATTATAATGACCAGAGTCAAGACCCCGGTGACAAGATAATAATAGTGCAGATCAGAATAAAAATAATGCCCCAGAATATTGAACCTTGGAATGCCGACAAAGCCTGATGGCCCTCCGGTAAAGGTAATGGCTTCATTGAGGCAGATATATACAATCAGCCCAAAACCCAGAGTAGCCATGGCCAGGGACAGAGCTTTGAGCTTCAGGGCGGGTATGCCGATGACAACAGCCACCACAGCGGACAAGACAATACCCACTGCCATGCCAGCGAACACCGGCAGTCCATAATTTGTGGTCAAGATAGCGGAAGTGTAAGCTGAAATTGCAAAAAAGGCAGCATGGCCTATGGAGATCTGGCCTGCATACCCCAGAAGAAGATTAAGTCCTACAACGCCAATGGCGGTAATGCCTGAAAGGATCAAAATGCTCAGGTAGTAGTCATTGGTCAGGACCCAGGGAAAACCATAGGCAATAACCACAAATACAATAAAAGCAAATAAACTTTTTCTTCCCTCCATTGTCAAACCCTCTCGATTTCGGCTTTGCCGAAAATGCCTGACGGTTTAACAAACAGAATGGCCAGCAAAATTATAAAAGCAAAGGCATCTTTAAAGGCCGAAGATATATATCCGGCCCCGAAGGCCTCCAGAACTCCGATCATCAGACCTCCAGCTGCAGCGCCGAATGGATTGCCAAGTCCTCCCAGGATACAGGCAGCAAACCCCTTGAGGCCAAGGATAATGCCTACATCATAAGAGGTCATGGTAATGGGAGTCAGGATAACTCCTCCAATGGAACCTACCAGAGCCGAAATGGCAAAAGAGAACATCACCATGCGGTCAACACTGATGCCCACGAGGTGTGCAGCCTTTTGTTCAAAAGAACAGGCCAGCATGGCTTTTCCGAAAATTGTCTTGTTAAAAAACTCCCGCAAACCTGCCAGAACCAGCATGGTGATGCACAGAATCCATAGGCTTTGAGGCATTATGGAAGCACCAAAAAAGTCGATAATGTTTTCCTGTCCGAAAAAGGGCGGCAGGACATAAGTGTCTTTACCGAGGAACAGCATAACCATACCCCGGATGAAAATGGACACCCCTATGGTGATAATGATGATATTTATTACATGAGCCCCCTGAACAGGACGAATTGTCAGGCGCTCCATGCAGACACCGACAATGGTGGTGCAGGTTATGGCCAGAACAATGGCCGGCATAAGACCGGCTCCCAGAGCGCTCATAAAAAAGACCGAAAGCATTCCCCCCATCATAACAAACTCACCTTGAGCAAAGTTAATGACCCTGGTGGCATTAAAGATGATGGTAAATCCCAGGGCAGTCAGTCCATATGTGCTGCCAACGGTCAATCCGGATATGAGGTATTGAAGGAAACTGCTTAGATCCATAATTTGGTTAGGCTTATCGCTAACTTGAGAGTTAAAAGTTCTGGTTTCTGGTTCTTGGTTCCTGGTTCCTGGTTCCTCGTTCTTGGTTCCTCGTTCCTCGTTCTTGGTTCTTTGTTCCTGGTTGAACGTAACCTGAAAAGACGACTGGGGACAGTCCCCGTGCCAGGCTATAGTGCAACTCCACTGTCTACTTACAAGTAACTTGACCGTATAATAAATAAATTCAGAATATTATGCTTTTACCATACAGATTACTTCGGTCGCTTAGGCTCCCTCGTGGGTGACAGGTTTTCAGCAACCACATCCCTGACAGCTCAGGTGTCATTGCGAGCGAGTCTTCGAGCGCGGCAATCCCTAACGTGCTAAGGTTATTTTCCTCTTTTTTGTGGCTCCAGCCACATTCTGAAGAAGCGGCTGGAGCCGCAAGAACTAAACGTCCCCAGGCTGGAGCCTGGGAACGACGGGGTATAAGTTACTCACAGGTTTGGTCCTGGCCAGCCCGGGTAAGGAGCTTGCAAGTAACTATAAAAAACTGGACCCCGGATCAAGTCCGGGGTGACGGTTAAAGCAAATTTTTACTCTTTACCGTCATTCCGGCGAAAGCCGGAATCCAGGTTTTGATAGGTATAAGCTACTCGCAGGCTCGGTCCCGGGCCGCCTTAGTGAGGAGATTAGAACTCAACTCCCTGATACCTGACTTCTGATCTCTGCCCCTTGACCTCTGATATCTGACCCCTGACTTACTCTGAAACAATCACCCAGTCCTGATCCTCAATAACAGCCATTACAAAAGAAGATTCATCAAGGCCGTTATGATCCTCAGGAGACATGTTGAAAATGCCGCCAGTTCCCACAAAACCCTGAATTTTCTCCAGATTGTCTCTAATTGATTGTGACTCTGCAGACTCGCCCATTTCAATAGCCTCTTTTATGAGCATCAATGCATCCCATGCGTAACCTCCAAAAGAGGACACAGGGGTGTTGAATCTGCTCTCATAATCTGCAATATATCTTGTAAGCAGGTCTTTCTGCGGATGATCATCCGGGATCTGATCAGCTACAGACAGACGGCCAAGGGGTAAAAGCAAACCTTCAGATGCACTTCCGGCCAGCTCAATAAAACGCCTCGAAGCAACTCCATGACTCATGTATAGAGGTACATCCAACCTGAGCTGGTGTCTGTTGCGAGCAATGACTGCCGGGCCGGGGTTGGTTCCCCAGCAGATTATGGCATCCGGACTCAGGTTTCTGATTCTGGTCAGCTGGGAAGTCATATCAGTGTCCCTGGGGCCGTAAATTTCATCAGCTACAAGCTCAAAACCCAATTCAGGTACAAGCTCTCTTAACACTTCCCTTCCTGCCTGGCCAAAACCGTCGGAAACTGTCAAAATAGCAATGCGGTTATGCCCCTGTTCTCTGGCGTGATTCAGAATTCTGGTCACGGCATGGCGGTCGGATTGTGGGGTTTTAAATATCCAGGGATTAATGGGATTGACAATGCGCTCGGCTGCAGCCATGGACACCAGAGGTATCTGTGCCCGTGCAAAGTTATTCATGATGGCCAGGGTATTTCCTGATGTTGTGCCCCCGATTGCTGCCTGAACCCGATCGCGTCTGATCAGCCTGTCTGCGGCAAGTACTGCGTTATTGACCTCTGTTTCATCATCATAAATAATAATTTCCAGCTTCTTGCCCAGAATGCCGCCATCGGCATTGATCTGATCTTCAAGCATGATTAGAGTGTTGCGCTCCGGTTCGCCGAGAAAAGATGCAGCTCCGGTCACAGACACCACTGCCCCTATCTTTATTGAGTCCTGGGCACTGGCAATTCCCACAGTCATCATAAGCAAAATCGATAAAAACATCAGACATTTTTTCATGAACCTTCCTCCCCGTTGTGTTTGCCGAATAAAAAGCCCTGGAAAAAAAGCCAATTCCAGGTCTTTTCACCCGCAAGCTGGTTTTTTGACTTTTTATCGCGCTGAGGTCAAGACCTAAACCGCTTATTGAGATGATAATTTTTAATCACTTGCATGACCATAGTCCTGTTTTTGCCGATAAAAGGGCTGATTTATATCGTAAAAGGCAGTCTACTGATACAGCTTGACATTACGTATAATATCCTTGCGCATGAGTAGGTTTTGGTATAAAATCTTTACGGCTTGCGAGCATGACCCACAAACAGCCACAAACTTTGAACAAACAGCTACCACCATTTTTTTGTAAAAAACGCTCAACTGACACAAAAGGTGAATAATGAACTGGACTCACAAGGACCTTCTGGACATTGAGTCTTTGTCTATCGAAGAAATCCAACATATTTTCCACACTTCATCCAGATTCATTGAGATCAATTCCAGGAGCATCAAAAAAGTTCCCATCCTCAAGGGAAAAAGTGTTGTTCTTTTCTTTGCCGAACCGTCCACCCGCACCAAGACTTCCTTTGACATGGCTGCTAAGAGACTGTCCGCGGACAGCTTTTCTCTTGCTACATCAGGCAGCAGCCTGAAAAAAGGCGAGAGTCTTAAGGATACAGTACTCACCCTGCAGGCCATGAAGCCTGATGTCATTGTCATGCGCCACAACTTAAGCGGGTCAGCCGGCTTTATTTCCAAGCACCTCAAATGCAGCGTCATCAACGCAGGCGATGGATGGCACGCCCACCCTACCCAGGCTCTTCTGGACGGCCTGACCCTTAACCAGGTATGGCACAGCAACTTTACCGGTAAAAACCTGCTTCTTCTCGGCGACATAGCTCACAGCAGAGTGGCAAGATCAGATATCAAACTTTTCACCAGACTGGGATGCAATGTGCGTATCTGCGCTCCGAGAACACTGCAGCCTTCGGGTGTGGATACTTGGCCGGTTAAAGTTTACAACAATCTAATTGATGCTTGCAAGGGGGTTGACGCTGTCATCAGTTTACGCCTCCAGCTTGAACGTCAGAAAGCCGGCCTTTTGCCTGATATCCGGGAATACGCCTCTCGCTATTGTCTGTCACGACACCATCTTTGCAATGCCGGGCCGGATGTTCGAGTCATGCACCCGGGTCCCATTAATCGAGGCATTGAAATATCATCAGAGCTGGCAGACTCAAAAGACAGTCTGATTCTGGATCAAGTTGAATCCGGAGTTGCCGTGCGTATGGCTCTGCTTTTTCTATATTGCACTGGCAACAAAAATGAACAGGAAATTCAGGAGGATTAAATGGCAACTTTAAAGATAACAAATGTTTTCCTGAATGATCAATCCGGCACTCTGATAATTAAAGACAATACCATAGACTCATTTGTTCAGGGCCGGATGAGTTTGGACTCTTCAGATAATACTTTCGACGGTAAAGGGTGTACTATCATGCCTGGCCTCATTGACGTACACGTCCACCTTCGTGAGCCAGGCTTTGAGTATAAGGAAGACATAAATTCAGGCCTTGGCGCGGCAGCTGGTGGAGGGTTCAGCAGGGTTATGGCCATGGCCAATACAGCACCGGTCAATGACAACTCAGCAGTCACTAAGCTGATGCTGGAAAAAAATCAGGTCCATCATCCTTACGGGCCTTATGTGCATCCTGTGGGCGCTCTGACCAGAAATCTCCAGGGCAAAGAGCTTGCTCCACTGGCAGAACTCAAGGATGCCGGATGCAAAGCCTTTTCCAATGACGGTCTGCCGGTTCAGGATAACGAGCTTTTCCGCAGGGCCATGGAATACGCTTCCGACTTAGATATGCTGGTCATCGACCATTGTGAAGATTCTTATCTTGCTGCAGACGGAGTAATGAACGAGGGCAGGCTGTCAGGATATCTCGGGCTAAAGGGCATACCCACAACTGCTGAAAGTATGCAGGCCGCGCGAGATATTTTGCTTGCAGCTTATCTTGATACACCCGTACATCTTGCTCATATAAGCTGTGAAGAATCTGTCGAGCTCATTGCCTGGGCCAGGGAAAAGTCCATTCCGGTAACCGCTGAAACATGTCCCCATTATCTTGTATGGGACGAAGAAGCTGTTCAGGGCTACAACACCCTGGCAAAGGTTAATCCCCCCCTGCGCACCAAAAAGGACGTTCTGGCCTTGCGTCACGCAGTTAAAAGCGGTGTTATAAGCATCATTGCAACTGATCATGCTCCTCATGCAGACTTTGAAAAGGAAGTACCTTTTGCCCAGGCCCCTAATGGAATATCAGGGTTAGATACAGCTCTAAGCATCTGCCTGCAGCTGGTCAGGGACGGGGTCATCAATCTGTCCGATCTTTGCGGACTGATGTCTCACAATCCTGCCCAACTATTTGGATTTCCTGTAAACAGATTTTCCAAGGGAGATCCTGCTGATTTTATACTGGTTGATATGGAGAAAAAATGGAAGGTCACTTCTGAGAGCATGCTTTCAAAGAGTAAAAATACACCCTGTCTTGGCCAGACATTACAGGGACGGGTTATGGCCAACTATATCGGCGGTCAAAAAGTTCTTTCCAGGCTCGATCATTCCTGATTTTCACTGATAATTCAGATTTCCTGCAACTGCTGTAACCAAAAAAATAATGCAGCCAGCAGTTAGCCACTGATTATCCTGCCGGGTGCATTAAAGACATTAACTCTGCCGGGACGAACATAGGCTCCAAGAGTTATGCCCGCTTTTCTCGCTATTTCAAGACCCAATGACGATGGAGCGGTTCTCGAGAGGACAATGGGTATGCCCATGCGGGCGCATTTGAGAACCATATCCGATGTCAGTCTGCCAGTAGTATATATTGCGCCTGTGCGGGAAAATCTTCCCATTATAATTGCCCCCATCACTTTGTCTACAGCATTGTGCCTGCCAACATCCTCATAACAGGCCTCAAACCCTTTGCTGGTCAAAAATCCACATCCATGGACACAATGGGTCTGCTGTGACAGGTTTGAGGCAGACAGGGACCCTGTTACCAGATCTTTCAGGGAGGCAAAATCAATCTGAAAATCAGGCAGAACAGGAAAATCCTCCTTTAAAAGTCTTTTCGCTATCTGTCCCGTGGCACCGCAGCCTGAAGTTATGATCATCTCTTCATCCGGATTCATGCTTACATCTGCGTAAACATCGACCCTGCCTTCCGGGCAGACTTTTACTTCCAGAATCTGTGCCTCTGCAGTCAAATGACCACGGCCAAAAAGAAAGCCAACGCCAAATTCCTCAAGATTTGAAGCCAGAACCATGGACGATCCTGCAGGCTCATCATTGAGATTCACTGCAAAAGGTGTTTCTTTCAGCAGGTGCTCGGAAACTTCTTCAACTCCAGCTTTTGTAACAATACTGGTTACACACTTTTCACTAAGCATAATAGTGTTTATTAATGCGGGTTGTGCCCACAACACAGTTATTTGTTATCTGTTATCTGTTATCTGTTATCTGTTATTTGTTATTTGTTAATTACTAATAAAATCAGGGTATTATGGTTTTACCATACAGATTGCTTCGGTCGCTTAGGCTCCCTCGTGGATGACAGGTTTTCAGCAAGTACATCCCTGACAACTCAGGTGTCATTGCGAGCGAGTCTTCGAGCGCGGCAATCCTTGTTGCGAGCGAAGCGAAGCAATCTCGCGCTAATGATGTTTTTCTTGTTCCCAGGCTCCAGCCTGGGAACAGCTCTTTTTTTGTGGCTCCAGCCACATTTTGAAGAAACGGCTGGAGCCGCAAGAACTAACCATTAACCATTAATTATTAACAGTTAACTATTAACTATTAACAGTTAACTGATAACAATTTCTTAAATCGGTCCCTCCAACATCACTCATCCACCAGCCAATACCCCACAACAAGTGCAAAGATAACCGCAGCTGTGGCCCAGACATATTCAGGGCCCAGCTTTTCATAATCAAAGATAATAACCTTTCTGGCAATGGCCATGAGAGCTGTAGCCAGAACAAGCTTGACATGAATAATCTTGCCGTCAAGGTAAAGAGTGATGTTGACAAAAATTTCTATGGCAATAAGCACGGCAATAAAAGCACCAAAGGTTGCCAGGATATCACTTATGCTGAGAAGCATGTACGGAGGTTCCTGCAGTCTGTTTACCAGAACCCAGATAACATCGCCCACCCCCCATATTATGACCAGAGTCATGGTAATGGCCAAAACCACTACAGCATAGCGGATGATTAGTTTAAGAAATTTCAATACTGGATATTCAGGATCATAATTACCTGAGCCAATACAAAATTTTAGTTCGTCATCCTTTTTTGAGGGTTTCAGGGGCCTTTCTTCGTCCATGGGAAACTCCGCCTGCTGCCGGATCATTGCTCGTCCAGCAGTCTTTTATATTATACTTTCTTCTCCTGGAAGAAGCTGGAAAGAAACAACATGATTATTGATAGCAATTTTGCTCATATTTTAAAAAAAGTAGTCTAAAGACAGTCCAGGGGCCACGTGAGCAACTACTGTTGTTTTGAAATGTGTTTGAAACTTCCAGCAGGAACCTAAACTGTTTGCGACTTTTCCAGGGCCTGATCAATATCATCTAAAAGATCTTCAATATTTTCCAGCCCAACGGAAATCCTGATCATGTCTTCAGTAACACCCGCCTGGATCTGTTCTTCCTTAGACAGTTGCTGATGAGTTGTGCCTGCCGGATGTATGACCAGGGTCCTGGCATCCAGTATATTGGCGAGATGAGAACAAAGCTCTACAGATTCAACAAATTTCTTTGCAGCCTTAAGTCCGCCTTTTACTCCAAAACCAAATACAGCGCCGCACCCCTTAAGAAACATGGACTGGCATCTCCAATTATTAGGATGAGACGGCAGTCCGGCATAGTTGACCCATGTTACTGCATAGTGACCTTCAAGGAACTGAGCTATTGTCAGGGCGTTTTCGCAGTGAAGTTTTGCTCGAAGGGGCAGAGTTTCCAATCCCTGCAGAATCAGAAAACTGTTCATGGGTGCCAGTGCAGCTCCAGTATCCCGCAAAAGACCGATTCTAATTTTGGTGGTAAAAATTGAACATTCAGAGCTGTCCTGGCTGCCGCATCCTATGTGCTCCCATACATTAAGATTATGGTACGACTCATCAGGCCCAGTCATTTCAGGAAATTTACCAGAGCTGCGCCAGTCAAACTCACCACTTTCCACTATGGCTCCACCAATACTGTTGCCGTGCCCCCCAAGCATCTTAGTCAGTGAATATACTGCTATATGAGCTCCCCAGGCAAAGGGATTGAACAGGGGAGGAGGCACCAGGGTGTTATCTACAATAAAAGGTACTCCAATCTTTTCAGCCCTGCGGGATATTCCCACAAAATCGTCAATATTGCATTTGGGGTTGCCAATGGTCTCAGTAAAAAAAAGACGGGTGTTACTGTCTGCGGCCCGGGAAAAATTCTCAACATTAGAAGAATCCACAAACCTGACTTCAATCCCAAATCTTTTCAGGGTATGTGCAAAAAGGGTATGCGTACCACCGTAAAGGTTGCTGCCGGAAACAATGTTCTGGCCCGCAGAAGTAATGGCTGTAACTGCATAGAAAACAGCAGACATTCCAGAGGCAACTGCCAGAGCTCCTGGAGCGTTGTGCAGGGCTGCCAGCCTTTTTTCCAGCACATCTGTTGTAGGGTTCATGATCCTGGAATATATGTATCCCGGCTCCTGCAGGGCGAACAGCCTGGCCGCATGGTCTGAGTCCTGAAACATATAGCTTGTTGTCTGGTAAATGGGCACAGCCCTGGATCCGGTATCTTTGTCCGGGTTATGTCCAGCATGCAGACATCTGGTCATAAAACCCTTATCCTTGACACTCATTATTTTCCTCCTTAGGGACATATGCGGGAATTGGACCTTGAAAATTCAGTTGTCTGTCAGGTCTTGGGCACGTCCGGTGAGTTACTATTAATGTAAAAGTGACAGATTGTCACCATTTTTCAGTTGGTTGTCATCAACAAAGTCGATATAATTATTCACAGGTATCAACCACTTGTTTTTTTGTTACTGGACAGACAAAAATTCTTTGCAAGCATCTGTGTTATGGTTTGACTTACGCGCTCATGCTGGGAGTTTGCGGGTTGACTTTTTAATCTGAGCCATTTTTCGGAGTTTTGCATGTCCCTCGTTTGCGAGTTTGGAAATAAATCGGTAGGCTTGGTCACCACTGAGAAGGTAACTTTTCAGGGCGATGATTATGTTCTTAATCTTGATTGCGGACAGAGACTGCATCCAGTCACAATTGCCTATGAGACATACGGTGAGTTGAACCCGGATAAAAATAATGCCATACTTGTCTGCCATGCCTTGACAGGAGATGCACACGCTGCAGGATATCACACTGGTGTTGAAGGTGAAAAACCCGGATGGTGGGATATGCTTATCGGACCGGGCAAATGTCTTGATACAGATCGATATTTTATTATCTGCAGCAACTTTCTGGGGGGCTGCAAAGGCACCACAGGTCCGACCTCCATAAACCCAGCCACAGGAAAGCCCTACGGACTTGATTTTCCTTTTTACACTGTCAGGGATATGGTCCAGGTCCAGCAGTGGCTTGTCAGCCATCTCAACATAAAGAGCCTTCTCGCTGTCATTGGCGGATCCCTGGGCGGGATGCAGGTACTGCAATGGGCCATCCAGTTTCCGGAAATGGTGCACGGTGCTCTGCCCATTGCCACCACAGCCAGAATGTCACCGCAAAGCATTGCTTTTAACGCAGTTGCCAGGCAGGCCATTATGAGTGATCCTCAATGGAATTTTGGTCTTTATGAACCACAAAGCCCACCTGCCTCTGGCCTCGCTTTGGCCAGGATGATCGGCCATATTACCTATCTGTCTCAGGATGCCATGCTGCGCAAGTTTTCCAGACGCTTCATTCAGGGCAACACCAGGGGTTATAAATTTGAAGCAGACTTTGAAGTAGAGAGCTATCTGCACTACCAGGGAAGCTCTTTTGTAAAGCGCTTTGATGCCAATACTTATCTGTTTATCACCAAAGCCATGGATTATTTTGATCTCGAAGCTGATTATGGCAGTCTTAAAGCTGCTTTTGAAAAATGCCAGAGCTCATTTCTGGTAATTTCCTTTACCAGCGACTGGCTTTTCCCGCCTGAATGCTCTCAAGAGCTGGTCAAAGCCATTCGTATGGCTGGTAAACATGTTTCCTACTGCAATGTTGGCAGTGATCAGGGCCACGACGCTTTTCTGCTGCCAGGCAACAGAATGGGTGAGGTTGTGTCAGGCTTTCTCACCAGACTCGAAAGTGAGATCCGAAGATGAACAATGATCTTGTGGATAAAAATATTAACTGGTCTGCCAGTCAGGATCGAGACAGGTATTTTGACCAGATCATCTGCAGTCTGACCCGCAGCAAAAGCCGTGTTCTGGACCTTGGATGCGGTAAGGGTGAACTGCTGCACATGCTCAAGGACCTGAAAAGTATTGACGAACTTGGGGTGGAGCTGGATCCTGAACAGGTGGCGGACTGTCTGGCAAGAGGACTCAGGGTGATCCAAAGTGATCTTATGGAAAGCATCAGTGACTACGAGCCTGGAGCATTCGACCTGATCATTCTCAACCAGATTCTACTGAGTGTTCCCAGCCCGGAAAAACTTTTAAAGGCCTCTCTTCAGGCGGCAAATCAGGTGATTGTCACTTTTCCCAACTTTGCTCACTGGAGAATCAGGCTGCAGCTCATGTTTAAGGGACGCTTGCCTGTTAACCGGGATTTACCATATGAATGGTATGAAACCCCAAACATTCGATTAGTTACAGTGGATGAT
Organism: Desulfonatronovibrio magnus; assembly: GCF_000934755.1. NCBI lineage: Bacteria > Pseudomonadati > Thermodesulfobacteriota > Desulfovibrionia > Desulfovibrionales > Desulfonatronovibrionaceae > Desulfonatronovibrio > Desulfonatronovibrio magnus. Next base: position 50,994 of record NZ_KN882179.1, read on the forward strand.
TTTGTTCTGCTGTGCCGTAAACTCAAAGCCGAAATCAGGGAGAGCCATCATGCAGGGCAAGGGCCATCAGGAAAATTCAGCAAAATAACCTGGCAGCCAAACCTTAGAAGTTCCATTGCTCTGTTTGTTTTAAGTTCTTATCACTACAATGACATTTAGTGACTTACCGCCTGAATCCTGTAGAAAAAACAAGAAATTGTTATCAGTTAATAGTTAATGGTTAGTGGTTAAAAAACAAAAGCCTGAATTCACTGCCTTACCCTGATGACAAATAACAAATAACAATTAACAGATAACAGATAACTGGGTTGTGGGCACAGCCTGCGTTAGCAACTTATTCCCTGAACCCTGTCATAAAACAACTTGAACCACAAAGCAGCAGAATATGAAGCAGCAGAACAAAACATTCTATATGCTCTGGGATGAATCTCATCTTTGGGGAGTGATGCTTGCAAGATCACTGAAAAGCTTAAGGGTCCCATTTCAGGTTATCGACTCCAAGGCTGTAAAGTCAGGCCTTCTTGATGCAAATCCTCCTGCCGGGCTGCTGGTTCCAGGAGGATGGGCCAGGCTCAAGGCCTTAAGTCTAAGCGAGCAGGGGCTTGACAACATCAGAACTTACGTGCGCCAGGGTGGAACGTACATAGGCTTTTGCGGCGGTGCCGGTATGGCCCTTGAAGCTGCACCCCATGCACCATGTCTGGAACTGTGTCCCTGGGGACGAAAGCCATTTAATGAAAGACTGCCCAACTTCAGTGGTCATGTTTATTGCAAAGCTTCTCCAGAGCTGAAACTACCGGTCCAGGACAAGGACAGCCTCATGCTTCCTGTATGGTGGCCTTCGCAATTTCAACCCAGTAAAACCAGTGACCGCGTCCAGGTTCTAATAACTTATTCCACGCCAGGACCTGACTTCTGGAGTTCTGATCTCAATCTTTCCCAGATTTCCGGACAGGATCTGAGCAGGTGGGAATCAATCTATGGCATTAACCTGAATCCACAACTTATCAACGGCGAACCCTGCCTGATCAAGGGAGTTTACGGCCAGGGACAATACTATCTGAGTTACTCCCACCTTGAAACTCCTGAATCTAACCAGGCCAACACAGTATTGTACCATTTGCTCGCGAAAACCCTTGGAAATACCTATTCACAAAGTTGTTTCAAGCCGGACCAGATATTCTGGGACCTGAAAAACTTCATCCCAATGTGGAACAATACTGTGCTGCTAAAAGCCAAAAAAGGCATGGATCACGCAATAAAAATCAGCCAGAGCCAGTTCCTTCTGTTCTGGCGCACCCCCTGGCTGCTTGGCTGGAGAAGAGGAGTGCCCGGATCGCCCATAAACTTTCTTTATGCAATGATCTGCCAGGCTTTATCCACTTTGCCAGGACCTGATGCAGAACTTTATTGGGAACAATGCCAGCAGGAATTTTCTTCAGCAATGAATACTTTTCTTGACCAGCTTTTGGACTACTTAAGCCATGAGCGGCTGGCCATGGCCCTGGCACCTTCATCCCCGGAGTGCAGCTCCAATAAAGAACTGCAGGAACAGAAAATAATACTCTTTGGAAAATTTCCCGGCTATGGGGGGCTTTACAAAAAACTGATTAAAAGTCTTGACGGATTTATATTCAGGCAGCTTCAGGAAGAAGACCGGACAAGATGATCCATGACCTGTATTCTCAATCGTTTAATATCATTGGCTGAAGGTAAAAGATCAAAAATTTGGTCCAGATAGCCATTGTCTAAAACAAATTTACGGGAATAATCATAATTCAGGTCATAAACCCAGGAACATAACAGCAGTTTGAAGTCATTTTCGTACCGCATGGCAGAGTATTCACCCAGTCTGCCCTGACTGACCTGATCCAGTATTTCAGGTGAAACCCGATTCTCAGGATCAAGGCCCAGAGTAACAACTGTACTGGTGGCGTTGCCCGGAGTCAGATGGGAAAGCATGATGGGATAAATGTCCAGTTTGTCAGCGTCGCGCAGGACTTTACATACAGATGCCGTTGTAAAAGGCAGACCAACGGGTATTTTCATGCGGCTGTGAAAAAGCACTGCAAGGCGCAGATCCCTTTTCTGAGCTATGCTCAGACAGTTAAACACCGGTTCTGCTGTAATGATTCTAAACCCCAGACCGGCATGATTGACAGACTCACTGTCTTTAAAAGTTTTGAACTGCCGATATTGCTCAAAGCGTCCAATATCGTGAAACAGACCGGTCAATCGACACAAAAAGACAAGCCCGCCGGGAAAGCCTTCACTTTCTGCAATACAGCGGGCTTGTTCAGCTACATTATGTGAATGATCTTTTTTCAAGCTGATATTGGGGTCATTATCTGCGGCCTGGATGAACCTTTGAGCATAGTTGTTGAAAAAAGATTCAAAATAATTGTAATCATTCATTTTTCCAGAAGCCATTTCTTATGCTCAAACTCATCCTCGCTTATCTCGCCTTTGGCCAGTCGCTGGCGCAGGATATCCACTGCTTCCCGAACTCTTTCCCGCTCCTGCTCAGCTTCCAGATCCATTTCCTTGTCTCTGAAAATCCCCTTTGGCCCGAAAAGTATCCGTAAAAAACCCAGGATGACAGCAAGGATAACCCCTATAAAGACAAACTTTGACAGGGTCAGGATCCAGCTTCCTGTGAAACCTTCTCCAAACGGCCAGTAGGACCAGTCCACATTGCTCAGGCCAAAAACTGCCAAAGTCTGCCAGAATAACATTGTATTCATAAAAAATCCACCTTGAGGCCATTAACCTTCGTAATATGAGTAAAACTCAGGGTGAATCACAATAAAAACCTTGTTGTCCTTATCCTGGATTTTTACAACCTGCTCCGGCATCAGGCCAACATCAACAGCCATGTCTTCAATCCGTTCCTTTTCCTTATTAACAGCTTCACTCATCTCATCAAATGTTGCTACAATAACCCAGTCATCCATGATTCATCTCCTTGTACCAAAGCTTTACACTTTTCTGAAAGATCGATTGTGGACAGTCCCAAAGTCAGGGGCAGTCCCCCTCCGGGCTGTAGCCTCCGGGCAGGAAGCCGTGCCATGCTGTTAAAATCAGGCTTTAATCCCAAAATAGCTATGGCACACAGCTCATTATTTATGTTTTCAGAAAAGCGTAATGCTCCCTGTTTATGTTGTGTTGTCAAATTTCCAGCTGAAAACAATAAATTACCCCGATAAAATCATTTTATCGTATCTGTTTAGCGCTTTGGATGTGGCACGGGGACTGGCTCTTCCGGGACCCACTTGTCCCAAAAATGAGTCATTTTGAGCACAAATTGATGCTCAAGTGGCTCCCGGAGTGCCTGTCCCCTGCTTTCCTTAAAAGCGCTAAACAGATATATTTTATCTAACCATAGTAAGTTTTGCTGGCAAAAGTTTATCTGGCATCAGGCCAGGGAGAGCAACGCCTGCATGGTGCATGGCCAGCGTAAAAAGCATCATAAATTGAAGAAAATTCTATCCTGTTTTGAGGAGAGATGCGCTGGCCATATCCACAAGTAGCTACATGAAAACGCTGGGATCGCCTGTTGCCAACGAAATTTAGATCTAATTCATCAAGCGTAAAAATTTCCGGCCAGAATCCAAGGTTCTGTTCCATGGCCTGGCGCTGGGCTCTCAGCAGTCTTGATGAGATCTCTTCATCCTGCTGTTCATGAGGATAGTAAAATGCATAACCATCTCTTATAAGTAACAGATTGATATTTTGTCCATCAGGAAGATAAAGGTAGGCAAGAGTTCTTCCAAACCTGTCTCTGGGTTCCTGTCCAGTACGCATGGTAATGGTTCTGCCCATAACCAGATCTTCCAGGCGCTGTGTAGCTTCTCTGGCAAAATACTGATCCTGTCCGCCATCAAAACCTGTCTCAGGAGCATCTATGCCTTTGAGGCGGACAACTTCTCTGTTGTCTAAGATTACTGTATCTCCGTCCGGCACCCATGCTACACGAACATCTTGAGCACCTGCCAGCCCATACAAAAACAGACAAAATAAAAATATAAAAAAGACTCTAAATACTTTACACATAAACACTCCTGATCCATTATAAAAGAAGACAAGCGCTCCGAGATCCACTTGTGCATCGGCCGATGTTTTAAACGTGTTGTTTAAGGGGCTATCAGGTTCCGGGAGGGCCAGTCCAGGAAAAACTTCCCAATGGCAAAAATGTCATCTAAGTTTCATAATAGGTTTTCAGACAAGAGCTGCGAACAGGATGTCTTAGCTTGCGCAGGGCCTTGGCTTCGATCTGCCTGATTCTCTCCCTTGTGACGTTAAATAGTTTGCCCACTTCCTCCAGGGTATGATCCGACTTCTCACCAATGCCGAAACGCTTGCGCAGAACCTGTTCCTCCCTTGGGGTCAACTCTGCAAGAACTTTGGCAATCTGCTCGGAAAGCTTGGAATTAACCACTTCATCTGCAGGAGCCACTGCTTTTTTATCCTCAATAAAATCGCCGAGGCTGGAATCTTCTTCATCTCCAATAGGAGTTTCTAAGGAGATGGGTTCTTTGGCGATCTTCAAGACCTTTTTAACTTTTTCCAAAGGATAGTCCATGCGCTCGGCTATCTCTTCCGGACTTGGATCGCGGCCAAGTTCCTGGACAAGATATCTTGAAGTACGCACCAGTTTATTAATAGTCTCAATCATATGAACGGGAATGCGGATAGTACGCGCCTGATCTGCAATAGCCCTGGTTATGGCCTGTCTGATCCACCAGGTGGCGTAAGTGGAAAACTTGTAACCGCGCTGATATTCAAATTTGTCCACTGCCTTCATCAGGCCGATGTTACCTTCCTGAATAAGGTCAAGAAACTGCAGGCCCCTATTGGTGTATTTCTTGGCAATACTCACCACAAGACGCAAATTAGCCCTGATAAGTTCCTGCTTGGCCTTCAAAGCGTCATGATTACCCCTTCTGATGCGCCATAGTATTTCCTCAAGCTCATGCACGTTATGCATGCACTTCTGCTCAAGGCGCTCTAAAATTTCAGTTTTGCCATAGATCATTTCCTTGAAGGAAAACAACTCCTCTATGGTCATATCCAATTGATCAGCCGCTGCTACTGGATTAATTTCTCTTTTATCTAACTTTTCCAAAAGAGAAAAAAGCTCTTCATTGGAAAGTCCGAGAGAAAGTATGTAGGCACTCAAATCACGCTGACAGTTATACATCTGGCGCACATAATCACTCACAGTTTCAATGATCCTGTCAATCAGCGTCTTTTCAATTTTAATGTTGCGCAGACACTCCACTATGTCATCTTTATAATCCATGATTTTTTTCTGCATACCATAGACTCTGCGGTCAAGCCGAGCGCAGTCATTGAGTTTTTCATAGACATTGCGCCTCTTGCGGTAAATATTTTTGACCTCTTCCAACAGAGAAATCACCCTCTCTCGCTGATTCATTTCTTCCTCAGAGGGATCATCCTCTTCAATGGTCTTGACCACATCCTTCAGCTTGATACGTTCCTTTCGCAGATCTTCGCCAACTCCGATAAGTTCTTCAACAGCCACAGGAACTTCCACGAGAGAATAGAGCACTTCCATCTCACCGGCTTCAATCTTTTTAGCAATCACCACCTCGCCATCTCTGTCTAACAAACCTACTGCTCCCATTTCACGCAAGTACATGCGTACAGGATCACTGCTTCTGGAAAGAGTGTCTGAAACATCCTCCAATTTTTCCAGATTGATAGCCAGAGTCTCGGCAATGGTCTCGGAATCTTCAGGTACTACCGACATGGTTTTACCCATCTTTCCGTCAACTATGGCAATATCAAGCTGATCAAAAATCGAGATAATCTCTTCGATCTGGTCAGGAGTGGTCACGTCAGAGGGCAAGGCCTTGTTAATTTCCTCAAATGTAAGGAAACCTTTTTTCCTGCCCTCAGCCAGAAGTGTTTTTATCTGTTGTACATCTTTGATGCTGCGCATTGCCCCCCCTTGAAAATTCTATATTGATTTGATTTTATCATTATACACACTCTGCATCATGCGAAGGATTCTTTTAATTTCATCTTTGTCATTGTTTTTTTGGGCCCTGATCAGGGCCTGCTTGTAATTTTGCCTAATCAAGGTCAGGTAGTTTTCATCAATGAACCCTGACAATTCATTAAAAATTTCCTCCTTATTTACTTTTAGAGACGACTCCTGCATCCTGGCACGGTAATAAAAGTCCAGTTCTCCAGCGTCAAAACCATGTTCTTCATCCTTGTCCGACTTGGTCTTTATTTTGTTCCAGAACGTTCTGGACCAGCTGGAGCTTAAAACAATATCAAGGTTTTTCTGGTCCAGATGATTTCTGTATTCAGGAAAACAAACAGCAAAAGTCAGTATCTCCAGATCTCTCAGACATGGCTTGTGAACATTCTCATTATCTTTTCCCTCTGCACGGGGTGGTCTTTTTCCGGGCTGCTTATCCTTGAGGCCCTTTCTAAGCTCTGTTTCGGTGAGCCCCAAAAGCCCTGCTACTTTGGGGATATAATATGTTTTCAGGGAGAAATCCTTAAGCCCTCCAAGAAAACCGTTTACCCAGGCCATCATCTCTTTTGGAGAACTGTCAGCATTAAGAAATGACAGACAATATCTCAGGCCCTCATCAGTCTGTTTAAGCAGTTCGTCAAAATGGTCAGCCCCATTTTGCACCAGAATGCTGTGAGCATCTTCAGAGTCTGGAAAGTTTAGGACCTGACACTTGAGGCCAGCACTGAGAATCATGGCCGCACTCCTGAAAGCAGCTTTTCTGCCGGCCTGGTCACCATCAAACAAAACAATCACTTCACGGCATAATCCAGAGAGACGTCGAACCTGAGCTCTGGTCAGAGCTGTTCCTAATACCCCACAACTGTTGGCAAATCCATACTGGTGCAGGGCCAGGACATCGAGATAACCTTCTGTAAGAAAAACCTTTCTGGTCTGAGTTATGTGCTTTCTTGCCTGATACAGGCCGTAGAGATGTTCTCCTTTTGTATATACTGGATTTTCACTGCTGTTGAGATATTTGGGCTCTCCCTCGCCGATTACCCGCCCACCAAAGGCCACGACCATGCCAGACAGACTGATGATGGGAAATATCAGCCTGGCTCTAAAACGATCATATATGCGACCCCGATTATTCTGGCTGAGCACTCCGGCCATGACACCGTGTTCAGGAGAAAATTTTCTCCGACCAAGAAAGTTAGTCAATTCCTGCCAGCCATCCGGACTCCATCCCAGTCGAAAAGATCTGACAATTTCCTGAGATATTTTACGTGCGCTTAAATATTTTCGGGCTTCCTCTCCCTGACTGGACCAGAGGCAATCCATAAAAAATTTTCCGGCTAAGGAGTTGATTTCCTGGGCAATGCTGACATTGTTTTTTTTCTCAATATTTTCTTCTGATTTCTCTAAGGAAATCTCTACCCCTGCTTCCGAAGCCAGTTGGCGCACTGCTTCAGAAAAATCCAATCCATTGATATTTTTATAAAATTCAATGATATCCCCTGCAGCCTGACACCCGAAGCAATAATAAAAGCCCTTATCAGGGCTAACCGTGAATGAGGGCTTTGTTTCTTCGTGAAAAGGGCATGGAGCTGACCATCTGTCTCCCACAGGTCTAAGTTCAATATATCTGCTGATGATATCGACTATGGACAGCTTTGACTTAATTTCAGCTATTGTATTTGAGTCTATGACCGCCATCAGTCCGCCTGTAAAAAACGATTAATATCCCAGCCTGACACCTTCCCCGAAAAATAAGGCTCAACTCAAACCCTGACATAAAAAATCAATGATAATTACCAATCAGGAAAGTTAAGTCATTAGACTCACTTGTCCAGCCCTGCACTGCAGAAAGTCTGAAGCCGGAGACAGTCCCTGAGCCAAGCGCAAAGTTGTTATCTTTGACGGAACTTTTCCTGCAACTGTACATTAATCATAAGCAAAAATCCTCAGCCTCCATCCCCCACAGCCTTCAACCTCCAGCCTTAAACCTTCTTCCTTCTTCCTTCAGCCTTCCGCCTTCTTCCTTCTTCCTTCAGCCTTCTTCCTTCAGCCTTCAGCCTTCTTCCTTCAGCCTTCTTCCTTCTTCCTTCAGCCTTCTTCCTTCAGCCTTCAGCCTTCTTCCTTCAGCCTTCAGCCTTCTTCCTTCAGCCTTCAGCCTTCTTCCTTCAGCCTTCTTCCTTCAGCCTTCCGCCTTCCGCCTTCAGCCTTCAGCCTTCTTCCTTCAGCCTTCTTCCTTCAGCCTTCTTCCTTCAGATATCCCCCCAATTAACGATCATTGTTTAAGTTGGGTTGTGTGGGCACAGCCCCCATTAGAGTTATTGCAACTCCACCTCAGTCATGCCGGCACCTCCTGATTCTTCAGAAGCGCAGGCAAAACTTTGCACCATAGGACTATGCTTTAAATGATGGTGAACAGCCTCTCGCAGAGCTCCGGTGCCTTTGCCATGAATAATTTCTATATTTTTTCGCCCCTCAAGCACAGCCCGGTCCAGATAATGTTCAAGTTCCTGCAACGCTTCATCTGAATATTTACCCCTGAGGTCGAGTCGCAGCGGCATAACTTTATCCGCAGCTCTGGAAAAGGTATGTTGAGTTTGAGTCTCATTTGTCTGGACAGAAACAAGAGTATCTGGCCTGACCCAGAGAGATATACCTCCCAGATCAATCTTGACCTGCTTTTTCCTGTCATCCATTTCCTGAATTACTCCCTGTTTCTGCCAGGGCTGGTAGATAAATCTGTCCCCTGGGGAAACATCTTCCCAGGTAGTACATTTTTGGGGAGAGATTTTCTCTTGCTGTGACTGGGACTCAAGCTTGCTTCTCAAGCTGGACATTTCCTTCAAGGCTTTTTTGCGCCCGATCTTCTGCTTTTCCCACTGATCCAGAATTTGCTTAGAGCAGTTTCGGACCTCACTGATCAATTCCTGCTTTTCACGGTTTAAATCTGACAACATTTTGCTGTACTTTTTCTGAAACTTCTTTTCCTGCTCAGAAAGATCCTGCAGCTTATGTTCTCGCCTTACTGCAAGGTCATTGAGCCTTGCAAAAATTTCATCCTGTTTCTGACCGTCAATGAGCATGTACTCTTCAGCCCTGGATATAATCTCTGAAGCAAGCCCCTGTTTTCTAGCCACATCCAGAGCCAGGCTGGCCCCAACCTGGTCATAGGCTAACCGGTATAAAGGCTTGCCTGTGATATTATCAAAAAGGACAGAAGCAGCACGCACCTCTTTCCTGGATAGTGCGTAAGCTTTCAATGATGGAAAGTGTGTAGCAGTAGCCACCCATGCTCCTTTTTCCACCAGTTCGTCAACAACGGCCTGGGCCAGTGCAGCTCCCTGACCGGGATCTGTGCCCACACCAAATTCGTCCAGAATAATTAGTGTTCCGGCATCAACATGTGGCCAGAATTTTGTGAAATGATCAATTTGAGCAGTGAAGGTGCTCAGGCTGTCTTCTACACTTTGCTCAGAAACCATGGAAACATAAATTTTGTTCCACATGGGAATGGAACTGCCTTCAGCCGCAGGGACCGGTAAGGCGCACAAGGCCATCAAAGCTGCCAGCCCCAGTGTTTTAAGGCAAACCGTTTTGCCTCCGGCATTACCTCCGGATACCACCAGCGCATGCTGGCCTTCATCCAGCTCAATATTTACAGGTACAGCATCGAAGCCACCCAGCACCAGCAATGGATGCCGTACATTTTTCAGCCGCAGAGCACGGCTTTCTTTGGAGATATCTAAAAAGGAAGCATTGAGTTTACGGGCAAACTTGACCTTGGCCAGCATGACATCCATCATGACCATCCACTGCAGCAAGAGATCAAGACCGGGCTGTGCCTGGCGAAAAACATCTGTCAGATACTCAAGAACTCGATTAAGTTCCTCTCGTTCCTGTCTTTTGAGTTTTTGAAGATTGTTGTTAAGTTCGGTGAGATAAAACGGTTCAAAATAGCAGGTTTCGCCGGTCTGGGAATAATCATGGATAATCCCCTGCAGCTTGCCTTTAAAGTTGGACTTCAGCGCCAGCACATATCTGTCTGAAGAAATGGTCAGGTATTCATCCTGCAGATAATGAGAGATATTGGAATGGGTCAGGGACTCATTCACTTTTTTAGAGCATTGATGCCTTATGGACCTTATCTCTTCTCTTATGGAATACAGCCCTGGAGAACTTTCATCGCTTATCTCCCCAGTACTGCTGATGCACCTGAGGAGCGCAGAGAAAAGTTTGTCCGGCCATGTCTGATCAATCCTTGTCTCACTGATTCTGACAAATCTTTGTGAGTCCAGGTTGTCAATGAGAGCAATAAAATCATTAGCCTGCTGTAAAAATGCCCTTATTTCCCAGAATTCTTCCAGTTGCACAATATGGTCTGTCTGCCTTACCCTGTTCAGGCTGGAAGAAATGTCCGGGAATGAATTTATGGTTAATCCGCATTCAGCACAACAAGACATGACTTCCCGCAAGAATTCAGTCTTGGAAGTCAATTCTTCTGAAGAAGTGATCACGGCAGTATTTAAGCAGGCTTCCTTTCCGGAAGAGGAAACAGCTTCATTACTCAAATGCCGCAGGACTTTATTAAACTCCAGCAGAGTGATGGTTTTTTGTTCCATTATACAGAGTACTCATTAAACAGCATAAATGAAGCTGACTGTGGCTGCTACCCAAAGGTGAAGAGGTGCTCAGGCCAAAACCTGGCCTCCTGCATGGATTTTTGTTTTTGTGAAATAATTTGAGCAGTGCATAAATGGCGTCATAAGATGACAACGCTGCTCTGGAAAATAATGTTCTGGGAAATCGGAAAAATCAGGATGATAGCAATTCTTTTACTATGGCGCTCAATTCACGCCCATCGGTCTGCCCTGGATATTTCTGAGTGATGGCTTTCATAACTGTGCCCATTCCTTTCATATCCTTCACGCCAAGTTCCTGTATTGTCTCGGTGGCAACTTTTCTCATTTCATCCGGTGTGAGCGCAGATGGTAGGTAGGTGTTTATGATGTCAAGTTCGCTCTGTTCTTTTAGACTCAAGTCGTCTCTTCCAGCCTGAGTATACTGTCGAATGGACTCCTGGCGTTGTTTAACCTGTTTGATCAAGACCTCGGCGGTCTCGGCATCGGTCAATTCTCTTTTGAGCTCGACATGCTTATTTTTAATGGCTGTCTTAAGCATCCTCAAGACAGCCACCTTGTCGCTCTGCCTGCTTTTATAAGCAGTAATAAAGTCTTTCTCAATCTTTTCGGCAAGTAGCATATTACATCATTTGCATCTTACGCATTTTTTTCATTAATCTTTTTCTTGCTGCGGCTTCTTTTTTCTTCTTCTGAATACTGGGTTTTTCATAATGTTGTCTTTTCTTCAGTTCTGAAAGGATACCAGCCTTTTCAACCTGTTTTTTGAACTTACGCAACGCATAGTCAAAGTTGTCATTTTCTCCAAGAATAACTCCGGGCACTAACACTCACCCCCTTAATTTCGGTTCATCATCAAAGCGTGTCGTCCCTGGTTTACCCGCAGACAACTTAGCTCTTGAGAAAACATTGAGACGCCCTGATGATGGTCAAGTCAGAAAACATAACTCGGATCTTTTTCTTTGGCAAGGAAAAAATTGTGTAGCAGAATATGAGGAATAAAACACTGCTGACCAGCAGGATTCTGGTCATGGAATGAGAAAAAAGGGCGAATCTTCTCCCCTTTTTAGGATAAATATTTTCCATTTTGCAGGCAGCTTTGGGACAAGCTATCCTGTCTTAAGAATCAAAAGCTGACATACAAAACCAGAAAAAAATAGCTCAAAGGATGCTGAGCTCTGGGTATTGCTGTTCCGGGACCCGCTTACCTCATCAATGATACGTATTAAACATGAGTTGATGTTCAAGCCGGTCCCGGGAGTTTCTTTCCACTGTTTAACCTAAACAAGGATAAACTGTTACAAAAAATTACTCAGCAAGCTTACGATTTTCAGCCATGGTATCACTAATGGACTGAAAGACTACTGCTCCAACTCCAATCCCAATAGTTGCCAAAACCAGGTACAGTACACTGAAAAATACAAAATGGTCTGCCATCCACCAGGGTATATCCTGCGGAAGCATACTTTGAACGGTTTCTCCAGGAATCATGGTTTTCCATTTCAGGTCTATCATTAAAGCCTCCAATAACTGGTTTATTTTACGGCATCCTTAAGGACTTTGCCTGGACGGAATTTAACAACCTTACATGCCGGGATCTTAATCTCCTCACCTGTTCGGGGATTACGACCGTTGCGCGCCTTGCGCTCTTCCACTGCAAAAGTACCAAAACCAGTTAATGTTAATTTGCCTTCATCGACCATAGTCTCCTGCACTGAATCAAGAAAGGCATTAAGGGCCTTTTCAGAATCTGATTTCGTCAGACCGGTCTTATCCGCCATTTTGGATACCAAGTCGGCTTTTGTCATCGGTAACTTCCTCCTTCAAAAGTTTAGCAGAAAAAAATATTCATCTACAATCAAATATCCCTGACATACAAAATCACCAGACACAAGGTGATTAAATCAATACCAGGCATTATCAGCTAACCTGCTCAAGCTTAACCCTGTAATCAAAAGCATTGGATGCCGTCTATCAACATTATTATCACTTGCGCTGATGAAACAAGTAACGTGAGAATTTGCTTTATGCAAGCAAGATAATAAGGAAGAACAAAATTTCTATGCTCAAGTCAAGACAAAATTTCTAATCATCCGAAAAAATAAGACTTGAAAGGACCTGAAAGTCATGTGGCGACAAATCTTCGGGTCTGCATCGAAGGTCCAAAGATCTTTCATCAAGGCAATTTTCAATTGTGACGTTCCAGTGAGCCTTAAGAATTGATTTTATTTGTTTGCGCCTGCTTTGAAACATTAGACTCAAGGTTTTTGCAAGGGCTGAGTCTGAAAAAATGCCTTTTTTTTCAAGAGGGCTAAAGCGCAATACAGCTGATTCGACTTTGGGTTTGGGTCTGAAAACCTGTGGTGACACGTTAAAAAGCAGTTCGGCACGTACATGCGACTGCACCCAGACAGAAATGGCACCAAATTTTTTGGAGCCAGGGGGAGAGACAATTCTTTGAGCCACCTCTTTTTGCAGCATGAATACACCGCATTTCATGCCTGAAACCTGAGCCGTAATATCCCAGATCAGCCTGGTACCAATATTATAGGGCAGATTGCCGACAATTTTTAGACTATGAAGTCGGTGCAGCTTAGCCCAGTCATATTTTAATGCATCAATACATATGAGCCCAGCCTGAGGGCAGGATTTTTTAAGAGCCAGGCAAAGATTCCAGTCTTTCTCAAGTGCAGTCAGGTTAACCTGCCTTAAAATCAGCAGTTTAGTCAAGGCACCCTGCCCAGGTCCTATCTCAAGTACATCATCCCCATGCTCTAAACCAAGAGCATCAACAATTTTTCCGGCAATATTGCCATCGGTTAAAAAATTCTGCCCCAGACTTTTCTTGGCTCTGTAACTCATAATACTGCCAGCAACATAAATGCGTAAACATTCCAGGGTTTCAAATCCTTCCCCTGGAACGAGTCAATCCCTGAAGCTTTTTCTGACTCTTTTTTTTAGCTCTGCGGTCATGATAAACTTTAACAGCCTTTACAGAAATCATGTAGGTTATAACCGAAAGAATCAAGCCGACAATTATCCCGCCAAACATCATAAGAAGAAAAAAATCCCACCCCATAGCCACAATATTCATCAAGGTCAGGTCTTCGGGCTCAAACTCTTTTTTGCCGATGGGAATGATCATCTTACCAATGCGGTAAAGACCATAATAGACAAAAGGAGCGTATAGCGGATTGGTAATCCAGGTACCTGCGGCAGCTGCAATTTTATTGCATCTGATGACAAATGCTAACCCAAGAGCCACAACAGTCTGAAACGGAATTATGGGCAGACAACCCACAAAAACGCCCACAGATAGACCCATGGCCACTGAATGCGGACTTTCACGCATGCGCAAAAGCTTCAGATACCAGAAGCGTAAAATCCGGCGCAGACCGAATCTTATATATATGCTCAATAACGTATCGCCTGAAAAATGATATTGAGGTTAGTCCACAAGCTGATTGTGCAGAGCATTTACAAGCATTTCCAGAGGAGGTCGTCTATTGATATCTTCGACATGGATAAAAACGATTTCACCCTGTTTATCAATAAGAAAAACCGCCCGTTCCGCCATGCCATCGCTTCTAAGCACACCCATTTCATTTGCCAGTCCGCCATGCGGCCAGAAATCTGATAATACAGGAAACCACAGTCCGCCCATAGCATCCACCCAGGCATGAAGCGTGGCAGTGCTGTCCACACTGATGCCCAGGATTATTGTTTCTGAATCATCAAAAAAATGTCGGGCAATGTTATATCCCGGCCACTGATCAGAGCATACTGGAGTCCAGGCAGCTGGAATGAAAGAAAGCATAACATTTTTTTTATTTCTGAAGTCAGACAGGGTAATGTTCTCACCGCAAATACATGGAAGAGTAAAATCCGATGCCAGGTCACCAACTTTAACCTTCAGCTCGCTGTCCACTGGCTTTAATTGAGGTGGTTGATATATATTATCAAGAACAGCTTCAGCCCTTAGTGCAAACATTACAAAAAAAACAATCAATGCCACACGCAAGAACTTCATTTAAGCCTCCTTCACCTTTGTTTTGCCTCTTTAAGGGGAGCTCAAACGTTTAAGAAAGACTGCAGGATCTTCAAACGCACCTTTATGAGTAAGAAGAAGGCCTAAGTCTTGGATCTCCACCAGTATAAAATAGGGAGTACCTACTTCACCCAGCAGTTTATGCCATTCAAACTCTGGATCCGGGAACAACGGAAAAGGGATATCATACTGATCTCGAAAAACACTTACTTCAAATGCAGAATTTCCAGGGGCTATGCCAATAACCTTTATCTGCCCTTCAAGCCCCTTGTCTTGAATCATATAATAAAGCTCGTTGACTGCCTCGGCTTCTCGCTGACATATGGGGCAGTACATACTAAAAATCTGCACCAGTACAGTTTCCGCTGCAACTTCATTGAGAAAAAAACCATCTTGCCCATGCTCAAGGCCAAGATATGCAGAGTGCTCTTCCTCAGGCATTGGCAGCATAATCTCTGGAAATGAATCAGCCTTAAGGGAAGAGGGCGCAAAAAGGATCAACATGCAGATAAAAACAGCAATCTGCAGTGAAAAATTGTTGATTAAGTGGTTTCTGAACATATCCAGTGAGCCTCCTGTGCTTATAAGTAACTACAATCGTATATGCAATAAATTCAAAGCATTATGGTTTTACCATACAGATTGCTTCGGTCGCTCAGGCTCCCTCGTGGGTGACAGGTTTTCAGCAACCACATCCCTGACAGCTCAGGTGTCATTGCGAGCGAGTCTTCGAGCGCGGCAATCTCAAACGTGCTAAGGTTGATTTTTTGCTCTTGTTCCCATGCTCCAGCCTGAGAAGACCTATTTTTTGTGGCTCCAGCCACATTTTGAAGAAGCGGCTGGAGCCGCAAGAACTAAACATCTCCAGGCTGGAGCCTGGGAACGAGGTGTATGAGTTACTCACAGGTTCGGTCCTGGTCCGCCCGGGTAAGGAGCTTACAAGCAACTGGAATCGTTTTGCCAATAAAATCAAACGGTTACAATTTTTATATTTTTACTTTTTTTGCTTATGATTGATGCACATTTGCCTGAGAAATTCCGTCAAAGATGAGAGCTTTACGCCTGGCACAGTGTTCCAATTTCCAAATATGGGACTGTTCTTCAAGGTGGAGGCGGCTTCCAGCCGCCTGGAATTAAATAGCCTGCAGGATGCAGGCTCCACTTTAAAGACAGTTACTCACAGGTTCGGTCCTGGTCCGCCCGGGTGGGGAGCTTATAAGTATTGACTGGCATTGTTATCGGTTATCAAGTATTTCCTGATAACCGATAACAGTTAACAGATAACCGGACTGCGGACAAAGTCTCCATCAACTGGGAACGTTAAGCATAAGAATTCATGATTTCTTTAAGCTTGCCGCGATTGACTTTATTGTGGTAAAGAAGATCTCCAGTCGGGTGCGGAAGCTGGTCTTCAAATGTCGGTCGATCACCCTTAAAAATAACACCTACAGGAATCTTTTCACCCCATTGTACTGCCAGATTCATAGCTTGTGACCAGTCATGAGGATCATGGGCTTCGGGTTCATAGCACCTTTCCTTATACCAGGCAAAAGTGTTAACCTTGTTAAAGCTGACACAAGGCTGCATTATATCCACCAGACTGAATCCCGGATGTCTCGCAGCCTGCTTGATAAGATCAGCAAGATGGTCAATCATGCCGGAAAAACCTCTTGCTACAAAATTGGCCTTCATAGCCACTGCAACAGCTACGGGATTGAACGGGTTTGAAGGGTTGCCCCTGGGTTGAGCCTTGGTGGCATGCCCCTGGGTGGTGGTCGGACTGGCCTGTCCTTTGGTCAGTCCATAAATCTGGTTATCATGAGCCAGCAGCGTCACATTTACGTTGCGTCTGATGGCTGCCAGAAAATGATTACCTCCCTCACCATAATTACATCCGTCGCCACTTTGCACTATGATATTTGCTCCCGGGTTGGCCAGCCTTATTCCTGTAGCTGCTGCCAGAGCCCGGCCATGCAGTCCGTTAAAAACATTGGTTTTCAGATAGTGTGGGGACTTGGCAGCCTGACCTATGCCTGACACAAAAATGGACTCATGCGGTTTAAGATCCAAGCCGGTCAGAGCCTGCTTGACTGCCTTGAGAATGGAATGGTTACCGCAGCCAGGGCACCAGGCAGTTTCAAATTCACCATAATCTTCTATTGCTACCATAATTAATACTCCAGAAAATCACTTTTTATGTATCTGATTAGCTCTTCACATGTGGCATGTGGCATGGGGACTGGCTTTTCTGGAACCCATCTGTTAAAAAAATGAATCATTTTGAGCACAAGTTGATGCTCATGCGGGTTCCGGAGTGCCTGTCCCCTGCTTTCCTTAAAAGCGCTATACAGACACCTTTATATTTACAGTCTGTCCAGGATGTACCTTGCATCCATGGGCAGTCCGTCATATCTGAGAATAAAAGCACTTTCAGCTGGTTTGACGAGAGATGTTATCAGCCTGGCAAGCTGCCCGCCTGCATTTGACTCTACAAAAACTACCCTTGAGGCAGACAGGAGCTTATCTTGAAAATGCTCTTTTTCCAATGGCCAGACCTGCGAGAAGTGAAGCACTCCCATGGTACCCTTTTTATGCTTTTGCATAGCTTCAAGAGCGGGTCCAAGAGTTGATCCCCAGCAGACAACAAGATCTTCCGGGGTTTCAGGCCCCCAATATTCAGGGACTGCAATTTCGCTTCTGAGAATATCTTCCTTTTTTAATCTCTTGTCCATCATTTTCACACGGACTTTCAGATCTTCGGTAATATGCCCGTCAGGATAATGCTCATCACTGTCGGCAACCACCAGATATTCACCCAGTGTGGGTACGAGCCTTGGAGATACTCCGTTTTCAGTGATGGCATAACGCTCATAACTTTGAGGATCCGGACACGAGTCCAGAGGCTTTGCTGTTTCTTGTGAGGCATCAATATCCAAAGGATCTACCCTGCGGTATGAATCAGCCATGTATTGATCAGTCAGAATAAAAACCGGCCCCTGACTTCTTTCCGCAAGATCAAATGCTTTTCTTGTAAGATCAAAAGCCTGCTCCGGTCCTGAAGGAGCAAATATGGCTCTTGGAAACTCACCATGTCCTGAATACAAAACCAGATTCAGGTCAGCCTGCTCTGTCCTGGTGGGCAGCCCAGTGGCAGGCCCTGGTCTTTGCCCCACAACTATCACAATAGGTGTTTCAGTCATGCCTGCCAGGCTTACTCCTTCACACATAAGGGCAAAACCACCGCCGGATGTGGCAGTCATGGCAGTAGCTCCTGCATAAGAAGCAGCCACAGCCATATTAATTGCCGCAATTTCGTCTTCAGCCTGCTCTACAACAATACCCATGGCTGCGCCTTTGGCGTTTAAAGACATGGGGATACCTGTAGATGGAGTCATGGGATAGTAAGAACAAAAATTTGCTCCGGCAGACATGGCTCCCAGAACTATGGCGTCATTGGCTGTCATCATCAGACCTGGCTTATTTTCAGGCTTGTCCAGCTTGAACTCTTCAAGTCCCAATTGACTGGCATTATCATACGCCTTGCTTAAAACATCCAGGTTCTTCTGGACCACCTCAGGCTTTTTTGCACCGAAAACACTCTTGATACAGCCCTCAGGCATTTCCTGAGCCAAGCCGATAATGGCACTGAGAAAACCAAGACCCACTACATTTTCAAAAAGAGTACTCGGCGCGATATCTTTAAAAGGAATATCCACAAGCCCCTGTTTGTCTAAGCTGATTTCCTTGTCTTTCAAGATCAGCCCATCCTTAAGCACATCATCTTGATGGATTTCTATGGTTTCCTGGTTGAGCGCCACCAGAATATCAATGCCTTTATCCGGCCCATGCACATCACCTGTAGCTGTACGGACACAGAATGTATTGTGCCCTCCCCGTATCCTCGACATATAACTTTGTGTAACATGTACACTGTAACCGGAGCGAACCAGCGCCTTGGTCAGAAGCTCACCTACGGTGACAAGCCCCTGCCCTGCTTCACCTCCAATCAAAATATTTAATTCTTTGCGCATCTGTTCCTCCAGAGTTATGCTCCGTCCAGCCCGGATTTACCCTGGCCCATGGCCCAGCCTTCGGGATCTTCATAATAATATTTCAGGTCTTCAAGCAAAACATAATGGGCCTTTTCTTCAGCAACCATCTTTTTTAGAAATTCTTTTTCAATATCTTCCTGTGCCTTTTCTAAGGCATCTTCATAAAATTTTACCAGGGCAAGCTCAAATTCAATTCCTGTATTCAATGCAGATTCAGTAGACGAGCATGCCTTGTCAGTATCAACTTTGGAAGCCATATCCCGGAGCATCTTTCCCATATCCTTTTCATCAGCGGGCATGCTGCAGGCCTGTTCCAGAACATCCTGTCCCTGATCAAGGGCCTTCTCAATCTCTTTAATCCTGTCTATATGTCTGACTTCATCATCGCGAAGCATGATAAATATTTCTCTGCCAAGACCATCCTTGCAGTCTTCAACAGCCTTTTCGTAAAACTTCTTACCTTTTTCTTCCATTTCTATGGCTGTACATACCCATTTTTTAAACTGATCTCTGCTCATAGTTGTCTCCTGTATATTGATTGTTTGTATAGTTTTATCAAACTTTTTTTGGGACAATGCCCGTTACATTTATGGCAGCACGCCTTAGGTTAAGCTTTGCGCCAGTATTAAGAATTGCCTCTATTTACCAAAAAACTCCTTTTGCAATTCCCGATCATCTGCTGCGTGCAGCTCGAAGGGATCTTTTTCTACCGGAGTATTGTTGACCAGCCAGCGCACCAGGTCTCTCCAGATGGAGGATATTTCAGAGGATGACGGCATCCTGGCAGAAGATGCCAGCTCAAGCGTTATCACAGGAATACCCATTTGTATTCCTGCAAAATTGCCCAGAGTACCTGGAAAATTGCCCAGCCTTCGAAGGCCAAGATTGCCGATGGAAGCCGGAGGCCTGCCCGGACCATCAAAATCCACAAGGTTCAATGGAGAATGCACGGAAATTATCGCATCAGGGCTAAACTTTCTTATAAGCTCTACAAGAAACATTGTTTCTGGCTCACTCATGGCAAATGGACCAGGATAATATCTGGGATTTTCGCTGGTAAAATCTTTCCAGCGCTGGTACCCAACCTCCCGCCACAAGGGTCCTGGAAAATTTCTGTTGATATCCACCCCACGTGCATTGGTCCTGGTGGAGTTATCGAGAAGCAGTCCGTCAGGATTAAGCAAAGGCATAAAAATCCAGTGAAACAGGCCGGAATGATGGACATCCAGTATTTCCATCCATCGAAATACTATACTGACAGATGAATATTCATCTCCGTGCGTACCTCCCACAACAAGTACCCGACTTTGAGGAGTTCTGGTCTCAAGTGGAGGATACTCTTTAATGAGAAGAGGAACACCTTTGCTGGAATAACGCCCGGGATCAACAAGCCGTGCATTAAGGCAGTCATCCAGTCGAACACTGGCCAACTTGGAGGATACAGCATTGCAGGTTTCTTCTATAGAGAAGACCAAATGGTCAGAAGCCCTGGTATTCTGAGCGCATACCAGAGTGAATGATATGCTGAACATTAAGATCGATATCAGTGTGAAATTTTTCATGATCATGATTATTTATTTTAACTTGACAATCGTACCACCCGGGCCTGACCAGAACCGAACTGCCATTAGTTTCTTACCTAAGTGCCAGTCCTTTCATTTATTGAGTACGACCTGCAGACTCTTAAACACAGGCAAGTGAAAGCCTCCGCCACATGGAGGAGTTCTTTTTGCAGACATTGGAACAGTCCCTCTGTAATTTTTCAGTCCTGCGAAGTGTAAAAAAACCATACATGCATGCCGGATTGTCGTCAATGGGATATTCCTCACAAATCAGGCAGTCAAGCTCTTCAAAACAACAAACTCGAGCGGAAAAATTAATTAACAGAGCTTGCATGCATGATTCTAAGCACTCGGCTAAGGTAAACAGACATTTATCACAAACTACACACAATCAAAATCGATTCAAAATGTTTCAATTCAAATCAGCACCTTGCAAATATTATGTGCACGCTTTTAAAATACAACAAATATTGCACTTGACATTCACATCATTCACATCTTAAAAAAATGCATCAGAACGACCGGGAAAACAACTTACACTCAGCCGACTCTTAGAACTCTCGAAGGTTTCAAAAGGTTTCAGCAAAGGCGCTAATCTCTGATTTTTGTCGAAATGCAACATTTAATCATGTAGATATTTTTTCTTGACACCCAAAACAAACCAAATTAAAGACTGTTTCTTACAAGCTAAAGGGAAATAATTCACAAGCCCTCAATTTATTTTCTATCACCATAACTATTGTGGAAAAAATATGAATCAGACCGCAGAAACTGCACAGTCGGAAACAAGTTTTTTCAGAAAGCACCGAGGCATCATCTACCAGGCTGTATTGCTAATGGCACTATGGCTCATTTTAAGTGGTCGTTTCGGCCTTGAGCCCATCATTTACGGACTTCTGTCCGTTGGAGCTGTCGTCTGGCTCAACTTTGCAACAGGCACGGTTCCCATGAAAACCGGGGAAACCGTCAGCGGCCAGTGCATCAATGTATACCGGTTAATTATCTATACGTTCTGGCTTGTAATCGAAATCATTAAATCCGGTTTTTTTGTTGCCTACCTTATACTCCATCCGAAAATGCCCATTAATCCAATGATAGTCCGCTTTCAGACAAAACTGCCCAACCCTCTGGCCAGGGTCATACTTGGCAACTCCATAACTTTGACCCCTGGAACTCTTACCCTGGATATTCAGGAAGATTACTTTACAGTCCACGCCATTGTGGATGAAGTAGAGGAAGACCTTGTCAGCGGCAATATGGAGGCCAGGGTTGGCAGGCTATACCTCCAGGAGTGTAAGGCTGAAGAAATGTGTACTGACATCACCATCCTTGACAGCGCAGTAAGCGCTAAACAGGTTGTAAAGTATAAAGGGGGGAGTGATTAATGGATTTATTCTTTTCCCTGACTGCAGCTTTTCTGGCCATTGCCCTGCTTATTCCCTTTTACAGGGTACTTACAGGACCCAATGTATTTGATCGTTTACTGGGAGCTGCAGCGGTAGGAGCCAAGACCATTACCTTAGTGCTGCTTTTTGGTGTAGTTTACGACAGACTTGACATGTTTGTAGATATAGCCCTGGGTTACGCAATTCTGAACTTCATTCTTGTAATTGCCATGGCAAAATACTTTCGTGTAACCGCCAGGAGATAGTTATGGAAACATTTTTTTATATACTGGCAATCATTTTTATCTCAGCTGGGGTATTTTTTATGCTTGTGGGCAGCATTGGCCTTAACCGGTTTCCTGATGTCTATTGTCGGGCCCATGCCTCAGGCAAGGTGGACACGCTGGGCATAATGTTTTTTATTCTGGGACTGATGTTTTTTGAAGGCTTCGGTCAAACAAGTCTCAAGCTTTTGTTAGTCGCAGTATTTGTTGCCATTACAAGCCCTGTTGCCACACATGCCTTAAGCAGAAGAGCTCTGCTGCACGGCGTAAAGCCATGGAAAAAGAAAAACTAAAAAAGGACAAGTCATGCAATGGCAGGTTGAGTTTTTATTATTTACCATTTTGATTGTGGCTGCCCTTATATCTCTGCAGCTTAAAAATCTTCTCGCAGCTGTTGTTACCCTTACCATATTCAGTTTCATGGTCGCTTTGATCATGATATCCATGGGTGCAGTAGATGTAGGATTTACAGAGGCAGTTGTAGGTGCTGGTGCTGTGGGAATTTATTTTGTTGTAGCCATCTTTAAAACATCAAGGAAGAGTTACGATTGAAACTGATACAATTTTCACTACTACTGGTAATGGCCGGAATACTGCTTTACACAGTTTCAATGCTACCACCGAGAGGGGATCTTAACTCTCCGGTTCAACAGGTAGAAAATCCGGTTGGAACACAGGTGGCAGGAGCATACTACATCCAGCACGCCTATTTAGACACTAAGACCCCAAATATGGTCTGTGTAGTCTTAGCTGACTACCGCTCCACTGATACTTTTGGAGAACTGATTGTAGTCTTTGCCGGGACCATAGGTTGTATCTTTGTACTGCGAAGGAGAAGGCAATGATCAATCAGACTGAAAGTCCCATTATTGAAATTGCTGGCCGCGGATTGGCGCCTGTAATTCAGCTGATAGGGATTTATGTTTTTTTTCATGGCCATTACGGACCCGGGGGTGGCTTTCAGGGAGGCGTTCTTCTTGCCGCTGGAGTTATCCTGCAAAGAATGAGCTTAGGAGGTGTCTTCAGCCAGAAAATGTTTCCTTCAAGTTCTTCTTTGATACTTTGCGCCATTGGCTGCGTGCTGTTTGCTGGAACAGGTGTCGTAGCCATCATGGCAGGAGGATATTTCATGGATTACTCAGTTCTGCCTGTTCAGTGGATGGAGCCGGCATATCTCAGGTACTACGGCATCCTGTTTGTAGAACTGGGCATAACCCTGGGAGTAATGACCGGATTAATCGCCATATATGACAACTTAGCAGGAATTGATCATGCTGGAACTAATTGAAGGCCACTACGCCTATTTTTTTCTCATGCTTCTCTTCACCATAGGGCTTTATGCCATGATGATGAAAAGAAACCTTGTTAAAAAAATTATGGGAATGTCCATGATTCAAAGCGCCACTATTATGGTCTGGATTGTCAGTGCCTACAAAGAAGGTGCTACCATCCCGGTATTAGACCCCAATATCCCCCTGGATAACCCTGACCTTTACCTTAACCCACTCCCTCATACCTTAATGCTTACAGCCATTGTTGTGGCAGTGGTCACGCTTGGAGTCTCACTGACTTTGGCCGTTGCGGTTTACCGTAACTTCAACACTCTGGATGAACAAGAACTTCTCGACCGGACAAAAGAAAAATGATGGAACATATAGCTCAAAGCTCACCAGCACTTATTCCGGTTCTGTACCTGATGGCCTCAATTCTTATTCCCATTGCAGGTTATTTCAGGGTTTACTGGGCCTATCTTGTAGCACTTCTTTTTTCAGCAGCAGCATTTTCACTAAGCATAATCGGACTGCTTGAAGTCTTGAATTCCGGGGCTATCAGCTATCATCTCGGCGGCTGGATGCCTCCGCTGGGAATAGAACTTGTCCTGGACCCCCTGTCAGGATTCATTCTTGCCATTATCAGCGGCTCAACCCTGCTGGTAATGTTTTATGCTGAAGACAGCATCAATCACGAAATTTCTTACAATGCCATGCCGTTTTATTCATTGAGCATGTTGCTTCTCGGCGGACTGGCAGGCATGACACTCACCGGGGATCTGTTCAACCTTTATGTGTTTCTTGAAATAGTGGCTTTGGCAGGCTACGCCTTGCTGGCTATTGGAAATAAGCGGGCCCCGTTTTCTGCTTTTCGCTACCTTACTCTTGGTACTGCAGGTGCAGCATTTTACCTTCTTGGAGTATCATTCATATTTATCAGTACAGGCACGCTGAACATGGCCGATATAGCTGCGGTCCTGCCCTATGTTGAAAACCAGACTCCGGTAATTGTCGGTCTAGTGTTAATTATACTGGGTATTTTCGTAAAAATGGGAATTTTTCCTTTACATCAGTGGCTGCCTGATGCGTATACACATGCATCATCTACAGCGACAGCCCTCATCGCCCCTATAGGCACCAAGGTGGCAGCCTATGTTCTAATCAGGGCTTTGACCATTTACGAATTTCCACCAATCATTGACTTACTGAGCTGGGTAGCAGTTGCAAGTATAGTCGCGGGATCTATCCTCGCCATTTCTCAGAAAAATATCAAAAGAATGTTAGCTTATTCTTCAGTTGCTAATATTGGATACATCACGCTGGGCATAACTCTTGCCAATCCACTTGCATTTATTGGAGCACTGCTGCATATTCTTAATCATGCCATGATGAAAGCAGCGCTCTTTCTTTCAGCAGGGGGCATCCAGAACAAAATGGGAACTTTAGACATCAGGAAGATGCGTGGATTTCCAACTGTTATGCCCATTACCGCTTTTGCTTTTATCATTGCAGTCTTCTCAATGGTAGGTATTCCACCTACAGGCGGTTTTTTCAGTAAGCTCTACCTGGTATTAGGAGCTATAGAAGCTCAGGAATGGTTCTTTGTCTTCGCTATTGTTTTAAGCACACTTTTGGGAATTGTTTATTTGTTCAGGTTTATTAATATTGCCTTTTTCCGCTTTTACGAAAAGTCTGATGATAAAGTGATAAATCAGTCGGACGTCTTAAAGTTGCCTTTTAAGGGTGAACAGGAAGAACTTGACAGTAAAAAATTTGAATTAAACAAGAGAAATGAAATGAGTCCAACTATGCTTATTCCTGTGCTGATCATAGCGGTGGGAATCATACTGGTTGGCGTCTTCAATGGATACATAGTTGATAACGTGCTTAATTTTGCAGTGCCTGATTTCACTCAGTTTAACAAGTAATTTTACTAAGGCGCAGGTTAGTTAAAATGCTGACAATCATGTATGCTATGAAATCGAAAACTTTGGGAAAGTGAGAGGGTGATCATATTGCAAAACTTACTTTTATTGTCACTTTTTAGAACCTGCGAACACAGGCGCAAGGTGAGGATAAATATAAATCTCAGCTTGAATAATGATATCGAAACGACCAGAAATATGATACAACTATCCATTCTTTTGATAATCTCTGCGTTGATAAGGATGATGACATGATGCCTGCGATTCTTCTTCAGATAATCTTTATCCCTGCCCTTGTTGCCCTGTTCATTTTTATGTTCAGGTATAAGCTTGGCAAAAAATCGGGCTGGGTGGCCGTAGCTGGTCTTACATACACAACTTTTCTGCTGCTTATGGCCTTATCCCATGTCTATATGGGAACTCCCATCCAAGAGACTTACCCGGTGGTCTCATTCCCAGATATTCGTTTTTCGCTTCTTGGAGACGGACTGAGCATAGCAGTTGCTTTGATATGTAACATACTATGCCTGTGCTTGTGCATATACTCAATTAAGTATGTTGATCACCGCATAGAGATCATCTACGCAGGAATAGACAAAAAAGGTGAAATCAGCTTTTATTCCTGTTTTTACTACCTGTTCTTATTCTTTCCTGTAGGTTTCATGGGAGTCAGCTTCGCCTCGGATCTGATAATCCTGTACTTTTTTATGGAAGTTCTGACAATTGCCCTGTATTTTCTTATGGCCTATTTCGGCTATTATGACCGAGTCAGAGTGGCGACCATGTGTCTGATCTGGGGTATGTTCTCAGCCCTTCTATTCCTTGGCGGGGTATTAATGATCTACTCTCAGACTGGCTCGTTTCAGATAGATCAGATCCATACTCTGGCTGGTAACCCCATGACCTTCTGGATCATTGCCATTATTCTCATAGGTATGTGCGCCAAACTTGCCATTGTCCCTCTGCATGTGTGGATGCCATGGGTACATGCGGAACATCCAACCTGCATAGCTGGATTACTTGCTGTTTATGCCAATATCGCTGCTTATATCATAGTCCGTACGCTCATACTTCCTTTATGGGATGATTTCCAGTGGTTTGGACCTCCCATTATGATACTCTCTGTTATCACTATGATCTGGGGATCATATTTAACACTGGCCCAGACAGATATGAAGCGAATCCCGGCCTGTTCCACCATCAGCCAGAGCGCGTACTCGATGCTAGGTATCGGGGCGTTGACCGTGGCCAGTATAGAAGGTGGTTTATTCTTTTTCCTAAGCCATATTATGGGCAAGACAGTCTTCTTTTCCACATGCGGAATAATTGTATATACAACTCATATCCGAAATATCAACCAACTTGGCGGACTTGCTGCCAAGATGCCTCTAACAGCCATTCTGTTTCTCTGCGGTGGTATGATGCTGGCAGGTATTCCACCTTTCAGCAGTTATGCTGCTGAAGTAATAATGTTCGCCGGGATTTTTGATCGTGGAGACAATCTTGGTTTAATCATCGGGATAACAGGACTTGTAGCTATACTTCTGACCATCACCTATGCAGTTCATTTTACCCGTGTGATATTCTTCGGACCCATTCCAGAAAAGCTGGCCATGGATGATCATATCAAAGACCCCCCATGGACCATGTCTCTTCCGCTGATTTTTATAATACTCCTTTCAGCTTTTCTTGGAATGTATCCATCATTGGTAATGAATCTTTTCGAGCCGGTCATCGGAGCTGCAATTGCAAACATGTAATCCAGGAGCTGGAAATTTATACAGCGTAAATAATGTTACTTTGTTGCGTAAACATAAAGTATTGAGGTTTTAATTAATATGGATATACAGCTTGCTTGGCTTTGCCTGATCTTTCCTTTTATAGGAGTATTATTAACTCCCATTCTGGATAGATTTAACTCCACTTTAAGAGATTACGGAGCCGTATTCTTTTCCTTCCTGACGGCAGCCTCAGCAGTCATGCTATTACCCCTTCTTTTCAATGCTGAAAGACTGCCACTGGAATCAATGTATGTCTGGCTCGAATTTCCAATAAAGGTAAGTTTTGGCGTATTACTTGATCCCTTAAGTATTATTGTCATCAACGTAGTAGCCGTTATCAGCTTTTTCATCATGGTCTATTGCCTGGGGTATATGAAAGGTGATCCAGGAATTACCCGCTTCTGGATGCTGATGAATGCCTTTATAGGCAGTATGCTTCTGCTTGTTCTGGCTAATAACCTCATTATAATGTTTATAGGCTGGAAACTTGTTGGGCTCTGCAGTTATGGACTAATCAGCTTTTATTATAAGGATGAAAAAAAATACTGGATTGGTGGTCCCGAGCCATTTAAGTTTGATAAACCATCAGCATGCGGTGTAAAGGCCTTTATTGTCACCAGCGTGGGAGACATGCTCATGCTGGGTGGTTTCCTTATTGTTTATTTTTACGCTGGTACCTTCAATATTCTTGAACTTTATGAACAGGCTAACACCTGGATTCCTGCAATGGCTGCATCACCCGGAATGATCATCCTGGTCAGCATACTGTTAATTGCAGGGCCAGTGGGTAAATCTGCACAGTTTCCTCTTCATGAATGGCTGCCTGAAGCCATGTCAGGGCCAGGTCCAGTTTCAGCTTTGATTCACGCCGCAACCATGGTTAAAAGCGGAGTTTTTCTTATCGCCCGTTTCGTCCCTATCTTTTATTATGCTTACTGGACCGGCGGAGTTGAGGAAGCCAAGTACTTCTTTATTATCGTAGCATGGATAGGGGCCATTACCGCCTTTCTTGCAGCAAGCCAGGGGCTTGTTGCTCTGGAACTAAAAAAAGTTCTGGCCTACTCTACTGTCAGTCAGATAGGCTTTATGATGCTGGCTCTTGGTGTATCTGGGTTTGGGCAGGATATTCTATTAAAAGGTTACACTGCCGGTATATTTCATCTTATGAGCCATGCCATGTTTAAAGCTTGTTTGTTTCTTTGTGCCGGGACAGTAATCCATGCTGCCCATTCCATATATATTAATGAAATGGGATCAATGAGAAAATATTTACCTTACACATGGATTTTCATGGGTCTGGCAGGCCTGTCCCTGATCGGAATACCGCCATTGCCAGGATTCTGGAGTAAGGAAGCTGTGCTAGTGGCTACACTTGAATCACAACATTATCTTCTTTTTACCTTTGCCATTGTAACAGTAATATTTACCGCCTTTTACACCATGCGTTTTCTTGGAATGATCTTTCACGGACAGCCAAGTCAACACATTATTAAAGAAACCAGTAAACCTGGGCACCATGTCAGTGAAGCTTACCGTACACAAACCTTTGCATGCGGCGCTTTAGCTGTTGGCATAGTAGTTTTCGGTATTCTTGGGCTTAAGGCAGAGCATGCGCTTTATGATCTGTTTAAAATTCAGCTGGTCAAAGACCTGGCACTATCAACCGTAGATCATGTGTATTCATTTCCCAAAGTATTAGTAATATGCGCATCTATCGGCAGCGTGCTCATAGGTGTTATTCCAGCTTACATGTATTTTGTATCTCAAAAATGGAATCCTGATGATGCTTACAACCGATCTTCGCTGATCCAAAAAATTCACACTTTTCTCTGGAATCGCTGGTACATAGACAAGTTTTATAACTGGGTTTTTGTTCAAGGAACCATGCGAATAGCATCCATTGTAAGCAAGAAAGAAGAACGTTATGATGTGATAGTTAATCGTAGTATGCCTGAAGGGGTCAGGTCATTCTCTTCAAGTGTTGTTGCAGACAGAATAGAGAATGGTTTTGATAAAACCGTACACTCTTTATTGCCCAAAGGGATATCCGGTGGAGGCAGTAAATTGATTGACTTACTCCGTGCAGATACGAGGGATCTTTCCAGTAATATTGTTTATTTATTAGCGTTGACCATAATTTTTGTAATCTTAGCCTTGATAAGGATGATGGCATGATGCCTATGATTCTTCTTCAAATAATCTTCATTCCAGCCCTGGTTTCTCTAATTATATTTTCATTTAGGAACAGCCTGGGGAAAAAATCTGGATGGGTTGCAGTATCAGGATTAATATATACAACTGTCCTTCTGCTTATTGCCCTGGCTGAAGTCTACAATGGCTCACCAATTAATGAAGAATACCCATTGCTCATCAACCCGGATATAAGACTAACTCTACTTGGAGATGGTCTGAGCATAGCTGTTGCCCTTATCTGTAATCTTCTGTGCCTGGCTCTTTGTGTATACTCTATAAAGTATATAGATCACAGAATAGAAATCATTTACGCAGACCTCAATGAGAAAGGTCAGACCAGCTACTATACATGCTTTTTCTATCTTTTGCTCTTTTTCCCGGTTGGATTCATGGGGGTCAGTTTTGCCTCCGATCTGATAGTACTTTACTTTTTTATGGAAGTGCTGACAGTCGTACTTTATTTTCTCATGGCATATTACGGGTACTATGAGCGAGTCAAAGTAGCAATAATGTGTCTTGTCTGGGGAATTTTCTCTGCAGTGCTTTTTTTGGTCGGGGTAATCATAATCTATTCTCAAATTGGAACTTTTCAGATAGACCAGATACATACCATGGCTGGCAATCCACTTGCTTTCTGGGCCATTGCAGTCATTCTTGTGGGCATGTGCGCCAAGCTGGCAATAATTCCGCTTCATGTATGGATGCCCTGGGTGCATGCCGAACATCCAACCTGTATTGCTGGTTTACTGGCTGTATACGCCAACATTGCTGCTTATATTATCGTACGTGTACTCGTGCTTCCACTGTGGGATGATTTTCAGTGGTTCGGACCACCAATAATGGTGCTGTCAGTATTGACAATGATTTATGGATCGCTGTTGACTCTTGCACAAACAGATATGAAAAGGATACCTGCCTGCTCAACCATAAGTCAAAGCGCATATTCCATGCTGGGTATAGGGGCGCTTACTGCGGCGAGTATTGAAGGCGGACTCTTTTTCTTTCTCAGCCACATAATGGGTAAAACAGTATTCTTTTCCACTTGCGGTTTAGTTGTCTATACAACTCATATCAGAAACATTAATTACCTGAGTGGTCTTGGTTCCAAAATGCCTTTTACAGCCATGCTGTTCATAGCTGGCGGAATGATGTTAGCTGGTATACCTCCCTTTAGCAGTTTTCCTGCAGAAGTAATTATGTTTACCGGTATCTTTGAAAAAGGTGATACTTTCAGCATCATCATCGGCATCATGGGACTCATGGCCATTTTATTGACAGTCGGGTACGCGTTCTATTTTGCCATGAGGATATTTTTTGGTGATCTTCCTGAAGCGCTTGCCAAAAAGGATTACATTAAAGATCCACCAATGCTCATGCTTATCCCGCTGATCTTTATTGTACTGCTCTCTGCTGCATTAGGTCTCTATCCTTCATTTATCATGAATCTCTTCGAGCCTGTGATAACTGAAGTCTTGTTGAATAAATAATTAAATCTATAGCTGTTGTAACAAAGTTGAAGCACACAAGCTGGAGTACTAAATTTACACAATAAGGATCTATGCTACGTTAACAATTTCTTATTTTTCTGTAACAGGCTTGATTGTGTAAGTTAGCACTAAAATAGCAAAGGACGCTGATTTCAGCGTCCTTTTTTTTGGCCGGCTGCTACCTCCCATCAGGATAAAATAATTGTCGTTGAACAGGCTAATTTAGGTGTATCGGCTTAGAGTTAATGGATTAACAGCATCTATCCACGAATTCTCATAATCACTCTATGTTAAATTTAATAGAATTTTCTGCAAGTTGTCACAGCATCGACCGTAACCTGCCCTTTGCATATTGCACCAGGACACGGCTTTTTAAATGAGCCATAAATATTCACATCATAAATCTAATCATACTTTTTCATCCTGGCTCCAGGCATCCAGGCCACCCTCACAATTGTATATCTTCCCGCCCTTGCTGCTGGGACAACTTTTTGCAGTTCAGGGTGGTTATCCATTTTCGTGGAGTATCTTTATAATCTGCCACTTATATGGATTGGCCTGCCAGCTTTATATTGTATTTGCCAATGATGCGGCAGATGTTGTCACAGACAAGCGCAACAATACATACACAATATTCTCAGGTGGTTCCAGGGTACTTGTTGAAGATAAAATTTCCTGGCAGGTACTTATGTCAGCGGCTGCCGGCGCCGCCTTTGTTTGCGTAATTATGGGGTTCATCTTAGGGCTCTGGTATGAAAGGTGGGCACCCTTAGTGCTCATTTCACTGGGAATAATTCTTTTGTGGGCATACAGTTATCCACCAGTTCGAATGTCATATAGAGGTGGAGGTGAAATCCTGCAAATGCTGGGGTTGGGTATATTGCTTCCACTGACAGGTTTTTCTGCTCAGTCGGGAGATATCGTGGACTTCCCTTGGGTTGTAACAATTCCACTCATGTTTCTTGCTCTGACATGCGCCATGAGCACGGCTCTGCCTGATGAACCATCAGATAGAATAAGTAACAAAAGAACCACTGCTGTTTTTCTAAGAGTTCATAACAGTCAGAAGATAATTATGGGCCTGAACCTGACAGCCATTGCTCTTATTGTATTTCTGCCCATTCCTGGATTTAACATTGTACATAAAGCTGGAATAGCTTTCATTAGTCTGCTTATATGGACTTATGGCTTGCAGTTGAGAAGTTGCCTGCCTGGTACGAATTGCTTGTCTAAGTTTGTGGCTCTTATGGTTGGCTTCAGTTTGTGGCCCCTGGTAGCCATGAACCTAATACTGCTTTATTTGTACTCAATGAGTTAAGTACCTGGAAATCCAGGTTAAAAATCATTCAAAGATAATGGTCTTCCTGCCAAATATAAAAACCCGGTGGTCAAAAGTAAGCTTCAGAGCCTTGGCAAGCACCTGCTTTTCAATATCCCTTCCAGCCTGAGACATATCCGAGGCTGAAAAGGTATGATTTACCGGCATTACACCCTGGGTTATTATGGGACCATCATCAAGCTCATCATTTACAAAGTGAGCTGTTGCTCCAATGATTTTTACACCGCGATCATATGCCTGCTTGTAAGGTGAAGCACCAATGAATGCTGGTAGAAATGAATGATGAATATTAATGATGCGCTCCGGATATCTGGATACAAAATAAGGACTCAATACCCTCATGTACTTGGCAAGAACAAGAAAATCAGGACCATAGGGCTTGATTACCTCAAGAATTTTCTTTTCATGATCTTCTCGTTGCAGACCTGCATGCGGGATATGATGAAAGTCAATTCCAAAGCCCTCCACAAGATCACGCAATGTATCATGATTACTGATTACCGTCTGAATCTTCATATCCAGTTCACCATACCGGGCCCTGATTAACAAATCGCCAAGACAGTGAGGCTCCTTAGTAACCAATACCACTGTCTTTTTTTCTTTTTTTTGATTCAGTTTGATTGAAATGTCCGGCAGACGGTTTTGCAAAACCTTTACAAGCCTTTCCTGGTCAATCTCACCGGAAAATTCAGTACGCATGAAAAAACGGACTTCCTGTTTGTCAACATATTCATAATTCTGTTCGATATTAAGTCCAAATTCGTAAAGTACTCCGCTGATAGCGTGCACCAGTCCCATACGATCACGCGCTTCAATAAGTAAATGATATGTCATTTTTTGCCTTTCGATTTTACATAATATAACAATTTATCCCATTATAAGGAAAGCAGGGAACATCAGTCACTCCTTACCCCGCTTGAGCATCATCCGGTAACATAAACGTCTCATCTTAATAAAATCACTACATGTTTAATTCTGGGCTGGCAAGTTAACTGTAATCAACTGCAAAACTATGATTACCTGCTTTTATATATGCCTAATGCGTACTTGCAAGTATCTGCAAATATATTGGCTATAAAATCAAGTACTTACAAGCAACTAAAATCGTATATACAATAAATTCAGAGCATTATGGCTTTACCATACAGATTGCTTCGGTCGCTTAGGCTCCCTCGTGGGTGACAGGTTTTGCGCAACCACATCCCTGACAACTCAGGTGTCATTGCGAGCGAGTCTTCGAGCGCGGCAATCTCTAACGTGCTAAGGCTGATTTTTTTAGGCCGCCCAGGTGAGAAGCTATGGAATATTTAATGCAAAGACCAATGTGAATTGCAAGTACGTTACGGTTTACGAAATACCAATAACGGGAGCATTAGACATTTCTGAAATCTTTATATTTAAGTTGTATGAAATAGCTATTTTGGTGTTATATCCTGACTGTGACTGGTTGACACATGGACAGTCCCCGGCTTCGGTACTGCCCATGATTGACCTTTCTGAAACGCGTAATGCTCCCGTTTCAGGCAGAGAATGCTCTTGTACCAAATAGGCCAAAATTTTAAATGTCCACAGGAAAAAAGGGATGCCTCAAAAAATTCTTTTAGTAAATGATGATCTGCAATTTATGGACATTTTTGGCCAGCAGCTAAGTCGGTGGTTTCACCTTGTAACAGCTCAAGGGGCAGATATTGGGCTGGAAAAACTAAGGGAAGATTCAGAAATAGATGTGATTGTTGCGAATTTAAATATGCATTCTGTGGACGGTATTGACTTCCTAATTCAGGCTAAAGCAATCTCTCCATGGACCGTAGGCATTCTCATTTCAGGACGCCCCACCATTGATCAGATCATTAAAGCAGTCAACAGAGCTAATATTTTTGGAATATATACCACAGGAGATCCTATAGCGTTGCTTTTTAGCAGAATAAGCCAGGGCTTAAAGGCCGTATCGAGAAGTAAGTCCAAAATTAAGGAAACACCCCCTTGCCTTTCAAGAGAAGAACTCATCTTTTTTCAAACTGTGAATATTTCTTCTTCCAAAAATGACCAAAAAATATAGTAAAATCACGCCAGCTAAGTTCCTGATGTATATGAAACAAGTGTAAAGGATCTCTCAATAGGTTTTTCACGTTATGCCAGAATTAGCAGGGTCAAATGATGATTCAGCAAATTCATCATCATAGGGTATTTATTTAACCTCAACTGCCCCTCTACCCATTACCCTGCACCCTGAATTCTGACTTTTGATCGCTGACCTCTGACCTCTGTCTCCTGTTTACTGTCTCCTGTTTCCTGTCTCCTGTCTCCTGTTTCCTGTCTCCTGTTTCCTGTCTCCTGTCTCCTGTCTCCTGT